>CBDUOF010000008.1:0-32671 GCA_965368765.1 uncultured Anaerolineae bacterium | reverse complement strand
TATGAAACAACTTCCTTTACCATCTCAACAACTGCACGTTTTTCCTGGACTTCGGCTGAGGCAATATTAGGCACAAACATGCCGCTGCTTTCTTCGTGGCCCAGGCTAATGCCAGAGACTTGAATCCAGCGTGAGTTGCCCCAGGCCAGCGCCACTCCATCAATGGGGCCAAGCAGGGAAACGTTAAGCACATAGCCACCAGTGGCCAGCTGTAGCCGATCCATCTTGAGAGAAATCACCCCTTCACCAGACAATTCATCCAGTTTCAGGCCATAATCGGCCGTGCGGATCATGGCGGCTGTCGCCCCATCGGCCCGCGTAATCCGCACCACCAGGTTTGGTTTGGCAATCGGTTTATGCGCCTTAAAATGAACCTGAATTTCTGCCGGATCATTGTAATTAAAGGCTTCGGTGGAGCCGCTGGTCAAGTTTCGTACCACAATTTCCTGAATGGCCACATCCTTCGACTGCCCATCTGCCTTACCACGCATTGCAGCAGCCGGGGCACCACCTTCCTTGATTTGCTGTTCAATCAGCCAATTTTCATAATTGTTAAGCACCATATCCACCTCGCCCTGCTCCTGGACTTCCCCTTTGAGCAAAAAGACGGCTTGGTCACAAACGCTACGCACTAAGTATAGGTTGTGGGCAACAAAAACAATCGTTGTGCCAATGGTCTGCAACTCTTCGATGCGGCGGGCGCACTTTTGGCGGAACTGGGCGTCACCTACCGCCAGCACTTCATCCACCAGCAAGACATCCGGCTCTACGTGCGCCGCCACAGAAAAGCCCAGCCGCACGTACATCCCGGAAGAGTATCGCTTTACGGGCGTATCAATAAAGCGGCCAATGCCAGAAAAATCAACAATTTGGTCAAACCGCTTATCTATCTCGTGCCTTTTCATACCTAAAATAGCGCCATTGAGATAAACATTTTCCCGACCGGTTAAATCTGGGTGGAAGCCTGCCCCAAGTTCGATGAGAGCGGAGATACGGCCGTTTATATGAACCCGCCCCGACGAAGGAAACGTAATCCGCGACAGCAGCTTCAGGGATGTGGTCTTGCCAGAGCCATTTGGCCCCACCAACCCCAGCGCCGAGCCAGGCTCAATGTTAAAGCTCACATCCTTCAACGCCCACAAAATCTGGCTTTCAGGCACAACATTGTTGCGTCCTGTAATCTTGGCCCATGGCGTTTTAAGTATTCTTTTAATACTGGTTTGCCCAGTACCTAATTCATATCGTTTAGATACTTTGTCAAAGCGTACAGCAGGTTTCATCCATGCCTCCTACAAAACTGCTGAACATTCAGCAGATGTCATCGTTGTTGTTACTAGAAACACGATTGCTTAACTTTGAACATTCTCAGCTTCAAGAAGTCGTGTTTCTGCAAAGGTGCAAATTAAATCAAATCGTTAAATGTAACTTCCAGGCGCTTGAAAATAATGTATGCCACAATAAATAAGGTGACGGAAACGGCCGCTGCAATCCCCAAATCAGTAAAGTTCGGCGGCACACCTTCTAAAATCACATCCCGGTACGATTGCACAATACCTACCATCGGATTCAAGGCATACAGCGTGCGAAACTGGGGCAAATTCTCTTCAACCATTTTAATAGGATAAATAATGGGTGTGGCATAAAACCATAGCTGAATCCCAAGTGGAACGACATAGCGCACGTCTCGGTAAAAAACCGTCAGGGCCGAGCCAATTAAGATAATACCCAACATCAGAAAAATCTGAATAAGAATGAAAACCGGAATCCATAAAAAGTGAATAGTCACTGGGATTTGATAATAGATCATAAGCAAGACAAAAATGCTAGAAGCTATCAAAAAATCAAACAACGCTGCACCAATGACGCCAAACGGCAATACTTCTCGTGGAAAGTAGGTTTTAGTTACCAAGTTCATATTGTTAATAAGCGAGTTAACGCCAAAGCTAATAGAAGTGGCAAAAAGCGTCCATGGCAACAGACCCGTGTAAGAAAAAATCGGGTATGGCTGATCCGTCGGAATCCGGGCAATTTGTGAAAAAACAAAGGTAAACATCAGCATAAGCGCCAGCGGCTGCAAAACTGCCCAGGCTGCGCCCAAAATTGACTGCTTGTAGCGCACCCGAATCTCACGGAAGGCCCACATGCCAATCAGTTCACGATGATGAAATAAGTTCTGTACGTGTGCAATCATCTAATACGTTCCTTCAAAATAGTTTTAAAAATCGTCAGCACAGCTCTAAAGACGTGCTTTCCGAAGAACAAGCTGCGCTGTTACTCAAATCATTTATTCGCGGCGATAAGACGCGTTTTCGGCGAATATCTTATCTTTTAACGCTGTTGTCAGATCGTCTGCCAGCCCTTTTTCGCTTTCGTAAATATTGTTTAACTCTTCTGGATCGTCATTCAAGTTATAAAGCTCGTACCTATCTTGGCCGTCGTCCGCATAGCCAAAGTAACGAATCAGCTTCATGTCATCCTGATACATAGCAACCGTGGCCTCTGTAAGTGCCGCATATTTAGGGTTGCTTTTTGCCTCAACCGTATAGACAAAGCGATCATCGGGTGCTTCTGCACCACCAAATGTGGGCAAAACTGCACCTTCGCACCAATCCGGGACTGGTTGGCCGGTAATTTGCATCAGCGTGGGTAGAATATCGGCAGCAGTTGTACGCTGGAAAACATCCTCCCGGCTTTGCTGACCCGGCTTGTGAATTAGCAAGGGTAAGTGATTCAGCCCTTCGTAGAGGGTCAAGGTCACATGGCCACGGATGCCTCGCTCGAACAACTCGCCATGGTCACTGGTTAGAATGATGTGCGTGTTTTCCAGGATGCCTTGCGCTTCAAGATTGTCGAGCAAACGGCCGAATTCTGCATCCGTAAATGCCAAATACTCATCGTATAATCGGCGCTCCCGATTCAACATCGCCTGCGGTGTACGCAGGGAGCCAAACAGCTTGGGCTTCTCTGGTGGCTGCCACCCATCAGTAAAAATATCAATATAATCGGCATGGGGTGTGTACGGCTCATGCGGGGGCAGCAAATGAAAATAACCCATGAATGGCTGGGGCATCGTGACGACCTGCTCCTCAATCCAATCGATGGCGTCTTCCAGCAAAAAGTAAAGGCTATGCAGATTGGGAATGCCGCGCGGATACTCTTTGGCCAGCTCATTTTTGAAATCGCGTGATCCCACTGAGCGAGCAAAGCGATCGAGCAGGGAGAGAAAGATGGTGCTGGGTGGCGTTGCCCCACCTTGTAGAGCTGTCGTTTCTGCCCAGAACGCCGTGGTGTAATCTTCAAAAAAAAGACGATCGGCAAACTGTCCATCGGCCAGGCAGAGGTCACGCGTATGCTTGAACAGGTCTAGATCACCTCGAAACTGGTGAAGCAACGACATGACGAGCAAGTTGTGCGTGTAGGCGGCCGTGTGGTAATTGTCTGGCATCAGGCTGAACATGTTATTCTGCACAAATTCATCTTTTACCAGCCCATGCAATTGGATGGCACGGTGTGTCCAGGGATAGGTGCCCGTCATCAGGGTCGCTGTGCCGGGCGAAGTAAAGTTCCCCCCAGACACGTGCTTGTGAAACACGGTGGACTTTTCAGCAAAGCGGGCAAAGTTTGGCGTCGTTTCGCGATTGTAACCATAAAGGGAAACGTGCTGTGCCGAAAGGGTGTCAAAGACCAGGAACAAGATGTTGGGTTGGTCGCCCGACTGTTCTTGATTTTTGCCTTGTACGGCCGTTTGTACCGCAGGCCAGGCCACTTTATAAAATGGGACGGTGGGCAGCAGCTTCAAAAAAGTGCGCCGATCAATTTTGGTCACAAATGAATCCTTATCATTCAAACCTGACAGGTTTTGCTAACCGTTCAGGTCTAGAAAATACGAAAAACCACGTTGATAATGCTGAGAAAATCAATAAACAGGTAGAGCGCTGCCAACGAGACGGCCCGCTGCATAAAACTATCCACGGCTGCTTCTGCCCGCGGATTACGCAAGACCTGGAAATAGGCCAGGCCCAGCACAAGCAGGTAACTCACAGCCCACAAACCCAGCGGCAACAGTTGGCGCATCTCCAGCCATTTGGGAAATGAGTGAAAAACGATGAGCCAGACAGAAGTAATCAAGGCCAGCGCGCTGCCCAATGCAGCAAACTTCTCCCGGAAAAAGCGATAAGGCAAAATCAATGCCAACAGCACAATACCCAGGAAAAGAACAATCGCATCGGGCAGGGCAAAGATGCCCATGACGTAGGAAAATGACCCCAAAAGCTCCGAGGTGCTCATGCGCTTAATCCACGCTGGATATTCACGCAAAAAATCAATAATTGCCCAAAGATGCGTCGGGAACACAGCCGCAGCGAAAACAATCCACAAAGTGGCCTTGTTCATGCCACGCTTCGCAGCTTCTTCGGTTTTGGGAACGGCCGTTTCCATGGTGGTTGGGTTAGAGGTAGCCAAGACTCTTTAACCTCTCTTCAATTACTTCATCGGACTCATTACCGCTAGAAGTTGGTGGCGGCGCCGAACCGCTGGCATCTGGCTTGGCGCCAATCGTAAGCATGGGAATATCGCGGTAAGACGGGTTGGGGAAGTTACCCAGGCCGTGACTACAAAACAGCACGCCCGGAACCGCATTGGGATCAATGCAGTGGTCGGCTCCCCAATGATCATCGTTGGGCTCAACGGCCGTTTCTTCCCAGCCACCCAGCCCTGTTTGGGAAGAGGCTCGAAAGCCTGGGGCAAATCCTACCATGATGTCGGGTCCGTAAGCAGATAAGGGCCCGTCAAATACATCCTGGTTGCGCCACACTTTATTCACAACCGACTTCCCGTTTGGCGCCTCCCACTGCAAAAGGTCATCACACAATTTATTGAGCAAGTTTTCTTGATCGCCAGCCTGCACAATCCCTTTGCCTTCGCGGCCGCTCAGGTTGAGATAGAGGCTGTTTAGACCAATGCCGTAAGCCTGGGTTTGACCCCAATCGACATCGCTAAAATTACCGCTGGAAACGGCCGTTTTCGGCGTCAAATAATTGTGCTCTAGTAGCCAGCGATTCAGATGCGCCTTCTGACCAAATTCCGTAAAGCCATGGTCAGAAATAACGACGAGTTTGGTCATGTCCTTGATGCCTTTAGCGGCCAGCTTCTGCTCCACACGCCCCACCAGCGCATCCATCTTTACATACCATTCATCAATCAAATCGGGGCGATCGCGCCAGAACATATGCTGCATGCGATCTAGCGTATCAAACACGCAGCCCAGCACCCCTTCCTGGAACGAATCCAGGTGGTGCATTAACACGCGCTCACGGACGTTTACAATGGATTCGCACAGCCGAATGAAATGATCATCTTCAATAAACCCATCTTCAAGTGCCGTCGTGTCTTGCGGCCAACCTACAGTGAGAAACGGCCCGGCGTTTTGCCAAGAATCCTTAACAAAGTTGCGCGGTGTACCGTACTGCCAGGCCGACCGCAGCGGATGGATTTGAAGCGGCAACGCGTAGACACTCAACTCATTCCCTACTTTGGTCAAAATGAGTTGTGTCACGCTGGGGAGCGATACCATAAAGCCAATTTTGAATTTGAGCTCCAGAATAGGGCTCCATTCTCCCAGCCGCAGCTCAAAGCGGTGATTTTCCAACATAATTTGGACGGTGTCGCTGCCCGTTTGTTCCACGATGAGCTCATGGGTGGCAGGTTCTACGCCACCGCGCGCCTTGCGCATAGGGCCAACCACAACGGATTTATATTTCTTGTCACCCACTTTTTCTAAAATAGCGACGGGCGTTTTACGGCCGTTTTCCTGTGCCAGGCCCTTGTCTGTGGTAAATAGTGTACCCACACCCAAACGGCCCAACAGATCTGGCGTACCCAGCCCTGGCAATGAGCGCACCGGTGACTTTACCCTTGCTGGAAACAATGCCGGCCACCACAATGCAGTGGCCGGATAGCCCTGCGTCACCGCCTGGTCAAAAATCGTCTTTGCCGAAAATGGTTCGGCAAACTGTGTCCCGCCAAAACCACTTTTTGTAGGCAGCAGCGACACATTTAAGGCATAGTTAGCCGGATTGCGGTGGACAAAATCAAACATCCCGTGTCCGCCAGGGTTCAACCCTGTGGCGATACTCGTCCATGACACCTCGCTCTGAGGTGGATTAGAAACTGCAAACCGAGAATAAGCGCTCAGATCTACATAGCGAGCCAAGTTGGGCACTCGCCCTTCTTCATAAAGTCGTTCAAAACGTCTTGGTTCAAAGGCATCTAGGCCAATAATTACTACACGCATGTTTATCTATCTTTTTTTGGTGGCAACGGTGAGAAGCGATGTCGAAACGATTGAGGATTGAACCACGCGCTTACCGAAAAGCCACCTATGTTGGTAATAGGGTTACCTATTGTTTGTGCTATTCGGTAAGCACGATCACAGTCAACTAGATTTTGAAATGACTGCATGGATCATAGTTAGCGTTGATGGGCTTGCGTATCATCATCGCCAGGAGAAATCCAACTTATTGGATATTGTTCTCTTGTGGAGATTCGGATGTAACAACTTCCTGCACAGCCGCCCCATTTTTCTTTTCACGATAAGAACGCATCAGCCGATTGAAGCCCATTTTGATCCGATTTGCAAAGAAGAACCAGGCACCCGTTGCCATACCCAAGACCACGATTAGGGCCTGGGCCAACATACCACCAGTATTCGGGTCAATATAGGCCACTGGCGCGGCAAAAACAGATCCAGCCCCGACGAGTACAAATAATGAGGTAAACAGGCCAGCAATAAAGATACGTTTCATGGGTGTAACTCCTTTACATATTAAACAAGTTCTTTGGCAAAATTCAGGGTGTACCTATTTTGTGGGCTATCCCCAGGCAGCTCAAATGCGGCCTTTTTGGTACGGGCTTCATAGTAGGGGCACACTCTTAAGATGCACCTTACTTGGAGCGGGCAGCACGCGAACCAAAGAAGAACATAATGCCGACCAATACGAGCGCAACCACTACTCCCACGATAATGCCTCCGGAGCTGCTGCTAAGTGGCCCTGCATTCACCACAGGAGCCAACGTTGCGGTTGCAGTTGGCGTGGCTTGAGGAATCGGCGTCTCAGTTGGTAATATTTCAGGCGTTGCTGTTAATGTCGGCAACGGTTCTCGCGTTACACTGGAATCATCGACTTGCCATTGACGACTTGTATAAATTATTTCGTCTTTTATGACGCTGCCGTCGTTGATGAAGCTACTGTATAAGACAGCAATCTGCCCGTCTGGTGCAGCAATTGCTGAAATTGCATCGGCATTAACGGCCGTATCCGGCAAAATCCGCCGCTCACCACCTACCCATCGATCTTCCGTCCATATCCACTCTTGTAAAACCAGCTGCCCGGCATTGCTCTCCGCCAGCTGCACAATAATGGGATTCTCATTATGGTCAGCGATGAGCGCAGTTGGCCCTGGAGTCAAACCAGGATCCGCCACGCGGCCAGCGCTACTCCAGGTAATCCCGCCATCCTCTGAAAACTGATGCCAAATAACGGGACGTCCGTCAATGAGACCCATCCAAATTCGGTGAACAAACCGTTCCTGCACGCCTAAAATGGCGCTTCCCAATAAGGGCTCTTCTGTCACAATCTCAGGTTCAGACCAGCTCTGCCCGTCATCCTCTGAACGAGCATACGCCAAAACGACAGCTTGGGCTTCGGGCAATTGTGTCCATCGCGTCCATAATAGATGCAGCGTCCCGTCTTGCGTGCGGGTTAAGCGAGAAGGGCCAGTTAAATCCCAACCAGCCGCCACACCATCAAACACGACAACAGCATCGGACCAACTCTCACCATCATCTTCAGATCGCGTTAGGTAAATACCACGATCTTCATTTAACGGGATTGTATACGCGACGTAAATAGTACTATCGCCGTCTGAGACGATACTAGGCCATGTAGCAGAATCTCGCGGGGCCGGCAACAGTCGGGGAGAAACCCATTCTGTCACGGAAGCCGCCCGGTCTGCCAGAGAACGACTAAAATAGACGCCGTTGGGCTGATTGCCCGCCCAGGCCACAAATAAGCTTCCTTGGTTATCAGAAGCGATAGCGGGGAAGTCTGCCTGGTCGCCACTGGGGGAACGCAGGACGGGTCTGGGTGATGACCAAACGCCCGCATCAAACCGAGAATAAAAAATTTCGTTGCCAGGGATGTTAAGCGGATTGGTGACGCGCTCGGAAGCCACAGGATTTCCCGATTGGCTCCAGAAGGAATGAATTCGGTCGTCACCGCCCACGACCAGGTTGGGTTGCAACAGCTGCACATCGGCCGTCGCTACAGCAATTGGCTGGCTCCATACGGAGGTGGGCACGAAGCGAGCGGCCCAATTTTCGATAGTGCCCAACGGCCTGGAGATAAGCCATATATCATCGTCATTGCTCTGGCCACAGCCCACAACTAATAAGCGATTTTCTGAGGTGACATCGGTTTGGTAACAATCAAAGCGAACGTTGCGAAACGTAACGGGGTCTGTAAAGCTACCTAACGGTGATTGTAGTATTGGACGGCTCCACTGGTCACCATCTTGGGCTTGCATGTAAATATTGTCTTCCAACGCTGTAATAAGAAACAGCAATCCGTTACTACCTTGGGCAAAACGGCCGTTTTCCGGGCAATTAATCTCACCCTCATGCGCCAACTGGATCCCGCCCCAGGTCGCCCCACCATCGCTCGATTGCTGCACATATTGGCCACACTGATCAACATCGTGGCCGGCTCGCCAGGTCAAGTTCACATTGCTGCCTTCTGTCGCAAGGTTCATTTGGGAAGGGCCAGTCGAATCAATCGGATCTGTTTCCAGACGCTGATCTACAACTCTTGGCGTTTCCCAGGTGTTGCCATTGTCTGTGGAGCGACTGACAAACACAGAGTCTAAATCGCGATTATCCCAGGCAACTACAACTGTCTGGTTTTCGGCCGTACTGATGTGGATATTTGCTTCCCCTGGGGTGATGGTACGGTAATAGTCCGAGGCATATACATTAACTGGCACGGACCACACGGAGCCACCATCATCGGAATAGCGATAGATGATACCGGCGCCCGTCAGCTCAGTAGAGCGGGTACTCAGATAGAGCATATGGAGACGGCCGTTTTCTCCGACAACAATCTCATACTTAAAGACGCTGGTCGCCAACAATCGAGGGCCTGTCCAACCGGTTGACCCCGCTGTAACATCTGCCAGGCCCGATCGACTGTAGAACAGCTCGTCATCCTCATTAACCCACAAACCATGCGCCCGATCTTCCCCATCAACAAATACCGATGGGGTAAAAAAGCCTTCAAACCCACTCTCGCCCACCGCACCAAAAGGCGGTTCGCTAAATGGGAATCGAGGCGTGACTGGCTCAGACCACGTCTGACCGTCACCGGTAGCATAGACGATTCCAGCGAACTCATCCCGCCAAAACAGGTGATACATTCCGGTACTATCTTGGGATAGTGAAGGCTCAGAGGCTGCCCCGCTTCTGGAAATATTAACAGGGTCACTCCAGATACGGTCTTCTTCTGCCTGTGCCAGAACCGTTAAGCCGCTGACCACTAACAAAGAAAGTACAGCTACAAACAAAAACAGGCGAATAGTAAGAGGATTCGATAATTTATTCATAATAGGTTTTCAATAGAGGCAGTGTCTTGGCGGGGAGAAATGGGTTGCTTGGGTGGCTCCGGGCACTGCAAATGGTAACAATACAATAAACGTACTGCGCCTCGCTCGAAGCATAGGTCGCCAGTAAATAATAATCTCATTCAACCAGTAGCCTAGCAATTTGCTACCGCTGATTGCGTTAAATTAAATCATTTTACTCCCGGATATCGCCTAAAAACGGCAACATCCGGGAGTTTGGTTGTTAAATTGTGTGCTAGACTAGAATAAGGTGTAAATAAATGGTGCCAAGCCAGACGCAGTACCAAAGATGACAAACAAGCCAAATAGCAGCAATACGGCAACCATGGGAATGAGCCACCACCGTTTATTGGACCACAAAAAGCCCAATAGCTCGCCAACTACACCAACATTAGATGACATGCTTCGCAAGAATGCTTTCATAATTTAATCTCTCCTAAAACAGGTAATTTGCCGTTTGACTAAAGTCAAACTCTATATTATTCATTGCTATTATTGGCATCAATAAAGGTTTCGTCTACAAATTGAACCAATAGGTTGGTTGTTAAATCATGTCCTTCGGCATTCATGTGAAAATCTCGTTCGAAATAGTAAGGACCATTACCAGCCAATGATGCTTCTCGAAACGCTGGCAGCATATCCAGATATGGAATACCAGCCTCATCTAAAAAGGCGGTCAGCACGTCATTAGGCACATTGCAGTACCAATCGGCGTCCCCTTGGGGCGGCACAATTTGTGGTGCGGCGGGGATGAGCATGATGGCAAGTTGTGCCCCGTTTGCCTCAACTTCCATTTGCAGTTCCAAAATGAGTGCTTCTGTTACTGCCCAGGCGTTTTCAATAATAGGAAGCGGTTCCGGGTCACAAATATCGGGCCTGCGTGGCGGTGTTTGAACGGCCGTTTCTTCGCTATCCGTATTGGCTGCATCGCCGCCAGATTGGTCAATGTTATCATTATCTGCTGTTGAAGCTGCGCCGCGACCGCCACTAAAGAGTTGAATTATTGGCGAAAGCCAGCCAGGAATATCCCCACGCAAAGCAAGCGTTTGGGCTACAAATCGCGGAAGCTGGAAGTTCTTTTTCAGAAAAGTCCCCAATTTCGTCCAAACGGTTGATGTGTCTTCAACTGGAAAGTTTTGTAACTCCAACTCCCCGTCTTCACTCAAGGTAAAGTACGGTTTGGCACTTTGGCCACCATAGCGTCGCTCCAGAACCTGGTGGTTATTGTACACATCGTTGGCCAGATACATGTTCAGGAAAACGATGTCTGGATCATACTTCTCAGCCTCGAGTCGATAAAAAAGCAGCTCATTATCTGTACCGTAGGCATTAACGCCAGCATTGAGCACTTCCCACTGCCCAGCGTCATTGTTCAGCTCGCTTTCTAGTTGCTTAACAAACGTATCTTCCAAGGACACCTGCATAGCGGCCGTTGTAGAATCTCCCAACATTAGAATACGGGTCGTTCCCGGATCCTTCTCATAGGGTATTTCACGATCGCGCAGCCCCTGGCTGTTGATTGTTACCCGAATTTGGCATTCACCGTAGCAGGATTCCCAGCCAGTTGCATCTGGGATATTCACCCAGCCAAATTCTGTATCCGGTTGCCAAAACAAACCAGTCCCCAATTTAAAGATGCGCGCAGCACCTTCTAGCAAGGCCAGCGTAAACAGCAAGCTGAAAAAAAGCATCGCTAGATTTTGCAGAAGTTTACGCATCATCAATCCTTTGCAAAAGTGATTTCAGGCTTTTTTATCGCAGTATTCTTATTTTGGCTCTTACGAACGATAAAGCCATCCATATACAGCGTATCGATATCACTCTGCGTAAACGTATTCAGTGCGTTGGTTGGCGTAGTCACAATAGGCTCGCCGCGCAGGTTAAAGCTAGTATTTAGCAGAACCGGAACGCCGGTGGCCTCACCAAACAGCTCAATGGCCCGATAGTAGAGAGGATTCCATTCCCGACGTACCGTTTGAATACGGCCGCTTCCTTCATGGTCCACTGCTTGAATCTTCTCACCTTGTCCCGGCTGAGTGCGGCACACGGCCAGCATGTAGCGGTAAGGATAGGTCTTTTTGTGATCTTCTAAATCTTGCCAGAATTCTGGGGCACGATCCTCTAGAACCACCGGCGCAAAGGGCCGGAACGGTTCGCGGAACTTGATGCGCTCATTGACAATGCCCTTCATCTCAGCGCCACGCGGGTCTGCCATGATAGAGCGGTTGCCCAAAGCACGCGGCCCCCACTCAAAGCGGCCCTGGTACAGACCGATAACGCGCTTGGCCAGAATATCATCCACCATGTGTGTGGCAACCTTATCCACGTCATCCACATATTCGTAGCTGTAGCCATAATCTTCGATAGCGGCCTTATGCTCATCGTGGGTATAGGATTTGCCCCAGTAGGCTGACTCCATAAAGAATTTACGTGGCTGGCCCAGCAAGACGTGGTAGGCATAAAGCGCTGCGCCAAGTGCACCCCCCGCATCACCAGCGGCAGGCTGAATGTATACGCTCTCGAAGGGGCCTTCGCGCATAATACGGCCGTTTGCCACCGAATTCAGCGCCACACCGCCGGCAATACACAGATTTTTCAGTCCGGTTTGTTCGTAAGCGTGCGCCACCATCTTCAACATGGCATCTTCTGTCACCCGTTGGATACTGGAAGCAATATCGGCATAGTATTGATTCTTATCGGCCGTACGCTGATCCCACTGCGGATGATCCTTCAATGGATGGGTTGTCGGAGTGTAGAAGATGGAGTCATGTACCCGAGGTTCACCAAATAGGTCAACGAATTTATTGCTAAACGTTCTGGAAGTAGATTTGTGGAAGCTAAAGTAATCCATGTCCAGACGGAAGCTCGCATCGTCGGCCATGTGGAATACTTTGTAAACATCATCCATCCGAGTGGGTTTACCATAGGGGGACATACCCATCACTTTGTACTCGCCATTGTTTACCCGGAAGCCTAAGAATGCGGTAAACGCCGAGTAAAGCAGGCCAATGGAATGAGGGAATTTCATTTCTTGAAACAGCTCGATACTGTTGCTCTTTTGCGTACCGGGTAGACCATCAGGCGTTTGTTCCCAAACCGCCGATGCCTTGCCCAACGTTGTGGTTGTCCATTCGCCTACACCGTCTACTGTTAAAACGGCCGCTTCCTCATAAGGTGAGCAGAAAAAGGAGCTGGCTGCGTGGCTAAGATGATGTTCCACAAATAGCAACTTTTCATCCGGAATATCTAACTTCGATAGCAGTTCACCCTTGATCCACAATTTCTCGTTAAACCAGGCCACCATCGATTCACGGAAAACCGGATAGGATTGAGGAAAGGTTTGCAACGTTGTCATCAGAATCCGCTCAAATTTTTGCAGCGGCTTTTCATAAAATACAACGTAATCCAAATCTTGGGCCGTAATACCGGCCTGCTGTAAACAGAATTCAATTGCCTGCGTTGGATAGCCAAAATCATGCTTCTTACGGGAGAAACGTTCTTCCTCCGAGGCCGCAACTAAGACACCGTCCTGCAAAATTGCTGCAGCCGAATCATGATAGTAACAAGATACACCTAAAATATACATTTACCAGAGCCTCCGTGCGTCGTCCAACGTCAAATCTCTTGTTTTGCGTTCCAGCCAGGAAGGCGTTAAATCTTTCATATCCAGCTGATCGCTAAATAACGTGATAATCAAACCGAACGGCAAGAAGATGGTGAAGTAGAACAGCGTTAATACGACGCGTGCTACCAAATCTCCCATAAAATGGCCGAACTTTTTCCAGCCTGCCCAAAATCTGCTTAATGCGTGCTTCATAGTTTTTCCTCACATAGTAAAAGGATTAAGTTCTTTTTGACTGAACAGCGTGTAAGCAAATAGGAATCGATAAGTTGCTGCTGGATTTGCTTGCACCTAAGAACCAAGGTTAACTTGACAATGCTGCGAACTTTCTTAAGGTCAATATACTTATTGGCCTAAAGTGGTTTCATCTTCTAGAAATGCCACCATGTTACTGGCTCTGAATGCCAAATCGGAACGATCCTGACGCTGCCACCAGTTGCTATACACTGTCATTTCTGCACGGGCTTCTGGAATGGTCGCCAAGACTTGCGCTGCTTGCTCAAATTGACCTCGCCATATGTAACTATACCCCAATGATTTAACAATGCCGCGATGGTCTTCTGACCTTTCTTGCGCGTGCTCTAAGTGAAACACGGCCGTTTCATAATCGCGATTTACCATTGCAATCGTGCCTAAATGATGATGAGCTGTGCGGTTTTGGGCGTCTATCGCTAACGCTTTCTCAAAGAGTGCGCTGGCTGCCGTAAACCGCTGCGAATCACCGCCTGCATCCCACTGATTTGTGGGCCAGCCAACCAGCTCTGCGCGAGCCTGTGCTAACGCGCCCAAATTGGCATACCATTGCGCCTGTAGGGTCTCTCGTTGCGCAACAAACAAGCCAATGACGACTGTGGCGGTTGCCCCGACACCAATTATCCAGCGCCGCCGTCGCACCGCTGCCGGCAATCGCTCAGCCTTTTTGCCACGCCGCGTCACCAGAATGACCATTGCTGGCGCAAAAAACAGCAGTGGCGATGCCAAATCACCAAATAGCGCATCATCAATCAGACCGTGGAGTACCATCACCACCAGGCTGACAAACGCCGCCCACCGAAACAGCACCAGCTCGTGGTTGCTCATTTTGTATTTGCGCCGTTTGCGTTGCGCCTTTATTTTAATTCCCGCAACCAAATCAGGCTGTGCTGCTTTCATTTTTTGCTCTTTCGCGACAAAGGCAGATTGCCTCAAGAGCAGCCAAAAGCTGCCGCCCAACATGACAAGCACCGCTGCAAAAGCGAAGAACCCTTGCTCCAGCCATATGTCCAGATAAAAGTTACTGTAAGCGGCAAAAAATGCAGGCGTAACCTGTATATATTGGGCGTACAATCCGGGAAAAGTGGCCAGACCTCCACCTGTTAAAGAAAAATCTTCTATCAAAAATAAGGTTTGCCGGGCCAGGTTCAATCGGTCTGCAGCGTCGTCCTGACCAATACCTGTACCTATGACGAAGTTTAACGAATAGAAGCCAATGAGCAGTATGACGAATCCCAGTCCGATAAAAATGACCTTTTGCGATATCGGTAGTTTTTTCTGCAGGAGTTCGCTTAGCTCCCACAACAGCCAAATTCCGAGGCCCACAGACAAAGCCAGCCAGGCACCGATGGAGCTGGTAAAAATAAGGCCACCCAGGGTAATTCCCCCAGAGACGACGGCCAATTGCACCCAGCGAATCTGTCGTTTTTGCCAAGCATAAATGCCAAAGGCAATGCTAAAGGGGAGTAACAAAGCCATCATGCCACCCAAGGTGTTGGGATGCAGAACAGGGAAGGGAAAAGACGGCCGTAGCGACATCCACACTGCGCCAATTCGATTAAACAAAGCAATGTCTGCTGGCCACTGTTGCCAATTGTTGCTCATCACAAAATAGATGGCCAACAAGGCACCAAGTGGTCCTGAAGCGCCAGCCAGCAACCACGCATCCCATCTGGACACCGACACAATAGCAAAGTAAACCGCCATCGCTCCCAGCAGAATCCAAAATTTTCCCAAAGCCAGATCGCTGTTGTAGGCGGTAAGAGTGCCAAGAACGGCCGTTGCCCCAAAGATCAACAACAACCCATCAAACCGCGAACGCCGGTAGGGAAAGCGACCCGCAACAATACGTAAAATCCACGGAACCAAAATTGCCACGACCAGCGGCCAGCCAATGCGGCCAGAGGTTAAATACCAAAGTGTGGCGGCACCCATTGCCAATGCCAGATTGACAATGGGAAACCAACGATCATTTGCCAGTTCAATCATAATGTACCACTGTAGTCTTGACAGCACAGAGTGGCTTGATTGAACTTGTATGCGATTGCAATGAATGCCAAACGGCGGCTCTGCCTAGTTGCTGAGTAAATATCAGACAACATGAATATAGAATATCGAGGAATACTACTCATGTTAAAAGTATAACAGCGGTCTGTGCCTTTTGACATGCCGCTCAGGCACAAGCCGCTGTTATTTGTTATCTAATCGCGATTTGCTTGCCAGCTCAATGTTTGCAGCCCTACGCTCAAAGCCGATTTAACAGTTGAGACGTCCGAGGCAACCATCTTCAGGTAAGTTAGAATCGGACCAGGTCGGAAGGCCCACTCACGGAAAGCGCGACGCTGCCAATACAGCAGCCGCTCAGCCGGAAGCCCTTCGTAGTCCAGCACAGTACCCTTATCCATATCAACCTGCTCCCAGCGCGTTCCAGGACGGAACCAGCCATTTTTCACCACTTCAAAGAAGAATGGTGTCCCGGGATAAGGTGCGGCTACGTGGAACAAGGCAATATCCAGCGGCAATCCCTTAGAGAAGTCGATTGTCTCGCGAATAGTTGCTTCCGTTTCACCAGGCAAGCCAATAATGAAATAGCCCCAGTTTTTGATACCTGCGTTACGCGCCCACTGTAAGGATCGCGCTGCTTTGTCCGGGTAAGCTCCCTTGCGGGCATGGCGTAAGATCTGCTCGCTACCACTTTCTATACCCCAAGAGATCAGCCAATTACCGGCCTTACCCATCATTGAGAGTAATTCTTCATCGACGTAATCAACCCGGCTGTTACAGGTCCACTTCAGATTGATTTTTTCATCAATCATCTTCTGACATAGTTCCATAACCTGCTCACGGTTTACCGTGAATAAGTCGGCGTACATGTGAATATTGTTGAGCCCCATCTTTTTGAGGACCCACAACTCTTCCATGATTTTTTCTGCAGAGCGCAAACGGACTGAGAATTGGTAGCTAACGTGCTTGATGCAATACGTACAGCCAGCGGGGCAGCCGCGGCTGGTCACAATGAAAGTGAATGGCCCTTTTATTAGCGGCATACGGTATTGATCCCAAGGCAGTAAATGGTGCATAGGTATCGGCATATCATCCAAGTCGGGGATAAACGGCCGTGTCATATTCACGATAATCTCTTCGCCGTCACGCCAAACCAAACCCTTAATTTTGTGCATTTCAATCGTGCCATCTTCATTCAAGGCTGGTTCATACATCGGATCATGTGTGTCAAACATCTTCTGGATGTTTTCCGGTCGCTGGTCTACTTTACCTTCCATGACATCCATCAAATCTCGAATCGACAAATCAGGTTCACCCAGCAAGATATAGTCCAAGGAAGGAAACGGCCGCATTGTTTCACGTGGAATGGGGGTGACATGGGTGCCAAAGGCAATGGTTTGAGCGCCGCGCGCCTTGGCCAGAAAACAACCATACATATCATTTTCCAGCGTGGGGGCTGTTACCTGTGTCAGGTAATATTTTGGCTTCAGCTCATCAAGCTTCTTCGCAAACTCCGGCCAACTCATTCGCTCTGCATTGGCATCGATCACGGCAACTGAGTGCTGCGGATAAAGCATTGCTGCCATCTGGGCCAATGAAACCTGTGGCCACACCATATTCTCACGGGTGCGGCGACCAACACGATGCTGCGTCCGAATCCACAAGCCGCCATCGGGCGTCGGTGGATTCACCAACACGATGTCAACTGCCTTCGGGCCGCGATTTTCTTCTAACAAACCTTGATGAACGATTTCATCTGCATCTGGGAAATTAGCCATGCGTAACTTTGGTACGCGGCGGGTTCCTAAATTCTCGCGCAAGGGATCATCCTTACGGGATTTCTTTTTTCCTTTAACGTCTACATCTTCGAGCTTAACTTGACTCATTGCATTTCTCCTGGCTACGCCCGTTTTCTTTTCTGAGTTTAAAACGAATTTGGACCAATGGCGCTATATAGCGCCTATTCACCGTATCCTTGTAAATCACGCTTTGCTAGGATTTCACGCTGGCTTAGTTGTTCCAAAACGCGCAGCAAAACCCAATAAATAATCAATTGCAAACCAACCAATGTGCCCATGGCACTCCCTAGCAGATAGAGCCAAACACGCTGAATTGGCCAATTCTGACTTATTGCTAACGAAAGGCTGCCCGCACCGAGAATAATGCCCAGCACCAGCGCCAAAGCACCCAACCAACCAAAGTGATGATTGATAGGGGTTTTGAAAACTGGTTTACGAAACAAGCCCTGCCGAATCGGCTGCTTGTGGAATATCGAAACCATGTAGTTAAAGGTGACACCAAGCGCAAAAATGCTGATGCCACCAACAGAGGTAATCAGCGCAGTAAATACGGCCGTTACTCCCCAGGCTCCCAAATTTGTGGTGTCGCCAATCCGTGCCACAATCAAGCCAATCAACACCAAAGCGGCAACAATAATGCCCGCCAGGCCAATCAACCCCAAAATGCGAACAGGATTGTAAGTCATTGCCGTCCAAATCATGGATTCCAGGAAAAGACGGCCGTCATGCACCACGCTCAGTTTGGAACGACCCAGTCGCTCGCTGTACGGAATCGGGGTTTCCGTCATCTTAATTTGTTCATGCAGCGCGCGGGTGCTCATCACCGGCGTCAAATTTAACCCATCGGGCAACGGGTAAATCTTCTCTAGTACTTCCCGCTTAAACACGCGCATGCCGCTGGCGCTGTCTGTAATACGCTGTCGGCCCAAAATACTGAGCAAGTTGGCAAAAAAGAAATTGCCAACGCGGCGGGTGAAGGGCATTTGGCTGTCTGCCCCGGCCATCCGCGAGCCCACCACAATTTCTGAACCATTCAATGCTTCAACACAAAGTTTGGGGAAATATTCTGGCGGATACGTACCGTCGGCGTCTAAAAAGCCGATCAGTTCACCGCGGGCCTGGCTGAAGCCGGTTTTTAGCGCCCCACCATATCCCTTATTTATAGGATGCTGGATCAAAGTGACGCCCTCGATACTGCTGGCAATTTCAACCGTCTTGTCTTTTGAGCCATCGTCAACAACGAGCAGCTCTAAATCGTCTACGCCAACTTCGCGCAGTGAATCACGTACCGCCAAAACACGATGGGCAATTTCTGCAATTCCATCTTCTTCATTGTAGGCTGGTATAACAACAGAAAGTGTGGTCATAATTAAGTCGCACCAATTAGTTTATTTGCGCATGCTATCCGTAAGTAGAATAAGTACATGCAGAAGTATAGGATTGTTTCCTTAAGCTTTACCTGTAGTACCTGTGGCGGCTGGGTAAAACTTAATAATAGATCGTTCTGTCATGGGCAATGGCGGGCCCGTCAATTGTTTTAATTACTTTGGCCGGTACGCCAGCCACAACCGAATGTGGCGGCACATCCTTCGTAACGACGGCACCTGCGGCTACCACAGACCCCTTGCCAACCCGTACGCCGTCGGTAATAACCGCGCCAGCTCCTAGCCAGCAATCATCTTCAATAACAATGCCTTCTGCAGTTATGCCTTGCTCGGTAAACGGCCGTTTTGGATCATCAAAAATGTGGTTTACTGCAATAATCTGGGTAAACGGCGACGTAAACACCCGGTCTCCCACAGTCACGCCACCCTGACCACGAATAATGCTATATTCACCAATTAAGCTATCACGCCCAATCTTAATGCCTGCATTTGGCAAGCCTCTAAAGTTATAAACGTGCAGTACGGCACCGTGCATCACAATCGAATCTTCGCCAATCTCGATACCGTTGGGACAAGCATGCAAATAGCTGCCTTGATCCAGATAGACGCCATTTTTCAAAGTAATGTAATTGGCAAAACGAAGGCGGACGTTATTTTCAATGGCCGCCATACCTTCCATTTGCAAGATGAGGCGGTACAAGAAAGCACGTAAACCAACGCCAACAATAGTTGGTACCCAGCCAATCAATAAAAATAACAGCTGCTCTAAAAAATAGCGCCCCAGACCCATGGCCTGACGACTAAGATAAAGTTGAACACCTTCAAGAACTTTAGACAAAACAATCAACCATTTTTCGTGTGTAATAAATCAGCATGAAGTAAGCTCCCAACAAAGCGGTAAATTCGGTCGTTAGCCATGAGAGCAACATCACGCTCAACCGTGTCTTAAATCTACTCGGTAACGAAGACGTGATGACCCCGGAAAGCTATTCGATTCATCAGCAACCAACTTTGCGATGTTGAGGACAGTGGAGTTGATGGTCATCGATCTGGTTAATTGGACCTTACCAAAACAATAACCACACTGAATCGTGGTGGGTGATAACTCACATATAATATGATGCCTGGTAATCTTCAATCGGAGCAAATTATTGGTGAGCTATCTTACAACAGAGCTTACAGATCAACCGATCGGTACCACTGGAGAATCAGTGCCAATAGTATTCAAAACTACGCTAATTTTCGCAATAGCCATATTGTCAGGAAGCGTGCTTGACAGGTTGGAGCGCAGTAGTTAAACTTACTTAACCATTTGAAATTTTTTAAATATTCATCTTACCTACAATATAAGGGTTTATGACTTTTCACAACAACATCGCAGATAAATTCATTATTGATAACTTGGAAACCCTAAAAGTGGTAGCGCATAGCTTACGGCTGGAAATCCTGCAAACGCTTAGGAAAGCCAAATCTGTTAAGGAAATAGCAGAACAGATTAACCGCCCGGCCACCAAGCTGTATTACCATGTCAATCTTATGGAAGCGCACGGGCTTATCCGTGTTGTCGAAACCAACATTGTTTCAGGCATTGTAGAGAAGACGTATCAGGTCGTGGCCAATAATTATGCTTTGCAGGATGGATTGCTGGCAAAAAGCGATGCTTTAGGTGACGATATCGATCAAATGTTGGGCGCAATTTTTGACGTCACCCGAGCGGAAATTAAACGCAGTATTGAGGCAAAGCAAATGAAGCCTGCCCAGGAAGATCGGCGTGGCATTTTGTCACGTTCCACACTGCGCTTAACGGCGGTACAGTTTGCCGAATTCTATGCCCGGTTTGACGATCTATTGGAGGAGATGGAGACGGCTAGCCACAACAACGGGCGCACAGATACGGCCGTTGCCCAGCGCCTGTTTGGTGCGACCGTTGCTTTTTACCCGATTCCGCAACCCGCAGCTGAAGAAGAAGCCTGATTGATGAAAGATCCTGTGATAGGGCCGTTGTGCAGACGGTCCGGTAAACCAAGAAGCTGATCCAATCATGAACGCCAGAAGCGCTTTACTTTTAGAAATGGCACGGCAAAATACGGCCGTTTTCCAGCAAAATCCTCACATTGCAGCGATCCTGGTCACCGGCTCTGTGGCCAAAGGGCTAGCTGATGCCAACTCAGACATCGATGTTATCTTGTATTACGATGCGCTCCCCAGCGAGGCAGAATATGAGATGTATCGTCAGGCGGCATTTGATTCTGGCGGCGGGTTCTACGGCGGCAGCGCCGCAGAAGGCTTTGCTCTCTATCAATTTATTGACGGCATTCGCCATGACTTCGCTCACGGCTTGCTAAGCGAAACGGCAGCGCTGCTCGATGAGTTTTTCGCTAAACCAGATCTCGACAATATGAACAAACAGATTGCGCTCAACGGCATCCTCACCGGTGTGCCGCTAAAGGGTGCGGACTATATCCAAATGTGGCAGGAACAGCTGGCTAGCTATCCGCCTCAGTTGAGCGAGCTGCTCGTGAAAAAATATTTGCGCTTTCGTCCGCATTGGGTGCTGCAAAAGATGGGGGTGGATCGCAATGAGACGATTTTTTTGCAGGAAGAGCTGTTAACGGCCGTTCAAAACATCTTTGGCGTGCTGTGCGGCCTCAATCAACTTTATCATCCTGGCAAAATTAAGGGGTTAGATCACACCATTGCTCAGATGAACGTTGCCCCGCACGAGGTAGCTCGGCGGCTGCCTGCCTTATTTGAAGTGGATGGGCAAAAGGCCGTTTCCCAACTCAAGGAGCTCATCGAAGAAACCATTAGCCTCGTTGAAACCCACCTTCCCCACATCGACACGGCCCCCACCCGAAACCTATTCACCATGGAACTACGAAAATAGATTATTTTCTCTGCGCCTGTGCGCCAAAGATGAAATAGGAGGAAACCATGAAGCGAATCGAATCTTTTTTGTCTGCCCGACTTTTTTTGGTGCCACAAATGGTTGGGAATCGTATCTACTTTATTAGCAATTTAAACGGCCGTAACAGCCTCTACGTCATGGATCGTGGTGGCAGCGTTCCTGAACCGCTGCTGCCTCCGGACATTGCGCTGCAAAATCCCCACCTCATGCCTGGGAACTCCTTCGTTGTCTTCCCCAAACTAGGCAAAATCCTGGTCATGCTAGACCAGGACGGTGATGAAAATTACCTGCCAATGAGCATTCCGCTGGACGGTGGCTATCCAGAACCATTGTTTGGCGATTCCTTTGCCGGGCATCGCGTGAGCGCTGCGGGTGAAGATTTAGAGCGAAATCTCATCTTCTTCATCGCCGAATCGCGCACTGAATCATGCTTTCGCTCCTACCTGGCCAATTTGCAAACAGAAGAATTAACCAAGCTCAATGAAAGTCAATTCGGTGGTATGCCCGATGGCAGCAATGAGGACAAAACAAAGTTCATTCTGGCCGAAGGGTACGGTGCTGGGGACAATGTCTACTTCCTCTATAATCTGGGTGATGCACAGCCCTCGACTTTATTGGGCACACCCCTGTTGGAACGCAAACCAGAGGCACTGCCCCAAATCTACAACACGTCGCAAAGTCACTTCATCCGAAACGACAGCAGCCTCATTTTCCACACGACCCAATTTGAAGATACCTATGGCCTGGCTTCACTCAACCTGGACAATCCAGAGGCGATCGTCCAGTTGCCCATCAGCGGCACACAACACGAAGGCGTGGGCGAACTGGAAGAAGTCCGTCATCTGGCTGGCCAAACCTATCTGCTCATTTATAACATCGACGGCAGTTCCTGGGCCTACGAAGCCGAATTGGATGAAGAGAACCTGACCATGCAAGCCATGCACTTACTCTGTGGTCAGGGCACTTTGGCAAACGGCGTGCTGGAATCAATCACCTATAACAAGGTACAAGATACGTATGCGCTGTCATTTTCAACGGCCGTTTCCCCCACCCAAATCTACACGATTAGCGGCCCAAACCGGGATGATTGTCAGCAGCATACCCGCGAACGCATCCTGGGGCTGCCCAGCGAATGGCTCTCGCCAGGCGAAGATTACCCCTTTACCAGCTATGATGGCCTGCGCATTTCGGCAAGGCTCTACCTGCCCGCCCCTGAACTGGGCTATACGGGGGCGCGCCCGCTGGCCTATTACATTCACGGTGGCCCACAAGGCCAGGAACGCCCCGATTTTGCCTGGTTCTCGATGCCATTCATCCAATTCCTGACGCTAAATGGTTTTGCCGTTTTCGTACCCAACGTGCGTGGCAGTACCGGCTATGGCTTCAACTACATGAAGCACGTCGTGCGCGATTGGGGTGGCGCAGACCGATTGGATCATGTCCATGCGATGACCGAGGTTTTGGTGAAAGACGGCCGTATCGACACGAACCGGGCGGGTGTAGTGGGCCGTTCCTACGGCGGCTACATGACCCTCACCCTGGCCGCACGCCACCCTGAGCTGTGGTCAGCGGCGATTGATATGTTTGGCCCATATGACCTGCTTACCTTTGCCAGCCGCGTGCCGGAAACGTGGAAGCCATTCATCAAAATGCTGGTGGGCGATCCCGAAACTGAACAGGATTTCATGCGCGAACGCTCGCCACGTACCTACATGGATCAGCTTGCCTGCCCCATGCTTGTGGTGCAAGGCAAAAACGATCCGCGCGTCATTGAGCAGGAATCTCGTGAACTGGTGGAAGAGCTGCGTGGCTTGGGCAAAAAAGTCGATTACCTCATGTTCGACGATGAAGGTCACGACGTCCTGAAATATGAAAATCGAGTCAGCGTCTACACCACAATGACCGACTTCTTCAAGCAGCATTTGGGTTCGTAACAGTGATTGAAATGCGCAGGGGCAGGCCCTAGACCTGCTTCTGCGTTGTCATTCAGGCAGTCGGGCCTGGCCGATAAACGGCCGTACGCATATCCCCCACAAACTGCGGCAAATCCTCATGTCTTAATTGCTGACGCACGGCATGGGCTTCCCCTGTGTGGAACCAGTAATGGTACGTCGTGCGCAGCAGCATCGTGCCCACACTTTCACGCGATTTGGTTTCGCCTTGCGTAAGATGGGTGGTGAGCACATCTTCGGCTATGGTTTCCAGGTATTCATCGGCCGCGGCCGTGATTTCTTGCCATGCCTGCCACATTTCATCGAGTGGCGGCGTGCTTGCGGGACGGCCGTATCCCACAATCTCATTCAAACCGGGCCAAACCAGCTTCCCCTGTGCCAAATAGACCCAGTAAAACTGCTCCTGGTTAGCCAAATGACCAATCATCCAGCTAATGCAGTTCATTGGCAGCAACCGCTTACGGCCGTCTTCATCAGAAAGTCCTTCCAGGCAGCGCACAAATTCGCTGCGGGCAAAATGGAGTTGGGTAATCAGTGGATGTGTCATGCAAAGATGATAAACGAACGGCCGTATCCCGCCAATATCAAATCTGCCAGGATATGCTAAAATCACCCTCCATGCGCCAGCAATTGGTTGAGCGCATCGTCACATTCCTGCTTGGCTGCGACGGCATTGACTTTAATCTTTTGCGCCCGCTCAAAGTTGAATGGCACGACAGGCAAATGGTCAGCAGTTGGCAAGCCACCACCGCACGCTTCGGCTCTAGCCAGCCTGAATCAGATAAAATTAGACCATCTGCAATCGAAGGAGATGAATCCATGAACCGCCCCTCATTTACCTACCCAACCGCGCACAAAGATGATGTTGTTGAAGATTATCATGGTACGGCCGTTTCCGACCCATACCGCTGGCTGGAAGACCCCAAAAACCCGGACACCATCGCCTGGGTCGCAGCCCAAAATGAACTCACCCAAAACATGATGGCTGAACTGCCTATCCATGCCCAGTTTCAAAAACGGCTGACCACCCTGTGGAACTTCCCCAAAAGCAGCGCACCGCGCCGCAAAGCCAACCATTACTTCGTGCAAAAGAATGATGGACTGCAAAATCAACCCGTCCTGTACAAACAAGCCAGCCTCGATGCCCCGCTGGAAGAAGTGATTGATCCCAACACGCTCAGCGACGATGGCACCATTGCCCTTGTTAACCAAAGCTATAGTAAAGACGGCCGTTTTCTGGCCTACTCCCTCTCCCAAAGCGGCTCGGACTGGCAAACCATCCACGTTCGCGATCTACAAACCAACGAAGACAAGCCAGAGGTACTGCAATGGGCCAAATTTACCAACCCCGCCTGGCTGCCTGACGGCTCCGGCTTTTTCTACGCCCGCTACCCCAGTCCCGAAGAAATGCCCGACGCGCCGCCCAGCACCCACCAGCACGTCTACTTCCACAAGGTTGGCACGCCGCAAAGCGTCGACCAAATCATTTATGCCCGACCCAATGCGCCAAATTTGGGCTTTCACCCAGATGTGACGGAAGACGGCCGTTATCTCACCCTGCACGTCTGGGAAGGCACCGACCGGCGCAATCGTTTTTATTACCGCCCCATCGACGGCGAAGAATTTATCTACTTGCTGGATGAAATGGACGCCAGCTATCAATTTCTTGGTAATGATGGCCCAACTTTTTACTTTCAGACAGATTTTGAGGCGCCAAACGGCCGTATCATCGCTATTAACCTTAATCACAGTGATCCAACCAGTTGGCAGACCATCATCCCGGAACAAGACAACGCCATCGCCTTTAGCCTGATGGCTAACAATCAATTTGTCGTTGGCCGGCTGCACCACGGTCGACACACCCTGCACCATTACGCCCTAGACGGCACAGACAGTGGTGAAATTGAGCTGCCCGTGCCCGGCACCATTTTCGATTTGTCTGGCGAACGCCAGCAATCCGAACTATTTATTCAATTCCAATCCTTCACCTACCCCCCCACCATCCTGCGCTACGATTTCACCACCAACGAACTCACCATTCTCGACCAACCCAGCCTCGACTTTGACCCCGACGATTATGAGACCAGTCAAATTTTCTATTCCTCCAAAGATGGCACCCAGGTGCCACTCTTCATTACCCATAAGAAAGGGTTGGCGCTGGACGGCAACAACCCTACGCTGCTCTATGGCTATGGCGGCTTCAACATTTCCTTAACGCCCATCTTCTCGCCAACACGCCTGGCCTGGCTAGAACGGGGCGGCATTTATGCCCAGGCCTGCTTGCGCGGCGGCATGGAATACGGCGAAGCGTGGCACCAGGCAGGGATGCTCGAAAATAAACAAAATGTCTTTGATGATTTTATTGCCGCCGGAGAATGGCTCATCGCTAATGGCTACACGAATGAAAAGCGTTTAGCCATTGAAGGGCGCAGCAATGGCGGCCTGCTGGTCGCGGCCTGCATGGTGCAGCGGCCCGACTTGTTTGGTGCAGTCCATTGCGCTGTGCCGGTCATCGACATGCTGCGCTACCACAAATTTAGTGCGGGCCGTTACTGGACACCAGAATACGGCAACGCCGTCGAAAATCCGGATCATTTCCGCTTCATGATGGCCTACTCCCCGCTGCACAACGTCAAGCCAGGAATCACCCACCCACCCCTCCTGATCACCACTGCAGACACGGATGACCGCGTGGTGCCGATGCACGCCAAAAAGTTTGCCGCCACGCTGCAGTCAGCCGATAACGGCCGTAATCCCCTCCTCCTCCGCGTGGAAATGCGGGCCGGGCACGGTCTGGGCAAGCCCACGGCCAAGCTCATCGAAGAGGCGACCGACGTTTACAGCTTTTTATGGACAATGCTGAATAAGTAACAACCAGATTGGACCAATTTGCTTTATGCTAATCAACCCAAAATTGAGGTAAATTGGTCCGATCTCTACCGCCTGCGGCCTAACTGCACCAGCAGCGTGCCAACAACTGCCACTGCCAAACCCAGAACTTGCCGCCCATCTAGCCGCTCCCCTAAAAAAATCACGGCCAGAATAGGAATCTGCACCCCCATCGTATTGTTAATAATGCTGGACTCCATCGCCGAAAGCGTGCGCAAAGAGAGGTTCCAGAGCGTAAAGGCAAGCGCGGTATTTACCACCGCGAGCCAGATAATAATGGCCCAACTTTGCCAATCTAATTCCGGCATTCCCTGTGTGGTAATGCCGACGCTTAACAGGACAAAGGCTCCTACACCCATGCTAACCGTTGTGACGGTTAACGGCCGTAAATGCCCCTGCCTGTTTACCGCGCGCCCCAAAACGGCCGATCCTGCATTCGCCAATACGCCAACAGCAACCACCAAGAACCCAACCAGCTGCGCTGCCGGAATCTTGATGGGATAAAAGTAGAGCAGAATGCCGCCAATGGCTACAAAGATGCCCAACCACTGCCAGGGAGACGGCCGTTCTGCCAACAACCCTATCCCCAGCAAAGCCACCACGACAGACGTAAAGCCCAGCATGATGTTTACCGAAACCGCAGGCAAATAAGACAAACCGACAAACTGCGCCCCTTGCGTCACTGCATAAAACATCAATCCCAACCCGAGTAGGCTGACCCAGCCTGCTCGGGACAGCTGCCGAACCTCGGCCACGCCCTGGCTGCGAAAAAAGAATGGCAGCAAGCACAAGAAGGCCAGCCCATAGCGCAGCCCGGCAAAGGTGAGGGCGGGTATATCAGTCAGGCCAATCTTGATAAGCACCCAGGAAGTTGACCACAAAAATGTTACAAATAATGCTTGGAAAACGGCCGTCAAATGAGGGGTTCGCTGCCAACCACCTGCACGAAACATAAAGCACCTCCAGAGAAAGGGGTATAGCACATGCCAAAAGCACATATGCCAACCGCAATCCCCAAGGCTTTTATCCGTCCAGATGCTGCCGCTTCTAATTGTCATTCCGGCGCAGGCGGGAATCCATAGATGCGGTTTATGCGACGCTCGGTCCAGCCAGCTTATTGCTGCGGAACCCTAGCCGCCACTGTTGGTTGGAGTTTTATAGTATTTGGAAAGATTGTAGTAGTCTTCATACAATCGGGCAATTGCTAAGTTCGGAAGGAGGCTTATGGTTGCGACAGGCGCTGAATCAGGATTTCACCCGCAACGGCATCATCCAAAGAAAGTTGGGTTTCGCCAACCCGCACCACGTAGGCGGGCACGCGCTGTTGCAGCTTAATCAAACTGCCCGGCACCAGCCCCAGCGCGGATAGCTTATGCAGACGATCGGCATTTTGCGTGTTGATAGCGGTTACCTGGGCAATATCGCCAGGCTTTAATGCTTGCAGGGTGTTACTCATTGACTTTCCTCAAAATAAACTTACCGCAGATTCCACGAGTGGCCTTCAACAACTACCCTGTGGGCGGTTATGAATTTGAAGACGGCCGTTTCCGCAGCCGTCCCCACACTTTTTCAACCAACTTTATCGTCGCCGATTGCGACTCATCTACGACCTGGTAGCCGCAGTTTGGGCAGCAAATAACGGCACACTTCTCGGCCAACGGGCAGCCAACATGACACACCATCTTCGCCGCATCATATTCATAGCCACATAGTGCACATTGCTGCATTTTCAGCCCACCATTCCCTGGGAAATTTGTGTCTCAGGGGCACGCATTAAAATTCAATTCCCAGCAGGCGCAGCACCCAATTCAGCACCCCACCAACCAAAAAGGCAAAGGGAAAGACAAACGCTGTCACCGCGAGGGCCGTCCGTTTGCCATGTTCGCGGATAATCATTAACACATTGGCAATGCAGGGGATAAATAGCGTAATCACGACCAAACTGACAACCATCTGATTGCCCGTGAGCATGCCCTGCCGCGCCAAGCCAAATAAACCCGCTGCGCCAAAATCGCGGCGGAAAAAACCAATTAGAAAGACGCTGGCCGTTTCAGCCGGCAAGCCCAGCACCCCCTGCACCAGCGGCGCAAGCAAACGCTCCAGCTGAATCAGCAAGCCTAGCTTGTCCAGCACAAAAAGCAGCGTGGTCCCGGCAATAAAAAGGGGTAACACCTCTTTTAGATACCATTCGACCCGCGCTACCGTCTTCACCACAATGTTTTTGAGCTGCGGCTGACGCACGGGCGGCAATTCCAAAATAAAGTCAGACGATTGACCCGGTAAGAGTCGCGCAGCTAACCATCCTACGACAAACAACGTCAGCAGCACCACGCTAAGCCAGGCAATCACCCCGGAGCCAGACAAAATGGCAACCATGCCCAGCAGCACACCTAGCTGAGCGGAGCAAGGCACGCCGAGCGCGAGCAGCAGCGTTACCTGCAGGCGTTCCTTGCGCGTTTCTAAAATGCGGGTGGTCAGCGTAGCCATGGTGTCGCAGCCAAGCCCCAACACCATGGGCAGAACCGCTTTGCCATTCAGCCCCATCGCCTTAAACGGCCGATTTGCCATCACGGCCAATCGCGCCAGATAACCGGAATCTTCCAGCAAACTAAAGGCCAAAAAGAAGGTAAACACAATGGGCAGCACAATAGCAATGCTGTAGGAAAGCGCCATCGTCACCAAGCCGTAGTCGCCCACCAAAAAGTCACGCAGCAAGGGCCAGGGAATCACCGCAGCGGCCCGCTCAGCCAGCGGATTGATCCACTCACCAAAAAAGGTGCTTTCCAACCAATCGACCATGACGCCCGCGCCCAATCGTCCTACAAACAGATAGAGCGCCAGCATCACGCCCGCCAAAAAGAACCAACCCCACACCGGATGCACCATCAAGCGATCCAGTTTTTCGGTGATCGTAGACGGCCGTTCCTCTTCTGCCTGCCAAACTTGAGCCAAGAGACAATCTGCACAGCGCAGCCGCTGCCGCGTGATGGCATAGCCCAGCGGCTGGTCATATCGGCTTGCCGCATCAGCCACAATCGTTTCGACTTGCTCCAGACAGGCCAGCCACGCAGTGGGTGATACGGTGCTGCTTTGCACCGCGTGGTCCGCTGGGCCAGAATCGCCAGCCAGCAGGGCCAGGGCGATCGCTCGCTTGCCCGACCAATTTTCTGGCAGCAGCGCGCTGATTTCAGCAACGGCCGTTTCAATCGCGCCATCGTAACGGGGGCAGTAGCTCACCGGTCGGGGTGCCAGCAGAGAAGTGCGCAAATCATCCAGCCCCTGCCCACCTGTTGCCACCGTCGAGACCACATCCGCGCCCAATACCTGAGACAGCCGCCGTACGTCAACAGAAATGCCTAGTGCCGCCGCCTCATCGGCCATATTAAGCGCCAAGACAAACGGCCGTTCATACTCCGCCAGTTGAAAGGTTAGCAGCAAGGCACGCCGTAGATTTTTAGTGTCGGCCACTTGCAACACCGCCCAGGGCGCTCTGCCCAGCAGCATATCACGCGTCACCCGCTCATCTTCAGAGCGAGGCAGCAAACTTTGCACCCCTGGCGTATCGATCAGCACCATCTCCGTTTCAGCCAGCATAAGCTGTCCCTGAGTCACCTCTACGGTGGTGCCAGGGTAATTGGAAATATCGACACGATGGCCCGTAAATTGGGAAAAGAGGGCAGATTTGCCCACGTTGGGGTTGCCTACCAGGATGATGGGACGGCGGTTATCCGGCACAATGGTCGGGGCAGGTAAATAACAGTTCAGCGAACAATGGTCTACCATTTCAAAGCGGGCCTCCTTGCCCAAGCTGCCCCCTAAGTTTAACGATGCCTAGCCCGCCGCCGCAGGGTCAATTGTCACCCATTTGCATGACATAGCTCAAAACATCGCTACAATGAACCAACATCCGCAGATTTGCGCATATCGCGCATGCAGATTGACGTAGCTTTTTCTCTGTAAACCTCTGCGCAACTCAATGTTCCACTTTTTCAAATAAGGAGACCATATGAAGATTGGACTTGTCTTCCCCCAAACCGAATTTAGCAACGATCCGGCTGCCCTGCGAGACTATGCCCAAACGGCCGAATCGCTTGGCTTTAGTCACATCCTTGCCTATGACCATGTGTTGGGTGCCAATCCAGACCGGCCCGGCGGCTGGCAGGGACCATACACCCACAAGCACCCGTTCCACGAGCTGTTTGTGCTTTTTAGCTTCATAGCAGCCTTAACCACGAATCTGGAATTTATCAGCGGTATTCTCATCTTGCCCCAACGAGAAACGGCCGTCGTGGCCAAGCAGGCAGCCAGTTTAGATGTGGTGAGCAACGGCCGTTTTCGGCTCGGTATCGGCGTTGGCTGGAACAAGGTAGAAATGGAAGCCATTGGCTTTGACTTTCACACACGGGGAAAACGCATCGAGGAGCAAATCGACGTCTTGAAGCTCCTTTTCACCCAGGAATTGGTGACATTCAAGGGAAAGTGGCACAACATTCCCGATGCTGGGCTTAACCCACTGCCGGTGCAGCGTCCCATCCCAATCTGGCTAGGAGGCCATTCAGATGCCGTGCTGCGTCGCCTGGCGCGCAAAGCCGATGGTTGGCTCCCTGGCTACCGCACGGCCGAAGCAGCGAAAGAATCGTTGGAAAAAATAGAGGGATATTTGGCGGAGTACGGCCGTTCCCGTAGCGACATTGGCCTGGAACCACGCCTGCACATTGGCGATGGCCCCGACGCGATCCAAAAATACCTGGCAGGTTGGCAAGATGCCGGTGCCTCGCACATTTCTTTCAGCACCATGGGCGTTGGCTTCGCGACACCACAGCAGCATCTTCAGGCCATCGAGGCGTTTGCAAAAACAATAGGACTATAGCTGGCGGAAAGTAAAAAGTTAAAAGCGCCTGGTGGCGCTCACGTTACACTTTTTACTCAAAACTTACGCCTCAATCTTTTTCGCAGGGGTGGGGTGAGGCACGGTCGATTCTCCCAAAACCTCGGTAATATTGCGGGTCAACTCATCCAGCCCAGTCGGCTTTACCAGGTAGCGATTGGCGCCAGCCTGCAGCCCTTCCTGGACTGCTTCCTGGTGAGCCTTACCGCTAAGCATGATGATGGGCAATTCGGCCGTTTCCTGCGCTCCGCGCAGCTGGCGGCACAGCGTCAGCCCATCCATTCGGGGCATCATCACATCCAGGATTAGAATATCAGGTTGGCATTCAGGGATCATTTTCAGGGCATCCAGACCATCTTCGGCCACAAAGGATTGATACCCCATCATCGTCAGCATCGTTGATAGCAACTGCCGGATTTCAATTTCGTCGTCCACAACCAGGACTGAGCAAGTCATCGTCTGCTCCTCCGCATTTTTGATGAAGGCCCCAGGAAACTGCTCAGGGAAAAGTGTCGTTGTATCGGGATTGTGCCAGTTGGGAACTACTCTGGACAGAGTCTTTAACACCGTAGCCAATAGGACTTACGGGCTATATTAAGAAAGGCGGTAAAATAGGTTGAGACGAACAATAATTCCCCTTGAGACTGAAGGTTAGATACTCGGTCCAGTAGTTAGTTTTCGGGGAAATCAATCAAGAAGAATCTTTGGAATCTGCGCAATCGGCGGATATTCTCAATGAAAAAGGATTGTTATGGAAATCTTAGGCGGCCCCCTCTTCAGCGTCGCCGGGGCAGGCGAATCGCATGGACCCGGCATCACAACCATTGTCTTTGGTTGCCCCCCAGGGCTCCAACTGAGCCGCAGCCAAATTCAAGCCTTTTTGGATAGGCGACGCCCCGGCAGCAACCGGCACGGCACGCCCCGCAACGAAAAAGACAAAGTGCTGCTTCTGTCTGGCCTCTACCAAGCGGATCATGAAGCGTTGACCGCTGGACCGGACATCGAAGCCACGGTAGAAGGAAACACGTTCAACACAACCAGCTACGAAACCGGCTTTACCACTGGCGAACCTATTAGTGCTTTGGTGCTGTCTGCCACACCTCAGTCGCGCCATTATGAACAGTTTGCCGGGTCAAGCGGAGCCGTCCGTCCTGGCCACACTGATCTGGTGAAATATCACAAAGCCCAGGGGCATGTAGACATTCGCGGCGGCGGCCGTTCCAGCTATCGCAGCACCATTTCCGACGTGATCGGCGGCTCAATTGCGCGCACTTTTCTTCAAGAAACCTTTGGCACCGTT
>CBDUOF010000007.1:0-33304 GCA_965368765.1 uncultured Anaerolineae bacterium | reverse complement strand
AGTGCGCTCGACTGACCGTAATCCGATTCGTAAACCAGTTAATCAGCATCATGAGGCCCACGGGCAAGGCAAAGCGAACTACAAACAATACAACAAGAATAAGAACGGCCGTTACTGTGTTCATCATAAACCTCCCTACACACTTTTCGGTGCAGATAACTTGTAACGCTATAGAAACAGAATAACGCTTCAAAGAACAGCCGTCTATTCGGTAACCAAGCCATCTTTGGCTGGGGTAAACACCCCACAACCCATCACCAAACAGCAATTCTCAACCCCTCTCCGGCGCAAATAGCGGTTGACACCGCATGCGTACCAAAAACAACCCATCTGTTTATGGGGCAAAGCCCCCACCCCAAAATGCGTCCCTCGCCCGATTTACCCCGATACGCCCCGCCTTTAAACTAAAGCATGAAGAGTAGAACCAGCGCATGACCTATGCCACCTGCTCTGCCGGTTTGCCTTAAGATTCTACACGTTACAAGGAGCATCCTATGTCTAAAAGAGTATTGCTTGGGGTGACTTTCGCACTGCTAATGGGGTTTCTCACTTTTGCCATAACCCAGGCTCAAACAGTCCCGGAAGTGTACGGCAGTGATGACTGCGGCAACTGTCATGAAGCCGTGACCTCCCAATGGGAGAACAGCGCCCATGGCCATGCCAGCGTTGTGGCAACATTTTTGGACGCCTGGGCTGAGCAAGGCAGCCCCCCGGAGTGCCTGCGCTGTCACACGACCGGCTTTAACGCCGAGACTGGCAGCTATGAAAAGGAAGGCATCGCCTGCGAAACGTGTCATCCCTCTGACCCAGCCGAACATCCTCAAACAATAATGCAAACTGATATTTCTTCGCGCCTCTGTGGTCAGTGCCACGTGGACACATTTTCTGAGTGGGAGGCAAGTCAGCACGGTCAGGAAGGACTCACCTGCGCTCGCTGCCATAACCCCCACACAAATGAACTGCGTGCAGGCAGTATGCAAGACACTTGCCGCAGCTGCCATAAGGAGGAGACACATTTCTATACCTTTACTGCCCACGCCAGTGAAGGGCTCCTCTGCACCGACTGCCATCTACAAACCAACAATGCGCCATTGGGCAGCGGGCACAGCCAGATCAACCACACTTTTTCCGTTGGCTCGGATGCCTGTACAGCCTGCCACAGCGATGGTTTGCATAAACCAACTGCGCCAACAACTACAGTAGATAGTAAAAGCCCCTGCCTTTATGACCAAAATGCTTCCGTGATGCAGGCAAGTTTCCCCACATTGAACAGCACGGAAACTGATTCCATTCTGCCGGAGCTATCTGCAAATAGCACGTACAACTTCACGATTTTGGCGGCGCTCATCGGCCTGGCGTTTGGCCTGGTTGGTTCCCCGTGGCTAGAGAAGTGGCAAGAACGACTACGTGCCCAGGATCAGGGAGGCAGCAATGAACAATAAGGTTGGACGTCGTGATTTTATTAAGCTGGCAGCCGTGGGTACGGCCGTTTCCACCATCACCCTCGCCGCTAAACGCAATCCGGCCAAGGAGTCACCCGCAGCGAGCCCATACCGCTGGGCCATGGTCATTGATCAGGCCAAATGTGTCGGCTGTGGCGAATGCAGCCTGGCTTGCCAGGCGCACAACGACACGCGGGAAGATGCCCCCTGGAACCGGTTGATTGAACTGGAGCCAATCAATGGGGAAGCCGTTTACGCACCTTTGCCTTGTATGCACTGTGAAAACGCGCCCTGTGTAGACATATGCCCGGTAGGCGCAACTTACCATCGGCCCGACGGCATTGTCATGATGGATTACGAAAAGTGTATCGGCTGTCGCTACTGTCAACTGGCTTGTCCTTATGGCGCGCGAACCTTCAACTGGGAGAGCCACACCGCGGAGAACACGGCCGTTCCAGAGTGGGGTGAACCAGAAGTAGCACGGCGACCCCGTGGTGTGGCCGAAAAATGTACTTTCTGCTTCCATCGAATCGACCGCGGCCTGGCTGAGGGATTGATGCCGGGCATCGACCGGCAAGCGACACCAGCCTGCGTGGCGGCATGCCCTGTCGGAGCCCGCCTGTTTGGCGATCTGAACGACCCGGCCTCCCCAGTGAGCCAGGCGCTTGCCAAAAATCCGGCTGTGCAGCTGCGCCAGGAGTTAGGGACGCAACCGCGCGTCTACTTCCTGTCCGCTCGCCGTGACGAAACCAAGGAGCGTGAATCATGAATCAGAAAATAAAGCTGCACACTGCACTCTTTCCGCTGTGGGTTGTGCTGCTGGCCGTCCTGATGGCTGCAGGTCTGGCAGCAGCCATTCTCGTGTTCATGCGCGGTCTTGTTGTTACCAACCTCACCGATTTGGTGCCCTGGGGTTTGTGGATCGGTATCGACCTTTCCGCCATCGCGCTGAGTGCAGGAGCCTTTACCCTGTCAGCCGCAGTTTACCTCCTGGGCTGGAAGCAATTACAAGGTCTGGCACGAACGGCCGTTTTCATCGGCCTCATCGGCTACAGCATGGCCATGATGACCCTACTGATGGATATCGGCCGGCCCGACCGCTTCTGGCATGCGCTTCGCTTCTGGAACATCCACTCCCCTTTGTGGGAAGTCACCATGTGTGTGGTGCTTTACTTTACTGTTCTGGCTCTGGAGGTCGCCCCGATTGTCGGTGAGGCCAGCTGGTTCAAGCACCGCTGGCCCGGACTGGCAGGCAAACTACACAACATCCACAAACTGGCGCCAATCCTCGCCGTAGCGGGTCTCAGCTTTTCGCTGCTGCACCAATCGTCGCTTGGTGCGACCTTTGGCGTGCTCAAGGCGCGGCCAATCTGGTACAAGCCTAGTCTGGCGATTCTGTTCATCGTTTCGGCCGTCATCGCGGGCCTGGCGTTAACGGTGCTGGCTTCCAAAGTGGCCGCCTACGTTTCTGACCGGGCCGTTGTGCAAAACGATGTGCTAGACAAGGTCTCTCAGGTGATTGGCTGGATGCTGTTTGGCTACCTGTACCTGCGTTTCTGGGACACCTTGGGGATGGCCTACACGCTGGAGCCCGGGCGTACAGAAGGGCTTCACATCTTGACCAACGGCTCATTGGCCTTCAATTTTTGGATTGGCGAGCTCTTGTTGGGGATTTTGATTCCGGCGATCATCCTGGTAAACGGCCGTTTGCGGCAGCAACCAAGGTTACATCTCCTGGCGCTGTTGCTTACCGTTACCGGCCTTGTAGCCTATCGCTGGGACACCAATATTGTGGGACAAATCGTGGCCTTCAGCTACCTGCCAACCCAGATTGCACCGCTTTACACCTCTTATAAACCAGCCCTGATTGAGGTCATGGTGGGGCTAGGTGTCATTTCTTATGGTCTGCTGGCATTTACGCTGGGGGTTCGCTATTTACAGATTGTGGATCACAGCACGGTGCTAGAAGCAGAACGGACGTAATGAGGTATTAATGATGAACGCATCACAAGCAACTTTGACAATGGCTCTCCTATTTGCCCTGCGCTGCCTGGTTCCCCTAATGCTGATAGCTGGCATTGGGTATGCTATGAATTGGCTGGTAGATAAGTGGGAAGCTGAAGCAGCAATAGATCAGACGGGTACGGCCGTATCCAACCGCCCCAGCGAAGCGTGCTGGTCCATTATTAAATGTGACCCAGCATCACGTGAAACGTGTCCCGGCTTTAAGGATAAAATGGTTCCTTGTTGGCTGGCCCGTACCCGTGCTGAGGGCGCACTTCCTGACGAATGCCTGAGCTGCCCGCTTTATGAAGGTACTCCCGTTCTAGCTTGAATTGCGTAAGCGGTGAAACGCAGCTCACGTTTCACTGCTTACTTCCCTGCTCCGTGCACTCCCCGAGCGCCTACTCGCCAAGGTCAATCACGCCATGCCGAATCGCGTACTTCACCAAATCAATCCGGCTGTGCATGTTTAATTTTCGCATGATGTTTTCCCGATGCCGGTCGACGGTTTTTACGCTGATCACCAACTTGTCTGCAATTTCGGGGTTCGTATGCCCCTCAGCAATGAGCGCCAGCACTTCCTGCTCACGTGCAGTGAGGTTGCCCAACAACGCAGTCGAATCATTGCCTGATTCACCACCTAAATAGCTTTGCACCAACCGGGTAGCAAGAGAAGGGTACAAAAATACTTCGCCCCGCGTCACGGTACGAATGGCCCGAACGAGCTCATCGGGGGCTGCCCGCTTTGGGACGTAACCCGATGCGCCTGCCTGGAGCATTTCAAAAAAGTATTGGTCATCCTCATGCATAGTCAGGGCAAGGACGGCCGTCTCTGCATTGGCTTCCTTAATCTGCCGAGTTGCCTCAATGCCGTTCATGCCCGGCATCTGGATATCCATTAAAATAACGTCTGGCCGCAGCCGACGCGCCTGAGCCAGCGCCTCCATCCCGGAGGCTGCCTCGCCAACAATTTCCATGTCTGGCTGGGCCTGCAGCAGCATCTTGAGCCCGGACCGAACCACGGCGTGATCATCGGCCAACACCAGCTTAATTTTTGCCATCTCAACCTCCCGCAGCAGCATTCACCAATGAATGCGCATTTCCTCTCAACTTAATCTGCCACTTCAAGGCAAACTGCAAATAAAAGATCAGACAGCCTTAATTGGAATGGACACCTGAACGGCCGTTCCTTGCCCAGATTTAGAATGCACCACACAGCTGCCACCGACCAGCGCCACCCGCTCTTGCATCCCCAACAATCCCCACATCTGGTGCGAACGGTCGGTATTGGCAAAGACAATTTCCGGCTCAAAACCCTGGCCATCATCCCGTACCTCCAGGTCCACCTGGCGATCGCGAAAGCAGATTTCCACGGTGACCTGATTGGCCCTGGCGTGTTTGGCGACATTGGTCAACGCTTCCTGAGCAATGCGGAACAAAATGGTTTCAATTTCCGGCGGCACCCGTTGACGACGGCCGTTTATCACCAGGTTTGCCTGGATGCCAGTACGCTGCATAAACGACTGGACTTGGCTCTGCATTGCCGGGACCAGCCCCAGGTCATCCAAAAGCGACGGCCGTAAATCACTGATCAGGTCACGCAAATCTTGCAGCGCCTGCGTACTCATGGTCTTTAGCTCGGTTAATTGCGCGGCAGCCAGCTGTGGATTCTGCAGGACGTTTTCACTGACTGCCGCAAAGCCCAGCCCAAGCGCCGTAAGCGCCTGTCCGGTACCGTCGTGCAGCTCACGGGCAATGCGCTGCCGCTCGCTTTCCTGCGCCGACACTACCTGGTGCAGCAGCTCACCGCGCAAGGTCTCTCGTGCCTGGGATTCACCGTAACGCGTGGCGTTATCTATCGCAATGGTAAGCTGGCTAGCAATTGTTTCCAGAAGCGCCAAATCGCGCTGTCGAAGCACAGTCAAATCAGACCGCAAGCCCAATACCAGCCCGCCCGACACAGAGGCCGCATCTCCCAGGGGGAAGCCAATCAGACAGCGCCCATTTGGCAGATGAAAATCCGCGTCAGTTGTTGTCACTGAGGCGAATACGCCATCGGCCATAAGGGCCGGCTGCCCCCTGCTTAAAAGATATGTTGTTAACTTCTGCCCTTCGTCGCAGAATCCTGTGCCACGCTTGGGCATTTGGTCGTATCCGGCATGGGTCAGGCAGCGCAGTGGCTGCTCGGCCTGTGAGCGCAAAACCACCAAGCTGGTTTGGACATGGAACAAGCTCTCACAGATTTGCGCCACCGCTTGCCGCAGCAATTCATCACGGTCCAGCGTCGCCGAGAGCGTACGGGACAGGTCGAACAAAAGCGTGAGATCATGAACGGCCGTTTGCAGTTCCCTGTTCAATGCATCCGTCTCCTGCCGACTTTTTGCCTGGATAGCTAGCGCCTCTTTCTGCGCCGCCAGCCGGGCTTCGTTTGCTTCGGCTAAATGCTGCTGCCGCTCTACCTCAAAGGCACGCATCGCCCGAATGATGAAGACGGCAATCAGTCCCGCCATGACCGCGCGAAATAGCTGGATAGGAATCCCGAACAGTTCTGTAAACAATGTCGAATTGATAATGTTTGCAGGAAAAATAAAGCTTGGTTTGGGAAAGCTCTGGCTAAAAGCCCCATAGATAAACAGCGCCAGCGCAGCCCTTAATAAGTCACGACCCGTCCCCGGCATGTCGAGCCGTTGAAAGGTGCGCTGCTCCAGCACAATTGCCCAGGCAGCTAGCGTCGCCCCGGGGATGCCGATGATGTAGCGAGAAAGCGCGTCGCCCGCGGCGATAAAATCAGCAGGGGAGGGCTGGTAAATCCACCTGGTCAGCAGAAGGCTAAGGCCCCATACCCCTAGCAGCACGGCGGCAACTAGATAAGCGACCCATTTCTCGTTACGGTTTTGCTCCCGACGCGAAAGGAAAATGAGGCGAATGCCAAATACAACCAGGAACGTAAACGAAAGAGACAAGTGAGCGATCCGCACCTCATCGAGCAACAACCAGGCGGGAACGTTGGCTGCCCCTGCCGCGCCCAAGCGCTGAAACATCTCAAACCATTCATGCAGCCCATGCAGCAGGCCAAACGCGGCCAAAGGACCCATCGCTTGTGCCAGCCGAAACGGGGAGGCGCGACCCGACTCTACCCAGACCAACAGCCCCATGCAAAAGAAGGCCAGCCCGTAGAAGAAATAAATAAGGGTGAGATTATTCTCAAAAAAAGTCGCTAGCGTCTGCATAGCGTAACGTTACCCTATATTTACTCAAGTGGGCAGTTGCCATGCGCATCATTGCCGGGTGACTATTGTCATTTCTTTTTGCGTCAAACGGCCTGTTGGAATTTAGCGGGAAGCGACTGTCACCTCCTCCACGCACTAGGGCGCAAATTGCAGAAGCACCTGGTTCTGCCCGTCTAACAGTTGCAGTATGATGGAACCATCCACGCCAGACGGCCGTTCCCAGGAAAAAGTGACAGGCAGCTCCGGTGCAAACGGGCCGGGCCAGCTGGCTGTTGGCACACTGTCTACTAGCAAAGAAAGCGTCCCGGAGGTAACGGCTGTTACTTGCAGGCCAATTTCGGCACCCGTGTCTGTTTCTCTCAGGTTCAAGGCACCATACTCATTGGCCATTCTAAACCCGGCCAATTCACTTACCGGATACCAACGCTCTTCCCAATGCCTGCTTTGCCCAGCCGCAAGCGTCACATAGGTCCAGAAGTCCGACGTGACGCCACTGCTCCACATCTCCATATACACGCTATCGTCGATAGTAAATAGGTTCGATTCAAGGTTGGCCAGACCGAAAAATTTTGTCCCTGGCATCGTTGCGATATCAAATACGCGCACAATTCCTTGCTCTGCGTCATGATCATAGACACCGCTAAAGCCCGCGCTAAGCGCAGGGGCAAAGAAGCCAAGATAGTGGTCCCAGGTTCCGTACATGTTGAAGAAACGGCCGTTATGTTCCGGCCAATTTAGCCACTCACCCGCTGATGGCAGGTAGGTGGCGCTGGCATCACGAGAATGCACCAGCACCTGAGTGGCGGGCACAATAAATTCGGTCTCATCACCCACCATATTGCCATCCAGGGCGATCATCGCGTTTAGCCAATATTGATAATCGTGGGCAACGGCCGTATCGTTCAGCACAAAAGGAGCCAGCGTCATGTAAGAATGCTCACCATCCAGTGTAACCGTCACGCCCACGGTCATCCCCGTCTGATCTTCCACGTCGCTGACGGTGATTGATACCGTCTCTGTTGTAATATCGGTGGTGTACGCCCAGGGGCGATATTCATTTAGCCCGTGCTCATCGGTGGGGAAAGCCCACTCGATGCCCCCACTGGCCAGCCACCAGCCGCGCCAGCCCCACGCCGTGGGCTTAAGCACAGGATTCTCGTACAGCAGCTGGCGGCCACTCACTTTGTCTTGCCAACGATACAGCCGCCCGCCAAGCTCTGGCAGCACAGTCACGGCGACGTAGGCGTTGTGCAGGGTAATGGCCTGGAACGTACGTGGGAGATACGGCCGTTGGGCTACGCAATCATGATTGATGCGAGGGTATGGGTAAACAAAATCCCCTGGCAGCGTTGGCACGAGACAATCTGGATGATCGTACTGCGCCGACAAGATGGTTATTACGCCTTCTTCAATCCAGGGCATACCTGGCTCGATAGGCGATGGCGTGGGGGTCACGGTGGAATCCTGACTTTGCTGCAAAATAAAAGGTAAATAAGCCGCCGGTTCTGGCGTCCCGCTCATTTGCAAGGCGGCAGACGGTTTTGACGAGGAATGGGCAGCGACCAACCAGAGAAACATCAGGCTAAAGCCAGACAGCAGTGCGAATATGAGTTGAAATTTGCTCCGCATCTTGCACCTCCTTGGGCGACGAAGCTCACACATTTATAGTATCGGTGAACCGCTACAAGGCGTCTATAAAAACCACGATAATTCAGCCACTAAACCAGCGATTCACCAAGCAATTAAAGTGGCAGAAGCGTAGATAGACTGTTACTATTAACGATTGCACAACAAATGGTCACGGTTCCGCCCACCAAATATTGACGGATAAGCGAATCGGTGCGAAACAGTTAAACAGAAGCAAACTTTCAAATATCTTCTTCGTCCTAAGAAGTTTGCTTCTGTACTAGCCTAAATACGATATTCACGTAGAATCAATATTTAGACGATCTTAAACGGGAAACGAAACAAACCATATGGCCTACCGAAGCAGCGAAAAAACACGCCAGAAGAAAGACGCCAAAAGGACGGCAATGATGCAAGCGGCCGTTCAGGTATTTGCCGAAAAAGGGTACTATGCCGCCACGGTGCGCGACATCGTTAAATCCGCTGAGGTTGCCATTGGGACTTTTTACTTTTATTTTCCAGATAAAGAGACTTTGTTCGTGCATCTTTATGAAGAAACGGCCGATTTCCTGCTACAAACGATCGATCAAGCCATTCGAGGTCGCGACGATTTGGTGCAACAAATGTCGCGTGGCATTCAAGCCTACGTAAATATTGCGGTTTTTGAACCGGCGGTGGTGCAGCTGCTGCTGGTGGGCGGCGTGGGAGCCGTTCCCTCGCTACAGGCCAAGCGAACCACATTTCGGGAACGCATGGTCCGTCTGTGGCAACGGCCGTTAGACCAGGCAATCGACAACAATAGTATCCCTGATCAGAACAGCCGCCGGGTTGCTGAAGCTTTTGCCGGGGGGTTTGATGAGGTCATCTTACAGCTTTTGGCCACGCCAGAACCGGAACAGACCGCTGCCGCAGTGGTGCAAGAATTGACGTTGTTTTCGCTTCGGGCGATCGCCTACAAGGGAGGTACCGTATAAACGCTTTGTCCTCAAATGGGCGTCAAGTAATCGACCAACAAATGGATGACCACGACAAAACCAAAGATGAGTTAATCCGCGAGTTAGAGCAATTACGGTCTCAAGTTACTTTTGGGGACCAACGAGCCGACGCCCCTCCGCAAAATATTGAACAGGTGACCGCACTTACGAAAGTGGCCGAGTCACTACTTGGGGTGCATGATTTGCCAACCCTCTGGCCCCGGGTAAAAACGGCTGTCCAAAACACGCTACAAGCGGATCGCCTCGCCATTTATATTTATGACAAAGCGAGTGACACGCTGGACTGTAGCTATGCCTTTGGGCTGTCGTTAGCCTACACGGAACATATCAATCACACTTTCCGCGAGACGCCCGGTAGCCGTCTCCTGTATCAGCTTGCCCCCGTCTGGATTGAAGATGTGCGGCTTGACCCCGCTTACGCCCCAATGGCAGAAACCGTCGACGCCGAAGGGTTTATTACAGTTGCCACTTTTCCTCTTATAGACAACCATGGCGCGATCGGGGGGGCGATTTCAATCTACTGGAACCAGAAACGGCCGTCTAGCGTTAGCCACATCAACACAGGCCACACGGTGGCCCATATGGTGGCCCTCGCCATAAACACCATTAACCTCTTCGAACAAACGAGCCAAAGCTTATTAGCTGAAAAGCAGCTGGGAGAAATTAGCCGAACCCTCAACACAACACCGGATCTCCCCACGCTGCTCGGCACGATCGTCAAAATGGTTGCCGAACTTATTCGGGCAGACTGCGGCCTATTGGGACTTGTGATCGATCGCGAAATCATGACCTTTTATCCGCACAACGTCCCTAAATCGATGAACCTGCGGCCCGCCCCACGACCCCGTGGTTTAGCCTGGAAAATTGTTAACGCGTGCCAGCCAATTATGCTCACCAACTACCCCAGCCACCCGGAAGCAATGCAAAAATGGATCGATGCGGGCGTCACAGATTTCATTGGCGTCCCGCTCCGCGCAGGTGAACATTGTTTAGGCGTATTGACCTTGTTTAACCTGAACCGCACTAAGCGGGTTTTCACCCAAAGAGATCTCGATTTGGCTGAATCCGTCGGGCGGCAAGCGGGTATTGCCATTCAAAATCTCCGCTTGCTGGCTGAAGCCCAACAAAGGGCCAACGCCATGGCTGCCGCCCTCAATCGGCAGGCTGAATTAGACATGATGAAAAACCACTTTACTCAAAGTGTCTCGCACGAACTGCGCTCGCCGCTTGGCATTATTTATGGCCATGCGGAGCTGTTGGCCAGCGAAAGCCTGGGCAGCTTAAATCCTAGTCAACGTGAATCGAGTGAGATCATCATGCGGCGTGTAAATATGCTCACCAATCTAGTAGATGATCTCACCGCCCTGCTGGCGGCTGAAACCCAGGAACTGCGCCGTGAAGCGATAGACACCACCCTGTTGGCCTTCTCCCTCCTGGCCGATTATCGCATGCGTGCCAGTGAATTAAGCATTGCCCTGGAAGCCGAAGTTGGCGAACCTCTGCCCTGGATACGGGGGGACAGCACGCATTTGCGCCGCGTGTTCGACAATCTTGTTTCCAATGCATTCAAGTTCACCCCGGCTGGCGGCAATATCACCTTGCGCCTCACTGCAGATGGGGACGCGATTCAAATTGAGGTGGCGGACAGCGGCGAAGGGATTCCCGAAGCGCATCTGGGGCACATTTTTGAGCGATTCTATCAGGTGGAAGTCGGTTCCAAGCGGCGTCACAAAGGCACAGGGCTGGGCCTGGCGCTAGTAAAAGAGATCGTAGAAGCGCATCGGGGTACGGTTGCCGTTCGCAGCAAGCTGGGTGAAGGCACCACCTTTACTATCTCGATTCCCGGCTATTTTCCAGAATAAGCGGGCGTTGCAGCGCCCTTGGCGCAGCATCATCACGCCTCAAGGAGCCCCCGCCGTATCGAGCGGCTGATGGTGTAAACAACGGCCGTTTCTCGCCATCCCATTTCCCTGTACGCAAATAGACCCAATCGAAAAAATACTAACCGAAACCGAGTTAGCCACGGTGAGGGCATCTCAGGCTGAAGTAACCACTATTTTGCGCCGCAAGGCGACAGGGCAATTGACGATGTTGATAAAACCATATAGCAAGGCGCGTAATTTGGTAAAAGTCGCTTTCGAACTGCCGCTGGCCTGGACGGCTACGCCAAAGAGTCCAAACGATCTAGGCGCGACAAGACATGTCCGTTTAATCTACAGCGAGATGGCATGTAAGAGATTGGTCAACAGATCGCGTCTTAAAGTAGAGAGCACGCCTATTCAGCCAAACTAAATATGGAACAGAAAGATGTCTGTTCAACCTGCTTTTTAGAATCATTTTCGTTTAAGGCAAATCACAATCAAAGAAATTTTCCATTTTCACCAAGCGATTGTGCCCAGCCGGATCTTGCAGCGCACTCACGTTAGGCGAGGCGATTTTATGATAAACACCATATGTTGTCTGATCCGCAGGTTCTGCTCAATAATCAATAGTCTCACAACGCGTTAAACACCCCGTTTTCCCTGCAGCGGATTCATGAAAGCGGTATTTAGGACAAACGTTGGATCATGGATGATCCGGCGACCTTACTCAGCATAGAACAGCATTAGCTCAACGACACACAGGAGAACTTCAATGAATAAATATGATGTGATTTGGATCGGAACGGGTCAGGCGACGGGAACCGTCGTGCCCCGGCTGGTGAATGCGGGCAAAACAGTGGCGATTGTGGAAGGCGGCCGTTTTGGTGGCAGCTGCGTTAATTATGGCTGTACCCCCACCAAGACCATTGTGGCCAGCGCTCGCGCCGCCCATATGGCCCGCCGAGGCCCAGATTTTGGCGTCGTGACCGGGCAGGTTACCATTGACTTTGCCAAAGTGATGGAACGCCAGAACAAGATGCGGCACGGGGCCAGCCAAGGATTAGAAAGCTGGCTGCGCGGCATGGACAATGTCACCGTCTATGATGGGTATGGCGCGTTTGCCGGGTCACACTCGGTGAAAATTGGCGATGAGGTGATTGAAGGGAAAACGATTGTGATTAACGCGGGCGGCCGAGCCCGTGTTTTCCCCATCCCTGGCATTGATGACGTGGATTGGCTAGATAATGCCCGCTTGCTTGACCTGGAAGAACTTCCGGCTCATCTTGTCATCGTCGGCGGCAGCTACATTGGCCTAGAATTCGCCCAGGCATTTCGCCGTTTGGGTAGCCAGGTCACCGTGCTTGAAGGAACGCCCCAGCTCATGTTCCGCGAAGATGCCGACATCGCCTCTGCGACGCAAGAGATTTTGGAAAGCGAAGGAATCACCATTCATCTTGGCGCGTTGGTAAAGTCATTGTCGCAAGAAGCCCCGCAGCAGATAGACGTTTCTTTTGAAATGGACGGTCAGATGCAGCAGGTGCGCGGATCCCATTTGCTGCTGGCCGTTGGACGGGTTCCTAACAGCGATCGCCTGAATTTGGGCGCGGCTGGGATTGAAGCCAACAAGCACGGCTACATCAGCGTCAATGAGGTGATGCAGACGAATCTGCCGCACATTTTTGCCGTGGGCGACATCAATGGCGAAGGGGCGTTCACCCACACATCAGTCAATGACGGCGAGATCTTTTGGGACTTTTACAGCGGTGAAGGTGACCGGAAATTGTCAGAACGGGCGACAACCTATGCCATGTTTATTGACCCGCCGCTGGGGCGTGTGGGGATGAGCGAGAAGGAAGCGCGGGAGAGCGGCCGTAACGTGTTGCTGGCTACCAAGCCGATGAAACATATCTCCCGTGCCAAAGAAAAGGATGAAACGGCCGGTTTGGTTAAACTCCTGGTTGACGCCGATTCGGAAGAATTCCTCGGCGCCGCGATTCTGGGCGTTGGCGGTGATGAGATCATCAACATGTTTACCACGTTCATGATCACCAAACAGTCCTACAAGCTGTTTCGCAAGGCCGTATTGACCCATCCCACCGTGGCGGAGCTAATGCCCTGGACGTTGGATGATTTGAAACCACTCACATAAAAAAGCAGCTATTTTCCTGGACACTCCATGGCGTCCAGAGAAATAGTAGCTGCACCGAGCATAGTTGATCAATGCTAGCAAAATGAAAGGAGCAACGTGAAGCTGAACTTGAAGGAACCAATGAATAGACAACCACTTGGTAAGAGCCACCTTACCGTCACGCCACTAGGATTGGGGCTGGCGGCTTTGGGGCGGCCTGGATATATCAATCTGGGCCACGCCGACGACCTGAATCATCAGCACGAGGTTGCCGCAATGGAAACGCAGGCCCATCACGTACTGGATGCGGCCTGGGCGGCCGGTATTCGTTATTTTGACGCAGCGCGATCCTATGGCAAAGCGGAGGTATTTCTGAGTTCCTGGCTAAGGAAACGGCAAGTTGAGCAAACGGCCGTTACCGTTGGCTCCAAGTGGGGCTACACCTATACAGCCGATTGGCAGGTCAGCTTACCGCCCGGGCAAAAACATGAGGTTAAAGAGCATTCGCGGCCCGTATTGCAGCGACAAATACAAGAGAGCCGGGCTTTATTGGGCAACCATCTCGACTTATACCAGATTCATTCAGTCACGCTGGACAGCGGTGTGTTAACCAACCAGTCAGTTTTGCAGGAACTTGCGCGATTGCGGAATGCCGGCCTGGCCGTTGGATTCTCCGTCAGTGGTCCAAAACAGACGGAAACGATACAGCGAGCCTTGGAGATAGAGTTCGACGGCGAGCTGCTTTTTTCGGCCGTGCAGGCCACATGGAACCTGCTGGAGCAGTCGGCAACAGGCGCTTTACAGGCAGCCCATGACGCGGGCGTTGGCGTTATTATCAAGGAGGCGTTGGCAAACGGCCGTTTAACCCCACGCAACGATTCATCTGACTTTCAGGCCCAAATGGCCCTGCTACAGACCCAGGCAGCGGCCCATAACAGCACGGTGGACGCTCTGGCGCTGGCAGCGGTGATCAACCAACCCTTTGTGGACGTCACCTTAAGCGGAGCCGCAACCGTTGCTCATTTGCAGTCCAATGTTCTTGCCTTGAATGTTGTCTGGGGCACGCAAACGGCCGCTGCGCTGAGCAGCCTGGTTGAACCGGCCGATAACTACTGGCGCACACGCGGTCAACTTGCCTGGAATTAAAATAGCTACCGAAAGATATTGTTGCTTGTGGACGGGATGATAAGAATGGACATTCTGCTTTTTGACGTGAATGAAACGTTGCTCGATTTGAGCGCACTGCGCCCTCATTTTGATCGGGCATTTGGCGATGAGCGCGTGATGGCTGAATGGTTTGGCCTAATGCTCCGCCTGTCGCTGGTGGCAACCGTAACGACCACGTATCGGCCGTTTGATGTTTTAGGCAAGGATGCGCTGTCAATGACTGCTCAAAAACATGGCCTGAAGCTGCCAGCCGCCGCCATTGATACCATCGTTGGAGAAATGCTGCGCCTGCCGCCACACCCGGATGTGATTCCGGCATTAACCCGTCTCCGCGACGCCGGATATCGCTTGGCAACGCTGACAAATTCGGCCAAGCCCGCGCTGACCGCCCAGCTAAAACACGCTGGTTTGACCAAATTCTTTGAGCGACAGCTCTCGGTTGAGGCTGTACAACGATTCAAGCCTGCCCCAGAAACATATCATTACGCCGCCGATCAGCTGGGCGTCGCAATCGGCAGGATTCGGCTGGTAGCGGCCCACGATTGGGATGTAACCGGGGCCATCCGCGCGGGCGCGCAGGCCGCATTTGTCGCTCGGAAAGGGATGGTCCTGGGTAAAACGGCCGAACTCCCCGACATTATCGGTCCCGATCTGCTTGCCATAGCCGATCAGCTACAGTCCTAACCAACAGGAGGAAACCATGAACATACCCTGGATAGCTGCAGAAAATGTTCCGTTTGTGAACACGCAGCAGATGATTGAAGTGGATCGGGCGATGATAGAAGATTACAAAATTGACCTGATTCAAATGATGGAAAATGCGGGGCGGAATCTGGCTCACCTGGCACGCGAACGCTTTTTACAGGGTGACCCGCGCGGCCAAAAAGTGGTGGTGCTGGCAGGAACGGGCGGCAATGGCGGAGGCGCGCTGGTTTGCGCCCGTCGCTTGCACAACTATGGTGCAGCCGTACAAATCTTTGTCACAAAGCCAGACGCAGAATTTGCGCCGGTTCCCGGCCATCAGCTGGATATTTTACGGCGGATGAATGTGCCGGTGGCATTGGCTGAGGAGATAAATGAGGCGGAAACGGCCGTTCTCATCATAGATGGCATCATCGGTTACAGTTTGCAGGGGAGTCCACGCGGAACAGCCGCTGCACTTATTCAATGGGCCAATCGCCAGCCTGCGCCCATTTTGGCTCTGGACGCGCCGTCGGGCCTGGACACGGCCAGCGGGACCGTACATGAGCCAGCCATTCAGGCCACGGCAACGATGACGCTGGCCCTGCCAAAAACGGGCATTCAGCTAGAGGCAGCGGCCCGCCAGGTGGGCGAACTGTACCTCGCCGACATCAGCGTGCCGCCAGCGCTTTATGCCAGCCCCGCGTTACAACTTTCCGTCGGCCCTCTCTTTGCTGCCAATGACATTGTGCGCTTACGTTGATAGCGCACAATTCGTTAAGGACGCCCAAAGCGTCCGGGCGAGCGCTCATTGGCATCTTTTTGATTTCACCACTTACCCGTTTAGCTGATACCTGCGCACTTCGTTACCGTTGCGATCCATAACGAGCAAATCATTTTGGTCGGTAACAACCATGTCAAACGCCACGCCCGGGGAGTCGATCGTCGTCAGGTAACGGCCGTTGGCGTCAAATACCTTTATGCCCGTAAAGCTTTGCACAAAAATGCGTCCCTTGCCATCAACGGCCAGGGCAGTAGGAGCGGTTTTAAACTGGTCATCCCCATCCCCTTTGCTACCAATTTGATCAACAAACTGTCCCTGAGCGTTTAGCTTGTACACTGTTTCACGTCCCAGCACATAGATGTTGCCCGCCCCATCGATGGTGACATCTTTTTGAGTAAGGGCAAAATCCGGAATATTGTCAAACGGATTGCTGATATCTTGCACAATGTTGCCGCTGTTGTCCAGCCGTAGCAACCGATCCTTGGCCACAAAATAGATGCTGCCGTCCGGCCCGGTTGCGGCCGTTTCAAAATAAGTCCGGACGCCATTTGGCACGTTCAATGTACCCAGGCTTTCCCCGCTCATCCCGTCATAAATTTCTACACTGTTAACATTGATCACATAGACAATGCCCTCACGGCTAACCGTCATACCGGTCATGTACAATGCTTCGCCAGCGTTCCAGGTGGCCAGGAATTTACCTGAAGCATCAAAAACCTGAATGCGCCCACCGCTGTAATCGCCTGTATAAATGTTGCCTTTGCCGTCAACGGCCAGTCGGCGCGTGTCATTGAAAAAGCCTGGGCCAATGCCTTCCTCACCGCCAAATTGCAGCACAACCTCAGCAAAATCCGGCGTCTCGCTTATAGCTTCTGGGGCACCTTCCGCGTTAAGCAGACTTTCGACGGTTGTCACAATGACGCTGGGGTTATCCTGGGCAGTCGTTTCTAAATCCGTTCCTGCCAAACTGCCAATTTCCTCGATTATTTCTGAGACGGAGCTACCTTGTGAAGACGATGTAATTACGATGCCTGCAACCACAAAAATGCTAATCCCCAACAGGAACAGAAAGATCATACAGCCTGCTTTGCTGCTAGTTTGGACAACCGGTTCTGCTGAAAGATTAGCCGACGTGTCAACCGATTGGGTATGGAAGCTCGTGCCGCCAAGGTGAATATCCTCATGCCGCGCAATGGCATCTACCACATCTTTGGCTTCTTTGAGGCCAACATTAAACGTCTCGCGGAACAGTTTGATGGCTTCAATTTTACGGCCGTTTTGCACCAGCTGGACAATTTCGGCCAGAACCCGGGGCTGCTCAGCCGCCTGGCCACGCGTCCTGCGTAACGAATCGGGCACAATGACGGTGCTGCCGCAGTAAGTGCAGCGTACCGTGACGGCTTCGGTTTGGCTGTTGTAGTCCAGGGTGGCCTGGCAGTTGGGACATTCAAAGCTCTGTAACATGATGGTTGCCTCCAAGCAAATTGATGGCGGCATTGTAAAAGATTGCCGACAGAAAAAGCAATCAATTGGTTAACACAACCCCATCAGGCAGCCGCAGGCCAAAAGCGCCGACTTTCACTGCTCGCTTTTTACGAACCTCCGGGCAATTCGCAGCCACCACAGCGGCCGTTTTACTTTTTGCCAGCTTTGCCACGCCGCTACCCGCCCAGAATTGGCGTCACCTGCGTAGATGCGCCTGACATACAAATGGGTAATTCTGGCAAGATGGGGCTGCACCTGCGCAAGACCCTTGCTCAACCAGGGGAAACGGCCGTACTGCTGCAAATAGCGCTGCAACACCAGCAAATATTCCCCAGGCGTTTGGCTGGCGAGTGGCGGTTTGCCCAGCTTGCCACCGCGCTGCTGTAAACGATCGTAGCTCCACAGCACTGCATCCGCGCCTGCCGGTAGCTGCCCGCGCCGCCACAGCCAAAACAGGATGCCAGCGATGGCGCCTATAATCAGAAGACGCGGCCAGGCAGACGGCCGTTCCGCACCAGCATCCGGCAGCGGAGGCGGAATCGGGTCGTCAACAGTGGGCGGGGCATCCTCCGCCTCGCCCTGTGACAGCGTGCTGGAGGATGATGTTGTGTGTGGGCTGGCAAATGCGGCCGTCGGCTCAAATTCTACCCAGCCAAAGCCCGCAAAATAAATCTCTGCCCACGAGTGGCCGTTAATTTGGCGAATCACCTGTTCGCCGCTCGGAGCCGCCGATTGTGCCAGGTAGCCAATGCCCAGTCGGGCAGGTAGCCCTACGGCACGCGCCATTACCACCATGGCAGAGGCGTAAGAATCGCAGTACCCTTTTTGCTGCTCAAATAAGAAATAATCAACCGAATCTGAGTTTCTTGGCGGGCTATTTATCTCCAGGGAATAGGGATATTGGCGCAAGAATTGCTCTATTGCACGTGCCTGATCGTATGGATTTGCTCTCGCGTTGCTTTTACTGTTTGCAACTTCCTGAGCCAAATCGAGCACGCGCCGTGGAACGCTTGCTGGCAGCGCCGTGTAACGCGCCAAAATAGCGGGCGGCACGTCGGCAACGGCCGTTTGTCGCAGCATAGCCGGGGATGCCTGAGACAACTGTGACTGCACCGTGTAGGGGGATCCGCGCCCCTGTACGCGCACGAGGTCGGTTTGGCCCCGCCAAATCACGTCGGCATCCTGATCAAACTGCAGAGGCAACCCTATGGTATACCGCACCAAACGGCCGTCTTGCACCCAGAAAACCGTTTGTGACACCGTACTTGTCGCGACAACCGACGGCAGAGAAATGAGGTTGTTCGCCGGGATCGCCTCGCTGCGCTCCTCAGACAGCGCCCAGCCTTTTCCCGTGTACACGTCGTAGCTGAGTGCCCGCCAATGGCTCCCTGCCAAATTAAGTTCGGACTGCACAACGGCCGTCATCACCACCGTTTCATACAATTCCGGGGCGTCGCCCAGTAAAAATTCGCGGGGCAGAATACCGCCGCCACCCACACCATCTGGGCCTCGCGGCTGGCCGCCTCCGGCACTGTCGACCCCGCCAAAAACGCGTTCCAGCAGCGCCTCAGTTTGCTGTACGGCGGGCTGCTGCTGAAATGCAGCCACCCATTGAGGAATGTGGATATCTGGTAAGGTTAATGCCAGGAAAAGCAGCATGGTGGCGATAGCGGCTGCATGAATAAAAAGATCGGTGCGCACTTCGTCGGAGTAGTCAACCTGGTTGGCATCCCACTTTTTTTCCAGCGTCAAGATATGCATAACGGCCGTTAACAACGCGGCCAAACCCACAAACAAACCCATCCACCAGAGCTGCACCCCGCCAAAATAGCCATTGAGCGATAAGGCCAATCCCAGGCCCGTAAGGCCCGAAAGCGGCCGCCCGTGGCGGAACAACTGCCAGCTGGCAACGGCGGCTAAAAAGTAGGCCAACAAGCCCAAACCGAGCGCAAAAACGACGGTTTCCTGGCTGCTTTGGTTGTTGAAAACGGCCGTTCCCCAACTCCCTACCCGATCCAAAAAAAGGGCACCTTGTTGCAGCCAATACGGCCGTAGGCCGGACCAACCCTGCAGCAAGACCGTCCAGGGAGGCAAAAGTACTGCCAGGTAAACAAGCGGAATGAGAAGGCCATATGAAATGATAAGGCTCCAGGCGGCCAGCCTGGACAAACGCCGATATGCCAGGGTGCTGCCTAATAAAAGTCCACCTACGGTGGCCCAAACGACCACGCCATCTTCCGGCGCCCAGCCAGCCTCTAAAACAGCCCCAACCAGGCAATAGCCTACCGCTGTCAGCAGCAGCAGCGGCAGCCAACCATCCTTTGGCCTGGCCCGCCGAATTACTAACTCAATGCTACCAACCACGTCTCACTTGTCACTCCTCACTTTTCACTTTTTACTACCGTTGCCCAAGCCATTCTAACAGCAGAAGCCTCAAATAATCTTTTGCTTATTTTCAAAGACGGGCCTGTTTTCCAGGATGCGACGTGGCGAAAAGATGGACAGGTCGAGCGCCGGGGGCTGGCCCAAAATCAATTCGGCCAGGTAGCGCCCAACCGCATGACACTGCTGTAGTCCATGCCCCGTAAACCCGTTAACCAGATAAAAACCAGCTAGCTCCGGCCATTCACCCAAAAGGGCGTTGCCATCAAAGGTATTGACAGCATACAGGCCCGCCCAGCCATCGGTGACCCGCAATGAATCAAAAGTTGGCAGAAATTCCACCAGTTCCGGCCAAATCCGCTCTTCAAATCTGGCCCGCTGCCAGCTAAAGTCGGTTGTAGTTACGGGATCATCCGCAAAGGAACGGCCGCACAAAAACAGTCCGTGTCCCTCATGGATGAGATACGTGCCAGACGGCAGCAGAAGCAGGGGCAATACGCCTGGCGGGCGAACGGCCGTTTCCAAAATATATACCTGTCGCATGATCGGCTCCATGGGCAGCGTCACGCCGCAGGTCTGGGCGATCTTCGTCCCCCAGGCGCCAGCGCTGTTCACCACCACATTCGCCTGCAATGTCTCACCCGATGTTAGCTGCACCCCAGTCACCCGCTTTGCTTGATGCAAAACAGCCGCCACTTCCGCCTCGATGAGCTGTGCACCCAGAGCAACCGCCTTCTTCTTGTACGCTTCCAGCACACCCTGCGGCGAGAACGTGCCATCGTCTCGGCCAAGCGTCGCGCCCAGGAACCGCGTCTCGTCCAGCAGCGGGAAGATACCTTTGGTTTCAGCCGGGGTAAGCCAGGCGACATTGCAGCCCAAACTTTGCTGCAATGCCAGCCCCGCCTGCACCTCAGCCAGGCCCGCCTCGTCCGTAAGAAACAGATTGCCCTGTCGCCGAAAAGCGGCATCGGGTCGTTCGCCATCAACCGCCAAATCTTCAGAGAACGTTTCCAAAACCTCCAAAGCATACTGCGACATCTGGATGTTTTCCTTCACGTTAAACTGAACGCGGCTGTTGCCATCAGACAACATGGTTGAGGCGTATTTGTAGGTCAAATCTTTTTCAATTAGTGCTATACGAAGCTGACCATCGCGCTGCAAAAGATGGGTGGCAATGGCACAGCCCATCACGCCTGCGCCTACAAAGATAATGTCAAATTGTTGATTTTTCACGGCACAATTCCTTCCTCGTCATGGGTAAAGTGTAAATTTTCGACAGTGGGCAACGGAGTCATTTACCCACCCAACAGCAAGCCTGTAAATCATATGGGCGCAATTATGAACGGCCGTAAACCGGAATCGCCGCCCCGTGAATGTCCCGGGCCGCAGGGGAAGCCAGAAATAAGATAACGTCGGCCAGCGATTCCGGTGTGACCCAATTAGCGGTGTTGGCCTTGGGCATCGCTGCCCGGTTTTGCGGCGTGTCAATCGTGCCAGGCAGGATGGCGTTGACATTAATGCCCTGCGTTTTAACCTCGGCTGCGGCGCTTTCTGTCAACCGCAAGACCGCTGCCTTGGCTGCACTGTATGCCGCCATATTTTTATTGCCTTGCAGCGCCGGACGCGCAGCAATGTTGATAATTTTGCCACTGCCTTGCGGCACCATCTTCTGTAACACCGCCTGATTGGTAATGAATGCCGTTTTGGCGTTTAGCAGCAGCATGAAATCAAGCGTTTCCAGCGGCGTCTCATGCAGGGGCGTCCCGGAGCGGAAGCCACCCACCGTATGAACCAGCACGTCGATCCGGCCAAAGGTTGCAACAGCGTTTTCAACAACGGCCGTTACCTCTTCCAGCTGCGTCAAGTCTGCCGCTGCTGCCAAAAAACGGTCCGCCTGCTGGCTTCGTTCCGGAAATGCTTCCGCCAACCGCTCAGGATGCCGATCGAGCAGCACCAATCTGGCGTCGGCCGCGGCAAACGCCCGCGCCACGGCGCCACCCAAATTTCCCGATGCGCCAGTTACCATGACGACTTTGTCCTTGAAATGGGTCATCTTGCTTTTTCCTCCACTGATTACGCTGTAATTTTGTCATTCCGCCCATGTGCTGCGGCGCAATTTTCAATCATCGGATCATGATGACGTGGCAGGGCTCTGCACCGCCACCACTTTGCCCGTGCCGCTGACGCGAAACTCCCAAATTCCGCGCCGCTGCTGGGCTTCCAACGGGGTGCCCACTTCACCTTGCCGAATAACCTGGCAAGGGAACCCCAGGCGGCGCACGGCCGTTTGCAAAGCCGCACTGTTTCCCTCACCACCAAAGCTGGGCCTGTCTAGCAGTACCACGTTACTCTCAACGCCGCGCTGAACCAGCCGCACCAGCTCAGGCAGCCAGGCTCCGCTGCCGCTGGGCGTAATGATGATTACGGCCGTTCCTCGCCGAGCAATTCGCCCCAAATCAAAAAGGGACTGGGCTAAATTGGTAGCACCTTGCGCATCCAGCAGCGCCAATGCCCGCAAAATACGCCACTGTTGCCCCTGTCCACTGCCAGTGTGGACGATTTGGGGCACGCGGCCGTAGCTGGCCAGCCCCACTGCACGATTTTGCCGCACGGCCCGCGCAGCCAGAGAAGCGCCAAGCAACACCGCCTGCTCGATGGTTCGGTGCGCACCGCTGCCCAACTGCACCCCTGCTTCACAATCCAGCAAAATCCAGATGTCGCCGGTAGCGTCCTGATCGAATTCGCGTACGTACAGGCTATCTTTGTGCGCAGAAATGGGCCAATGAATCCATCGGAGCGGATCGCCATGATGGTAGCTGCGTACCGTAGCGGCATTGGTCGTCGCCTGCCAGCTGCGCCGCCGCACGCGCGCCTGCCCGCTGCTGCTCCCTGTGGGCAGCGGAACGGGCAAACGGCCGTGTATGGGTGGGTGAATGATAATTTCCTGCGTTTGGCTGTAAAAACGGGTCATCGTGAACAGGCCAAATGGGTCGCTGCTGCAGATGGCCCACGGCCCCAACGAAAATTGACCGCGCTGCTGACAAACGGCCGAATCGCGCCAGCGATCCTGACTTTGCGCTGGCACGCTGCGGACAACGGCCGTTCTATAGCCGGGAATATTACTCTCATCAATAATTTCGACCCACAGCGCGGGAATAATGCTGTTATTGATCAGCTCGAATTCCTCTTCCAGCCGATCTCCCACGGCCACCCAGCCAAAGCGCAACTGCCGACTGGCGTGCAGATTATGGGCCAGCTGCCAAACCCAACCGTAGCCCACAACAAACAGGCCGCCCAGACCAATCAGCAGCGCATACCACACCCGATCGGGCAAAAACAGGGCTGCCAACAGCAGGATTGAAAAGGTGATGACTGGCAAGCGCAGTCGCAACTTAATTGTTACTTTGTCATCGTTGGGGAAGGTAGACGGCCGTTCGTCCATGCCGCGATTGTGACACAATTAAACAATTTCGCAATCAAATACAGGGGATGCTTCCAGACTGATGAAGCTCACCTACTGGCAGCGTCACAATGTTGATTGGAGCGGGTCTTTAGACGCTTTGCTGAGCGCCGCTTTGGCTAGTCGGGGCGATGGGAATCTGTAACTCAATTACCGTCGCCTCATCAACTGAGCGGCTGACATGGATCGGCCCAGACAGGTGAAGTTCACGTAGAGGGCCAATGGGACAATGCTGATGGCGGCCCACCCAGCTAAGCAAAGCCAGCGCAGCGGGAATCATGTCGCTTAACTCCCCATCATATATTAGCGAAGCAACCAAATCATGTCCGGAAAGCTGGCGAACGTTGATTCGGCCAGCACCGGGTTGGCTGGATAGATATTTGGCGTGGATAGCAACGACCGCTTCTACTTCTACATCGATTTCTCTATATTCCTCAGTGTGGTACAAAATCATTTCAGACTGTAACGGCGGAATGCCCGCCTGTGACAACTCGGAATACAGCTGTTTGGTTAATTTATCGCAATAGAAGCCCATTTCGTGAATGTTTGGCACGATGGTACGCACAGACGCAACGGCCGTTTCTGGCACCGGCTTAACAACGACTTCATATGGAGAAGGCTGACCTTCCTCTTCCAGGCGTTGCAAACGCGCCTCAATTTGCTTGAGCTGCCACCGATTCTGGGCCAAGGTTTGCCGCACTTCGGCCTCCCTCATGAGCAGCATGCCGCGCAATTCAGCAACAGAGAGCCCGTCCTCTTCTTGCAGCAAATGCCCAACCTCTTCCAGGCTAAATCCTAATTCTTTCAGCGCAATAATTCGATGTAACTTGGAGAGCTGGTCCAGGGTGTAATAACGGTAGCTAGTCCATTCATCGGTATGGCTGGGAACCAACAAATCCAGCTTGTCATAATGACGCAACATTCGCGTGGAGACCTGCCCCAGTTTGGAAAATTCCCCAATTCTAAACATTAGCTTTACTTGATGCCATTGTTTCAAGCCAAATTTAAATGCTGTTGATACCAGGTCACCGTCTCTCTAATCGCTTTGATATGAGGTGTGACGCCATTGCCAAACGCTGCAACAAATTGAGCGTGATCAACAACAAATGGTTCTTCAAATTCATACATCATTTCTACCACTTCCCCCGCCGCCGGATTAAATAATCCTATCAGGCGCATCATCCATTTGCCCGCCGTGCGCACCGCGATTGGACGGCCGATCACGGTTTCTATCATCTGCAAGAACTGCCGAGTGGTAACGGTTTTGTCGCTGGGAACATGCCAAGAACGGCCGTAGGCCACGTCATGCTCGCTCAATGTTACCAGGGCCCGGGCGAAGTCCCGAATATAGGTCAACGTATGTGGCAAATCAAGATTTCCCACCATGCTTGCTGTTTTACCAGTAAGTGCTGCGGCAAACAACAGCGCCCCTGTCATCGAATCGGTTACGCGCGGGCCGTAAAAGTCAGAGGCACGACCTATCGTGACCTGAAGCCTGCCAGTTTGGTGGGCATCCAGCATCAGCCTAGCGACCTCGGCGCGAGCCTGCCCTTTGCGCGTTTCGGCGGCATAAGGCAGATCGTCGTGGATGGGACGGCCGTTTGTAGACCCATACATGTACAAATTGTCGCCAAAAACCAGCTTCGCTCCACTGCGCGACACGCCTTCGATGACGCTGCCCGCCAATGGCGGAAATTTCTCCGGCCATTGGTGATAAGCAGGCTGAACGCAGAAAAAGACAATTTCTGCCCCGGCTGTCACTTCGGCCACAGCATCGGGATTATTGCAATCGGCCGTTTCCAGCGTGACGCTATCAGGCAGCGGCTCACTTACCTGACCGCTGCGGTTGACCAACCTCACTGTCTGCCCAGCGGTCACCAATTCATCCATAATCGCCAATCCCAGCTGGCCGGTACCCAGGATAACGTGTTTTGTTTGTGTCGCGGCATTCATGCCATCTCCTTCTGAATGATGCTACGACGAGATTGAACCAGCAGGTTGACGCCGAGGGCAAGCGTCCATAGTCCAGTCGCTGCGCCGCTGATGCTAATGAGTGGCCCCAGGTCCAGGCGAAGCAAATCTTCATAAGGGAGAGCCATCAGCGCCGCAATCAAGGCTGTATAGCCAAACCAGGCCGAAACGCGCCGTGAGCGCAGCAATGCTAAACCAAGTGTGCCAATAAACAGTGTTGTAAGTAACTGAACCCCAACATGCTCCCCCAGCTTGCCCGCATACGCATTTAGGACCGTGTAATTTAGCGCAGCAGCTTCGCGCACTGCCTGGCTGGCCTGGGCATTCAAATAGACGGCCGCTAACGCTGGCATGGCAAAGAGCCATCGAACAATACCCAAAATCTTCATGGCTCCCGAGACGATGCCAAACGCAGCGGCACTATTTAGAGTGACACTCAACAAACTGTCCCGCTCATTGGCAAACACACCTTTAAGAGCCACAGCCATAGGGATGAGGAGGATGGCGGAGAGCATGTATAGATAGTAACCTGTGAACACGGCCGTTTCATTTTCCATGATTAGGGGAAAGGATTCAGCGGCAGGTAGACCCAGGCTTTGCGGCCAGCTGATAGCCGCGCCCAAAATAGCATAGGCCATCAGGAAAACCAATTGCTGGGCGATAAGGATAATCCCAGCCAACCTATAAACATCGCGGATCCTTTTGAATGATATTGTCTCGCCCTTGCTTTCCAGGATTTTGTTCCGAGCAAGCGTTGTCATACCCGATTCTCCCTTGCAGCTGTGGCTGATGGCTGGAAATGGACAGCTTGCACCATTTGGACACAACCATCAGGCAGCAACTCGCAGCGATTTGCGTTCGCATTCTAATTCTGGTAATCATACAGGTTGACACAGTGTCAAAGTCAAGCAGGGGAAGTTCAGCGGATGGGCTCTCCGCTTAAAATCATATTTGCAAACGCATCTTGAGCGTCAGTTAAGCGTACTCAATGGGCTTGATAACGGCCGTATCAAATTCCCCAATTCGCTCCGGCCCCAATTCTGTAAGGATGGCCTGCACCAGGGACGCATTCTCACGCAGCTTGGCGATATGCACCCCACGACAAACCGCTGGCAGCGGATCGAGCCATTGGCGCAGGCGCAGCAGCATCTTCAATGCCCCACGATAGTTACCGCGCTGAATTTGGTAATAGGCTATGCCTACCTGTAATATCCCCCGATACAGCTCTCGCGCCGGGCTTTTGTCTTGCATCCAGGCCGCTTCCAGCGCGTCATGGCATTTGTAATATTCCCCCTGATTAAACAGCGCAATCCCATCCCTGGCCAGGGCCGCCAACGGCTCGGCACAGCTTTCTGCCAGGGCATCGTGGTCTGGCAGGCGAGCATACTTTTGCAGTAATTCTGGCAGCGCCCTGGTAAAGCGGGAACGACCGACAACATAATTGGCCCCAACCTTCTTGGCCAGCTGCATCGTTTCTTTGTCTTCATGCGGACCAAAGGCCAAAATGGGGAGGCGGCGTGTCGCCGGGGATGATTTTAGGATAGGAATCCAGCGTCGCCAGGGAATGTGGGGATTGGTCAGGTCAAAAAGCAGCAGCGCGGGCTGCCAGGCTGTAATTTGCTCAAACAGCACCCCTTCACTACCGTGCAGGGATTCACCAGGGCGTTCAGCTTGCGTGGGCGATTGAGAAGGTGGCAGAGAAACGGCCGTTTCGATCCACTCAATTCGCCAACCCAAATGGTTCACTACGTTTTGGATGCGGGTGGTAAACATCAAATCAGTCACAAAGGCCACAAGTAACGGCGTATTTTTAGAATGTTCCATAAGCTAATTGTAACAAATCTCCTGTTTTGTCCGAATGGCAGAAACGGCCGTTCCTTAAAAAATCTTGCGTGTAAATTCAATCATGAAAAACGGCAGCCGTTCCCGTCTAATTCCCACTGAACACAATTTCCGAATTCAGGGCGGCGGCGCTAAATGCATCCAGCACCGTGCCACCGGCTGCCTCCTGGATAGTCGTGTTGGTCCAATTATTGGCAATATGTAGCCCATTCCAGTACACACCGCCCCCCGATGCACCCTTGATGACACCGTTGTCTAACTCTAAATAGGGCGTGCCGTTGCTTGTAACAACCTGCCTAATTTGTCCCCATTCCACATGTGCCGTTTCGTTATTCCAATTGATTTGAGCCACTTCCATGCCAGAAGCCAGTGACAGCGTTTGCCAACTGCCAAATTCGGCCGACGGAATACCCAGCCTGGCAAACAGACCTTCGCCGACATACTCGCCAAAATCCAGTACAACCGTCTCGCTGTCCTGGCTGATCACAGAAAACGCAGAGGGTTGGGCGCTGTCAATGATGATTTCGCCATTTGCTTTGTAAATGGAGATGCGAATTTGCTCCCTCGCCACGGTGCCCTCAATGGAGTCGAGCGGCATGGGGAAATGGTTATGCGTGACAATGTAACGGCCATCTTTTACAGTGCCGTGCCCAATGCCACCATCAATATGCTCACCTCGCTTGCCTGCGTCTTCCTGCCAGCGGTGCAGTTCTATGCGCACCGTTGCCGCCAATATTTGTTCTTCTATTTCGGCACAAGTTTGCGCCATTTCTAAGCCGGACACCTTGCAGCTGTTTTCATCGTTTATGGTGGGGACGTCAGGACTGTTGTCAACTTTTGCCGGAATTGGCGCAGGTGTTGGTGCCGGGGCCTGTGGTAGCGTTGAGCTGGTCTCTTCTACAATGATTTGCGGGGCACAGGCGATTGATAACAGCAGAAAAACGATTAAATTGAGGTACGCCAGGTTTTGTTTCACGGTTGTTTCCTCCGGTGAGATTGATTGATTTCAGTCTGACCGGAGGGCGTGATACAGGAGTGATGTAGGCGTTATCGCAGCGTCGCCCAGGGTGAACGTTGCGTGATCATGAAAATTCGTTTGTTAACGAGATTCGTCACACATGGAAGCTCGCCGCGAACGTAAGGTTCCATCTTTTCGCCAGGGGGAAATGCCTGACTATGACGAGTTAGCAGCAAAACAAGGAAGTGGCAAAAAAATACGGCCGTTACGTTCCCATAACGGCCGTACCAAACCCCTGATGATGCTTTACGCACCACTCCTCGAAGGAAGATGCCCTCATTTTTGCAAAAAAGCGTGATCACATCGTGAAATGGGGTCTGGGCTTGCGTGAACAAATCGGCGCCCAGCGTGAACAAATGAAAAATAGTCCAAAAACTGTGTTATGATACATTCATCTCGCTAAAGTTCACTCAACTGTGTTCACCATAAATCGTAAACCTGTAAAAACAGCCCACACCGCAGCCCCCAGGATAGGAAGAGCAAATCATGGAAAAGCTATTACTTACCCTGCTTGGTAATTTTGAAGCAAGTCTGGATGAACGGCCGTTCACCCAATTCCGTACCAACAAAGTGCAGGCACTTCTCATCTACCTGATTGTTGAAGCGCCCACTGTGCAGCAGCGTGAATCTTTAATGGAGCTGCTGTGGCCGGGATTGCCGTTAAAGTCTGCACAAGTTAACTTACGCCAAATTTTGTACCGGTTGAATAAGGTCATCCCCCACTATAATGATGAAGGTGCTGGTAAGGACGAAACGGCCGTTCCCCTGCTCATCACCGATCGCAAAACCATCCAGCTGCACCCCCACTACCCGGCAAGCAGCGATGTAACGACCCTCACCACCTTGCTCCAGCGCAGCTGGCAGCATAGCCACGCCGATCTGCTCACCTGTGCCGACTGCCGCGCCCGGCTTGAAAGCGCCGTTGCCCTTTATCAAGGCGACTTCCTGGCCGACTTTTCCCTCTACGACAGCAACAATTATGAAGCGTGGGCACAGGTTAAACGGGAATACCTGCGCCGCCAAACGCTTGATGCTCTCGACACGCTTACCCAAATCTACCTGGCAGAACAAACGTATCAGCAGGCAGAACAGGCAGCTCGCCAGCAGCTCGCCATTGACAATTTGCGCGAGAATGCCTACCGCCAGCTCATGGAGATTCTGGCCCTCACCGGGCGGCGCAGCGAAGCCGTAGCCCTTTACGAAGCGTGCCGCAGGCTACTGTCTGACGAGCTAGGCATGGCACCCGCTGCCAAAACAACGGCTTTAAGTGAACAGATCAAGGGCGGCAGCCTCAGCCTTGCCACGCCGGTTCAACAAGGTATTCGCGGCTATGCATTAGGGGAAAAATTAGGGGAAGGGGCATTTGGCAGCGTGTTCAAAGCAATCCAAAAGGGGATCGGGCGCGAAGTGGCCATCAAAATTATTCACGCTAAGTATGCCAACCGACCCCGGTTTATCCGTCGCTTCGAGGCGGAGGCGCAGATGGTGGCGCGTTTAGAATATCCCCACATCGTGCCGCTCTACGATTATTGGCGTGAGGCCGACGGGGCTTATTTGGTCATGCGCTGGCTGCGCGGTGGCAGCTTGCAAGCAGCGTTGGAGAAGGAGCCGTTTGCTGTGGAAACGGCCGTAACTCTCATAGCTCAAATCGCCGGGGCACTCCACACCGCCCATCGCCAGGGCATCATCCACCGGGATGTGAAGCCCGCCAACATTTTGCTCGATGAAGATGGCAATGCCTACCTGAGCGACTTTGGCATCGCCAGAGACAGTAAGGCCAATTTGCAGCTCACCCAAGCCCACGAACTGCTCGGTTCGCCCAACTACATTTCGCCAGAGCAGCTATTGGGTGAAGAAGTCACCCCAGCCACCGATATTTATTGCCTGGGGCTGGTACTTTATAAAGCGCTAACCGGCTCGCAGCCCTATTCTACGACCTCAATGGTTGAATTGATCCAAAAGCAAATCAACGAACCATTGCCCCTCATTGGGGCAACCCGACCCGATTTACCCACCACCATTGACGATATTATCCAACAGGCAACGGCCAAAAAAGCGGCCGATCGTTTTGACGACACGCTGCAATTTGCCGAAGCCCTGCATCAGGCAGTCAGCGGGGCAAACGGCCGTTCCACAACCTCCTTGCCCCCCATCACGGCCGTTGCCGAAGCCGACATCATCAACCCCTACAAAGGTCTACACGCCTTCCAGGAACGGGATGCGGATCATTTTTACGGCCGTCAGGCTCTCATCGAACAGCTTCTCGCTCGACTCGATCCTAGAAATACGATTTCTTTAAGAAATCGTATTTCTGCTGGCGAAAATCGCTTCCTCGCCATCGTCGGCCCCAGCGGCAGCGGCAAATCGAGCGTCGTTAAAGCGGGTCTCATTCCAGCAATCCAAAACGACGCCTTGCCCGATTCTGAAAACTGGTTCATCGCTGAAATGACACCCGGTAGCCATCCATTAGAAGAGCTAGAGGCAGCCTTGCTGCGCGTGGCTGTCAACCCGCCACCCAGCCTGCTGGAACCGCTGCAAAAAGACGAGCGCGGGCTGTTGCGGATGCTCAAACGGCTGCTGCCTCAAGACAAAGAGAGTGATAACCCCAGCCAGCTGCTGCTCATTATTGACCAGTTTGAAGAGCTATTTACCCTGGTACAACACGAGGCAGACCGCAGCCTATTCTTAAACAATCTCTTTACTGCCCTAACCGAAGCTCACTCTCGCCTCTGGGTCATCGTCACCTTGCGGGCTGACTTTTATGATCGCCCCCTCCAGCATCCAGCGTTGGGGGAATGGATGCGCCAGCGCACAGAGGTGGTGCTGCCCTTAACAGTCGCGGAGCTAGAACAAGCTATCACCGCGCCTGCCGCCAGCATGGGAATAACCTGTGAACCCAGTCTGGTTTCAGCCATCATCACCGATGTCAATGAACAGCCAGGGGCACTGCCGCTGCTGCAATATGCCCTCACAGAACTGTTTGAACGGTGCAACGGCCGTCTCCTCACCTTGTCTACTTATGAAGAAATCGGCGGCGTTACCGGCGCATTAGCCCGCCGCGCCGACGACATTTATAGTCGTCTCGATGCCCCTGCCCAGGAAGCCAGCCGCCAGCTTTTCCTCCGCCTCATTACCCTCGGCGAAGGGATCGAAGACACCCGCCGACGAGTGCTTCAGTCGGAACTGGAATCAATATCAGACCAATCAGAAATCGTCAATGAATACGGCCATTACCGCCTCCTCACCTTCGACCACGACCCCGTAACCCGTGGCCCCACCGTTGAAGTCGCCCACGAAGCCCTGCTGCGCGAATGGCCCCGCCTGCGCAAATGGCTAGAAGAAAGCCGCGAAGATGTGCGCCGCCAGCGGCTGTTGGGCGAGGCGACCAGCCAATGGGCCACGGCCAATCAAGACAGCAGCTACCTCCTGCGCGGCGGTCGCCTGCTTGACTTTGAATCATGGGCAGAAACAACAACAATTGCCTTGACCGAAAACGAACGTGCCTTTCTGGAAAGCAGCCTAACAGCACGTAACCAGCGTCATGCCGAAGAAGAAGCCCGCCATCAGCGGGAGCTGGAAACGGCACAAAATCTGGCAAAAGAACAAACTCGCCGCGCTGAAGAACAAGCGCAATCTGCCCGATCATTGCGCCAACGCGCCTTATTTCTCACGGCGGCATCGATTTTGGCGGTCATTTTGGCTGTTGCGGCGTTTAGCTTTGCAACCTCATCAACGAGCAACGCCAACCTAGCCAGCACGCGAGAAGCAGAAGCAGTTGCCAACGCGAACACGGCCGCTACCCAAGAGGCAGTTGCGGTTGATGCCCAAGCTGAAGCAGTTCTGCAGGCGGAAGAGGCTCAAAATAACGCCAATCTAGCCGCAGCGGCTGAAGCGATTGCACTGGAAAATGAAGAAACGGCCGTTGCTGCCCAAGCGGAAGCTATCGCTCAAGCCGAAATTGCTCAGTTTAATGAGGGACAGGCGCAAAGCCTAGCCTTAACCAGCGGCGCGCGAGAAGCTTTCAGCAGCGGCGACGTTGACCTGGCTTTAGCCTTGGCAGTGCAGGCCGTCTCCGTAGAGCAACCGCCCGCTGAGGCCGTTCGCACCTTGAATGATGTGGCCTATGCTCATGGAACATATCTTCTCTACGAGAGCGAGCCCCCGGACGCTCCAATAGATTTTGTCAATATTTTCCCAGGTGACCCCCGTCTAATTTCACAAGATGGACAGACGATTACCATTTGGGACAGCAACAGCCGCGAGATTCTCAACCAATTTAATATAGCCAACGGGGATGCCATTTCTGCTCAACTAATAACCATCCCCAATACCTCATATATTGCCAACGCTTATAAGAATAACGAGATTATCATATGGGATTGGTCGACCGGTGAAAAAGTGCAGACATTACCCAACATTGATATTTCTAATGTAAACAACCCCCAGAGGGGAAACCTCTTTGGCACGCCCAGTGGGGATACTATCGTCATCGTGAGTGACAGGGGGGGAAGTGAAACAGAGGTTGATGGTTTGCACGAAGGCTTTAATCTGACCGGTTGGGACATTGAAAGCGGTGAGCAAATTTACCGTATCGATGGCGCACGCGGAGAAAGGGGTCAATGGTATTCGACTACACCAGACAGCGGGACAGTCTTTATTACCACGCTGCGATTTGATGAAGAAGGTGTCTACACGGGGGAATCTCGTTTGCTTATTGCTGACCTAGAGACGGGAGAGATTTTCTCTGAATCGGCACTTGCCCAATTTGCTGGCAACAATTTCATTAAATCAATTGTGGTCAATCCGACAGGCGATCAGGCGTTTGCGATCATAACGGATATTCGCGATGACAATGCAAATACTGCGACAGGTGTCTTCCTTTCTTTGCCTGCGGCTGAGGTTGTGGCAACCGTACCGTTTGACATACTTATAAGGTCCGCAAGATACAGCCCCGATGGCACTCAGCTGGCTGTATTTGTGGATGATCAATCCCAAGGATACTTTACCCTATTAGACGCTATGACCGGGGAAACAATCCGCGATTTGGGCAGCCGCACGGATGGACACGGGGGTTTCGTTCTCTGGAACTCTTTCGCCTTTACCCCAGATGGTAAACGTCTGGTCAGTGGTGATTCGAATGGTGTTATTATGGTATGGGACGTGGAAACGGGTGAGCTCATTCAACGTCTTGTCGGCCATGATGGGGAAAGTATCACCAATGCAAACG
>CBDUOF010000006.1:0-33571 GCA_965368765.1 uncultured Anaerolineae bacterium | reverse complement strand
CGAGCGTTGGAAATATTTGAGATTGAAGTGGATAGGCTGATTGAAGATATGGAAGTCGAGGCGATACAAACTGCAGAACGAGAACGTATTGGCCAAGAGATTCATGATGGCGCGATGCAGGGTGTCTATTCCGTAGGGCTTATCTTGAATTCGCTGCCAAAATTAATTAAGGAGTCACCGGCCGCCCTGACGCGGTTATCGCAAGCCACGCAGGTGCTGGAAAAAGTCGTACTGGATTTACGTCGCTATATGACTTCGCTGCGCAATCTCCCTTCGCCAAAACCATTTAAGGAAGCGTTGGAACAGCTGGTAACGGAGCCTCATTTTTGTTCATTGTTGACTATTCAGCTGACCCAGGTAGACGCCCCAGCCCTAGACAATGTGCAGACGGTGCGTCTCATCAGCATGACCCGAGAAGTACTGGCAAACGTGGTGCGTCATGCGGCCGCAACGGCCGTTTCTATTCAGCTCTATCCCGATGCCAATAACTACATCTTAACCATTAGCGATAATGGCCGCGGCTTTGATCAGGATACGGTAACCCCCGGCTTTGGCCTGCAGTCCATCAGGGATCATGCTCAAATATTAGGCGCAAATTTAGAAATTACCACATCGCCAGGCAATGGCACAGCGTATAAACTGAAATGCCCACGCAAGGATAACGCATGACACAGCTACGCGTATTACTCGTTGATGACCACCAGGTTGTGCGCATGGGATTGCGCTTTGTGATTGAGGACTTACCAGATGTCGCGTTGGTAGGAGAGGCCAAAAACGCTGAGGAAGGAATCTTACAATGCCAACTTTTGCAGCCAGATGTTGTTATCATGGATATAAAAATGCCCGGCAAAAGCGGCATTGAAGCTTGTCGCAAAATTGTTGCCACCTGGCCACTTATCAAGGTGATCATGCTGACATCTTATGTGGATGACGCGCTGATAACAGAGGCCATTCAGGCAGGGGCTGCAGGGTACATCTTAAAAGGCGTCGGCACCGATCAGTTAGTCCGGGCTTTAGAGGCTGTGCGCGCTGGGGAAGCCTTGCTAGATCCAGCCATTACCCAGCGCGTGTTAACCATGATGCGGCAACAGGGTCCAAAAGGCAATCCATTTGCCGAGCTAACCAAACGCGAAATTGCGGTTCTGGCATTAGTGACGCAAGGCAAGACGAATAAGGAAATAGCAGGCAAATTAGTATTGAGTGAAAAAACGATTCGCAATCATGTAAGCACTATTCTATCCAAATTGCCCGTTTCAAATCGGGTAGAAGCTGCCATGTTTTCCATGCAGAACCATATTCAGGATTATTTACCCAATTAAACAGAAGTCCCCGCGAAGAATTATCAGGCTTACTAGGGAAAAACGCTTCACCACTTCTTAAGGCAAGCATCCGCCACCTGGCTGATTTGATGATATAATCCGGCTTCGTGTTCGCTACGGCCGTTTCATCTGCCGTACAAATCAATATTAATTAGGAGAGTTTTATGGCTAAACAATGGCAATCCCCACCGGAAATGCAGATAGATCCAAAGAAAAATTATTCAGTCTCAATGGAAACCAACAAAGGCACCATCGAAATTGAGCTGTTTGCCCAACATGCGCCTATCACCGTCAATAACTTCGTTTTTCTGGCCCGTGAAGGCTTCTATGACGGCGTCTCTTTCCATCGCGTTATTAACAACTTCGTTATCCAGGGTGGCGACCCCACCGGGACAGGCAGCGGTGGCCCTGGCTATCGCTTCCAGGACGAATTCAGTGGTAATCCCCACAAACATGGCACAGGCTATTTGTCGATGGCCAACGCCGGCCCCGGCACCAATGGCTCCCAATTCTTTGTTACCCACTCGCCGCAGCCCCACCTGGACGGCCGTCACACCGTTTTCGGTAAAGTAACCAATGGCATGGACGTCGTTAACAGCATTCGTCAAGGTGATAAGATGACCACCGTGACAGTAACAGAATCATAACGGCAAACCAGCGCCCAAATTAGATCAAAAAAAGGCCGGAGAAAATTTCTCTGGCCTTTTATATTCAATTTCAGCAAATCACAAACAGAAATTTGAAACAGAAACTAACGTTGCTTGTTAGCCCATCTACTTAGGTAAGATGCGCACCTTGCGCCGTTTCCCTTCCCCGGAGCTTTGCGTGTACACTTCATCATTGTCGCGCAGCGTCATGTGAATAATGCGACGCTCATGCGGCGGCATCGGCTCCAGACTGACGGCACTACGCCGGTTTACCACTTTTTTAGCCATGCGCTCTGCCAAACGGGACAACGCCTGCTCTCGTCGTTTGCGGTAACCTTCTACATCCACAACAAATGATGCCCGCTGTTGCATCTGATTACCCACCATCAGTCGAGCCAAATATTGGATAGCATTCAAGGTCTCCCCACGCGGACCAATAAGAACACCTAGATCTTCACCCTCGACATCAATGACATTTACCTTGCGCCCAGTTAAGTCGTCTGGCTCAGAAATGGAAGCCCTTAGCTCCGCTTGAATCGACATTTTCTGTAACAGGACATTCATCGTCTCCAGCGCAACCGTTTTTTCTTCGGGATCAGCCTCAATGACTTCTGTAGCAGCTTTTTCGTGGCGATCGTTTGCTCGAGAGGCAACGGCCGTTTTCGGTTTAGCAACTGGTTTTGGCGACTCTTTCGGCGTGGAAACGGCCGTTTTAACAACCGGTTTTGGCGCAGAAGGCGGGGCAGTCAAGGACATCAATCGCACCACCGCCTCGCGACTGCCAATGCCTAACAGGCCACGACTGCCTTCATCAATAACATCAATAATGACATCAGAGCGACCCAGGCCCAGCTTTTGCAGCCCTGCCTCAATCGCCTTCTCGACATCTGCTCCCCTCATCTCAATTTCACGTTTATTTGACATTTAAACCCCTATATTCTCGCTAGACACACCCTACAGCCAAAATCAGTGAGCCGTAGAGCTGGGGCAGATTCGCAGCGTAACGCGCCAACCCGCCTGCAGATTACCGCTTAGCCGACCGTCGCTTCCGCTTCGATTGCTTGCGGTTTTTATTACTGCTACCCTGTGTAGCCTTAGTTGTCGTTTCCTTAATTGTTGGCATCGGCTCACTCTTTGGCATCTCAGCTTGAGGAATGCCGGAACCGCCATTTAATCCCATCGACTGCAACCCTTTCTGCTGCGCCAGGGCTTCCTTCTCTGCCGCCATGATGCGCCGCGTATAAAGTCCCTGAGCAATTCCGATTAAGTTCGAAAGCACAAAGTAGATGGATAGGCCAGACTGAAAGGACAATGAAAAGAAGCCAAACATAATTGGCATCGTGTACTGCATCGATTGCGTCATCGCGGCCGTTGGATCACTGTCCTGCTCTTTACCATTGCCCTTCTTGTTGTTCTTGTTCTTATCATCTGCCTTTTTGGCTGCAGATGGGGAGGTAAACTTGGTTTGGACAAACATCGTTACAAAAACCAAAATGGGCAAAATATACAACGGATCTGGCTGCCCGAGATTCAGCCAGAGAAACGTGCTTTCAATCGGCAGCAAACTGGTTAAATCAATGCCAGAATACACCCGCTGCGTCAGCTCAAACAGGGTTTGCGGTGTAGAACTCAGGACAAGACGCAAAACCTGAAACAACCCAAACAAAATCGGCATCGTGGCCAGCATGGGCAAACAGCCGCTCAGACTTTCAGTTGGATTGTAGCCAATGCGTTGAAACTCTTCCTGCATCTTTTGCGGATTGTCCTTGTACTTTTGCTGAATGGCTTTAATCTGTGGCTGCATTTCCTGAGTTTTTGCCATACTGCGCTGCTGGCGCAAGTTTAATGGCAGCATAAGTATTCGGGTAAGGACCGTAAATACGGCTAGCGCAAGAAGAAAATTGTTGCCCAATATCCCATAAAGCCACAACAAGGCATTGGTAATCGGGTTGATGATTAATAAATCCCACATAAGGCAAATAAGTCCTGTTTATATTTGGCGGTTTATCTTTAATAAATAGTCAGCAGAATGCGCCGCCTAATTTTTGTATCACGGTTTCCCGCTCGATAATTCTTAACCGTGACACATTTGAAAAGTATCAACTTGAAGTCAGCTACGCAGAAGGTTCATGTTCCGCTATTGATCTGTGGTTATGATTCCGGAGGCACATAACTCCAATCCAGATCACCCGTTTCCAGCTCATATGCCTGCAAGATGCCTACGTCACTTTGCATTGCAACAATGATCACGTCACCAATAATAACAGGTGTGGAAAAAAGAGGCGCAGGCGTCGTTTTTTGCCACAGCTCCTCGCCCGTAACGGTATCCATCGCGACAAGCAAACCTTCATCACTCTCGCTATTGCCCAGGGAGACAAAGTAAACCACATCATCCTTAACAACAGGGCTGGCCTGAATTGCGCCCTTAATTTCTAGTGGCGGGTTTTGGGCAACGCCGGTCACCACATTCATCCGGTGAATCCCATTTTCCCACAATAACTCTCCGGTAGCAGCATTTACAGCAAATACGTTACCGCTGCTGTCACCAAAGTAGAGGGCGCCATCTGCCAATACCGGTGCGCTCCAAATCCAATCGCTGGCTTTCACAACCCAGGCTTCGTCACCGCTATCCATATGCAGAGCATGCACTTCCTGATCATAACTGGCAGCATAAACCAAATTCTCAGCAGGGTTAATAACAGGTTGGGCCGACATCGCGCCGTTTAGTTCCACAGCCCATTTTTCGGTTCCATCATCCGCATCAATTGCATAAATATGGCGATCCATCGAAGCGACGAAAAGCGTTCCATCATGATATGTTGGCTGGGCCCAAATCGAGAATTCAGCCGTGAAGCGCCACAACTCGTCACCCGTATCGGCATCAAGCGCCAACAGTAAATTATCTGACGTGGCAACGTAAGCGATGTCTTCGATTTGTAATGGGGCAGCTACAATACGATCTTTAGCAAGATCGTTGCGAGTCCAGGCCACCTGCGCTGTACTGCCATCAACATCCAATCCGTATATAGAAACGACGGTTTGGGGTGAAAATAAACCTTGCGCTGCCCCAAAATCACCGATGATGGCACGGCCGTTTTCCACTGAGGGAGGTGCCTAGAAGAAAAGTGCCGCATTGTCTGGCCGATAAGACCAAAGCAAATCCTGTGACGCTGCCTCAAGACCGAAAACGCCGGATCCATGAGCCACAAATAAATTTTCGCCATCGGTGGAAATACCGGGCCAGTTGGCCGCTGTTGCTGCCCCGGCACAAGAGGTTAATACAATTGTAGCCAGGAATAAGACAAGAATAATGAGCCGGGAAAACGGCCGTTTTGCAATGAACAAAGAGTGCCTCCGCAAGGGCAATAACTAGGATTGCCGTAGAATATTTAAGTTAAGGAACCGGATCGTAGCCGCCTGGATTTAGCGGATGGCAACGCGCAATACGTTTGAGCGCCAGCCAGCCACCTTTGCGAAAGCCGTATTTTTCGATGGCCTCATAACCGTAATGGGAACAGCTAGGGGAGAAACGGCAGCTAGGTGGTGTAACCCGGGAGATAGTGCGTTGATATAATCGGATAAGAAATAGCGTAATAGTCTTCATGGTAGTTGAACTGCTTGTTGATCTTAGGGGGGCAAACACACAAAAAAGCTTACACGGAGTGCCCATTCAAAATTATCTCAACATCATACAACATCTGAAGAAACTATTATTAGAATTATGCAAATATTCTTCAGTTTAAATGAATCACTCATTTAGGCGATTTTCAACAGCCACATGGTTGGTTTCTACGCCTGCAGTATCAGCCAGAAGCTTCGCCCGTTCCAATAACTGCAAAACGGCCGATTCCACCTCAGCAAAAGTAGCCCGAGGCAGCAACGGCCGTGCTATCCATACACAATCCCAACCCGGTTGAATTTCGTCTAAATGCAGCCGAACCGCTTCACGCAGCAAACGCTTGACTCGATTCCGTACAACTGCTTGTCCAACACGCCGACTCGCCACAAAGGCAAACCGACTGGTCGCAACACCACTTTGCCGAACCAACAAGATACAAAGCGGATGACGCCAACGGCGCCCCTGCTGTTGCACAATTGCCAGATCAGCAGAATGTCTTAAGCGGTGCGGCTGTGGCAGCATACATCAGACAACCGAGGGTCTATTAACCCCCGCCAAAACGTTTCACAGACCGGTACGCCGTTGCCGAGGAACCATTCCAGTTGATACGTTTGACATGATCATTCATTTTGACCGAAAGCAGATGACGCCCTTTGGCACGACGATTCTTTAATACTTTACGGCCACCTTTGGTTAGCATACGCTGACGAAAACCGTGAACGCGTTTCCGACGGCGGATTTTTGGTTGATAAGTACGCTTTGGCATAAGTAATTCTCCTAAAAAAACCAGGGCTTAAAGCCCTGAATTTGGTATCGACTTAGTTTTAACGGCCGTTTTCGCCTGATTTTAATCATTTAGAGGCAGCATCAGTACATTGACCATCTTGCAAACGACGGAAAATTATACCTAAGCCATAGGTGGTGGTCAAATAAATGCGTCAGCAATGTCCGGATCAAGAAAAGTCATGAAACTCGCCGAATGTTTGCGCCCAATGTCTGCAGCTTCTGCTCAATTTGCTCATAGCCACGATCAATTTGTTGAATGTTGTTAATCGTGCTGGTTCCCTTGGCGCACAAAGCCGCCAGAATCATGGCCATCCCCGCACGAATATCTGGGCTAGGTACGCCATGCGCGCTGGCATTTAGCTGGTTTCCGCCCAAAATCATGACGCGATGCGGATCACACATGACAATCCTCGCCCCCATAAACGTCAAGTTGTCTACAAAAAAGAAGCGACTTTCATACATCCAGTCATGCAGCAGCACAGAGCCTTGCGATTGCGTGGCAATCACAACTGCAATGCTCATCAAATCTGGTGGAAAACCAGGCCAGGGCATCGGTTTGATTTCAGGAACGCGCCCGCCCAGCGCGGGCTTTATGCGCAACGTCTGGTTGGCCGGAACCACAATATCAGCGCCGTCATCCAGCCAGTGAACGCCCAGTTTTTCATATACGATGCGAATCATGCCTAAATTTTCTGGCTGGGCGTCCTGAATGCGAATCTCACTATTGGTAACGGCCGCAGCACCAATGAAGCTGCCTACCTCCATAAAGTCAGAGCCAATGCGAAACTCGCCCCCACTGAGCTTATCGACGCCTTGAATGGTAAGCCGATTGCTGCCGATACCTTCAATCTTTGCGCCCAGGCTGTTCAGAAAGTGACACAGATCACGCACATGGGGTTCACAGGCTGCATTATCAATAACAGTCTCACCTTTGGCTAATGTCGCGGCCATCACGCTATTTTCGGTGGCGGTGACGCTGGCTTCTGGCAGCAGCAAATACCCTGCGCCCACGAGCGGATCGGCATTCATGTGAAATCGATCGCGTTCTTTCATCTCGACGGCCGTTCCCAGGGCCTCCAAAGCGCGAATGTGGGTATCTAACGGCCGTCCACCAATCACATCACCACCTGGCAGCGGCAATGTCACCTGCCCCATTCGGGCCAGCATCGGCCCGGAAAAGACGAATGAGGCGCGAATTTTGCTGGCCAATCTGCTGTCCAACTCTGTTTTATTAACGTTAGCTGCATGAATTCGCCAGCTGCCCCCACCCAAATCTGTTACCGATACGCCTAAATCTGCCAGTAACTCCAACGTGTTAACCACATCCTGAATGTGGGGAATATTGTGAAGCACAATGGGTTCATCACTCATTAAACAGGCGGGCAGCAATTTGAGAGCTGCATTCTTGTTGCCGCTCACCTTGATGCTGCCGCTTAAGGGATAGCCCCCTTCAATTACGAACTTTTCCATGATAACTTCCTTGTTTTCTCGCGTCGTTTGCTTAATCTGCGCAAGCCGGAAGAGAATTACCGGCATTATCAGGCAGTGGCAGGATTTTAGCGGGTTGACTATCTGGGAACAAATCGACAGGCTAAACGCTCACTGACTCCTCAGTGGCAACCCTTGCCTTTGCACTCTCGACTGGCTACACTCCATTTCATGCCCATCATAACATTGCCCAACGCAGAGCTTTTCTATACCCACCACCGGCCCGCGTATGCCCGCTGCACCCTTTTGCTAATTCACGGTGCTGGCGGTTCACACCTCAGTTGGCCGTCTGAACTACGCCGCCTGCCACAAACGGCCGTTTACGCGATAGATCTAGCCGGACACGGCCGTTCTGCACCACCCGGCCATAGCAATATTGCGGCTTATGTTCAGGACATCAATGATTTTATCAAGGCGTTGAATCTTCAAAATGTCGTTTTATTGGGACATTCAATGGGTGGGGCGATTGCCCAACTGGGCGGGTTGAGGCCATTGCCGGCCGTTGTGGGGCTCATCCTATTGGGAACTGGCGCAAAACTACGCGTCTCGCCAACCATTCTGGCATCGATTGAAACCGATTACGAACAAGCGGTGGCCCAACTAAACCAATTCTACTGGGGTGGCGGCCAAAGCCCAGCCCTGATGCAGGCGACGAAGGACCAGCTATTGGCTTGTCCAGCCAGAGTTACGGCCGATGATTTTCTAGCCTGTGATCATTTTGATCTTCGCGCTCGATTGGCAGAGATTACCCTGCCAACCCTGATAATTAGTGGGAGCCGTGACCAGATGACGCCACCAAAATTTGGCGAGTTCCTAGCAGCGCAGATCCCTCAGGCTGAATTTGCCCTAATCGACCAAGCTGGACATATGATGGCACTAGAGTTTCCAGGGCAAGTTTCCCAGCTAGTGACCAACTTTCTAGGGAAGGTTATTGGGGGAAATAAAAACGGCCACCCTTCACATGAAGAACGGCCGTTCGATAATCATACCAAGTAGGCAGTGGTTCAATGGCTAAGCACGACGGGTCGCTTTGCCAATACCCCAGAGACGGCTTGCAGCAGTTGGTCGGCCGTAAAAGGCTTGGGCAATGAACTATCAGCCAAACTGCGCAAGCCGGTCACCAGTTCATTGTTACTGGCACCGCTGGATATGGCAATGATCGGAATCGATTTTGTTACTTCCGACTGACGCAACTGTTTAGCGGCGGCGAAACCATCCAAAACCGGCATCTCAGCATCAAGCAAAACCACATCTGGGCGTTCTGCCTCGGCCAACGCCAATCCGTCAGCTCCGTTTTCGGCCTGCAGCACCCGTGCTGCGGGGTAAGCCATTGTCAAAAAATCGGTCAATACCATTCGCACAGCCGAATTGTCATCCACTACTAAAACCGCTCTCATCTCTTTATTGCTCCTTCTAGGTGATAGTGGGAAAGTCCATCAAAATTAGAACCAAGGGTTGATCTGCTTACCCTGAGTAAACAGCAGAGGAATGGCGTCTATTTTGTCGAACCGGTTTCTGCTGTTTACAAAATTCCAATATTCAGATACGCAACCTGCGTACCTGTTTATAGTATGCGGGATAAGACGGCCGTTTGCTGTGATATATTCGGCAGTCGTGTGGCACAGGTTGCTACAGTTGAACTGTTTAGCAGCCACACAGGCCAAGCGTCATCTAATTTACAGTCAACTTCTGGCAGACAGTCTCACTGGCCAGACAATTTATTAAGCGCCCTGCGCAGCCACGGCTCAATTTGCTGCATGGCCCGCCCTCGATGGCTAATCTGATGCTTTTGTGCCGCCGGCAATTGTGCCATGGTTTGCTGCAACGGTGGCAAATAAAAGATTGGATCATAACCAAAGCCACCTGCTCCGGCCGGCGACTGGGCAATCATCCCTTCGCACACGCCTTCTGCCTCACCTAGAATATTGCCATCCGGTGCCATCAACACAATAACGCAGCGAAAACGCGCTGTCCGCTGCGGCTCAGGCACGGTCCTAAGCTCGTCGAGTAATTTTTGGTATCGCTGAACGGCCGTTAAACCAGCACCCCCGTACCGCGCCGTATACACGCCAGGTGCACCAGCCAATGCATCTACCTCCAACCCAGAATCATCGGCTAACGTTAGCAATCCTGTTTCTGCGGCATACGCTTTGGCCTTTAGGACACTATTCTCCCGAAACGTACTGCCCGTTTCCTCAACATCTTGCCCAATACCAACATCATCCAAGCTTAGCCACTCAATCGCCATATCCTTCAGCATGTCAGCAAACTCAGCCACCTTGCCTTTGTTGTGGGTTGCCACAAGTAGTCTTGTCATCATTATGCTCCTGTATCTGTTAAAAAAGAGATGAGCTTTTTTCTTCTTTCAATGCGCGTATGTTATACTCCATACTTAAATTTAACCGAAGGGAGGGAACCCCATGATAAATAAACGCCCTTCTCGACTGCGCTTTAATTTTGGCTTCTTTTTAGAGGCGTCCTTAGGCACCAGTCGGACAATTGAGTTAGCATATCCCACCATTCAGGTGGAAGATTTAACATTAAGCCCACTGGCAGGCACATTCACCGCCACGCGCACCTCAGAAGGTGTTTACCTGAGAGGCACGCTTAGCAGCACGCTGCTAGAGCATTGTGTGCGCTGTTTAGAAGAAGCAACAGTCCCCATCGACCTGAAGTTGGATGATCTTTTCTACTATCCGCTCCACACGGCGCCTAAGGGTGAATACGGGATCGGTGATGATGGGTATATTGATTTGGCGCCTCTGGTGCGCGAACTAACCGTTTTGGAAACACCAATTCAGCCCATTTGCCGACCAGATTGCCAGGGATTGTGCCTGGAATGCGGTCAAAATTTGAACGAGGCTGATTGCGGCTGTAAACCAGATCCGGTTGATCCTCGGCTGAGTGCCTTACAACAACTCTTAGATTCTCCAGACAAGCAATAGCATTGGGTTTTACGCGCTAATAAGGTGAACAGAACGGAACAGTAACGCCTGTACACCTTGATATGACAGAATAGGCTGCGTACCTCCAAAAAGAAAGTAAAAACTATGTTTTTTGATCAAGCTAAAATTTATCTTCGCAGCGGCAACGGCGGCGACGGCATGCTCAGTTTTCGCCGCGAAAAGCACGTACCTTATGGTGGGCCAGACGGTGGCGACGGCGGCAATGGCGGCGCCATTGTATTCGCGGCAAGTCGCCATCTCAACAGCCTTATGCGTTTCAACCGCCAGGCACATTTTAGGGCAGAGCATGGCACGCATGGCGGCACGCAACGGCGAAATGGCAAACGGGGCGAGACGCTGCGAATAGAGGTTCCAGCCGGAACCGTGATCCGCGATGCCGAAACAGGAGACGTGTTGGCAGACATCACGTCAGAGGAACAGGAAGTGACGTTGCTGGAAGGCGGCCGAGGTGGCCGAGGCAATACGCACTTCACCAACAGCGTCAATCAAGCACCGCGCATTGCTGAACGTGGCGAGCCGGGTGAGGAAATGTGGGTGACGCTGGAGTTGAAGCTGATTGCCGATGTGGGGGTCGTAGGAGTACCTAATGCGGGCAAATCGACGTTGCTCTCGGTAATTAGCGGGGCAACTCCCAAGGTGGCTAACTATCCATTTACCACATTGCAGCCAAATTTGGGTGTTGTGGAATTAGATGATTTTGAAACATTTGTGGTGGCAGATATTCCAGGGCTTATTGAAGGCGCTGCCAGTGGCATTGGCCTGGGGCACGACTTTTTGCGTCACGTAGAGCGAACTCGCGTGCTTATTCACCTCCTGGACGGTGCGGCAAAAGAGCCGCTGGAAGATTGGGCAATGATCAATCAAGAGTTGGCACTGTATGATATTGCGCTGGAAGAACGGCCGCAGTTGGTTGTGCTCAACAAGATGGATTTGCCGGACGCTATTGCCTGGGAACCTCTCATCGAGGAAGAAGTTAAGAAAGCCGGCTATTCGTTCATCTCTATCTCTGCTGTGACCCAGCAAAACGTGCGCGAGATGCTCTTCCAGGTGCGGCGCATGCTGGATGAGGCGCCCCCGGCGAAGGCGCGCCACGAAGAAGACATTGCGGTTATCCGGGCCGGAGATGAAGAAGGCTTTGTGATTGAACGAGAAGGATTTGGCTGGCGGGTGCGTGGCAAACAGATTGAGCGTGTCGCCTCCATGACTTACTTTGAGTTTGATTCGACCCTGGTGCGTTTCCAAAAGATCCTGGATTCAATGGGCATTTCCAAGGAATTGGAAAAGGCAGGCGTTTCGGTAGGCGATATTGTGTATATTGGGGATGAAGAGCTGGAGTGGGGTGAGTAAACGGCCGAAAATTGGTTTGCTCGGGGGGACTTTTGACCCGCCACATTGGGGCCACTTGTGGCTGGGCGAGACTGCCAGGAATCAGCTCGGGCTAGACAAAGTGCTTTTTTTGCCGGTTGGGCAACCGCCCCATAAAAGGGGTCAACAGGTTACGGCCGTTTCCCACCGTGTTCAGATGGTGTCCCTGGCTATTCAAAATAATTCCTATTTTTTTTTAGATGAAACTGATTGTCAACGCCCTCCACCACACCGCACCGTGTCTTTGCTGCCAATGCTGCGGCAAGCCTACCCAACCGCACACTTCTGGCTGTTGCTGGGCGGGGATTCTCTACGTGATTTGCCAACGTGGACTGAGCCAAGCAAGCTGATATCGCTTTGCCGGCTGGCGGTGCTCCCTCGCCCTGGCGAAGTGATCGAGTGGACAGCATTGTCAACGGCCGTTCCCAACATCAAAACGGCCGTCGATCTCTTGTCTGGCCCCACCCTTTCCCTTTCTGCGTCGGCCATTCGCGCCTGGCTAAGCGCCGGCCACACGGCACATTATTTACTGCCTACGGCTGTATCAGCTTACATCCAGCAACAGCAGCTTTACCACCGCTAAGACGGTCGTCAGCCGTCTGTCTGTTCTTCATCTTCCGCGTCGGTCTCAGGGGCAAACCGCTGCATTTGCGGCACAGAAACTTTAATGGCCTTGCGACAGTTGATACATTCTACCGTGTGATATTTGTGCCCTTTTTTAGTCGCCTTGGCCAGGGCCTCAACCAAATAATCTCGGCCAAGGTTAAATGATTGGCGACAATAGTTGCAACGAACATTCATAGTGGTACTCTCCCGCATAATTTTGATGGACTCATTGTAGCCCGTTGTGACGAAGGCAAGCAACTACTGTTTGTTAGGGCGATATTGCCAGCTCACGTCGCCATAATCCAGACGGCCGTTGCCACCCAGCCCCATAAGCCAGCGCACCGTATTGGGAATCAATGCAAAAAAGGCAAACAATATCCCCAAATAGCCGGGAACATTCACAATGGCGCGCTGGTGACGCATGCCGCGGACGACTGCGCGGGCGACATAGGGTGGGGTTATGAACGGAATAATGTCGCCTAGGCGAGGCATCATGGCAGACGAAACCTGATGTCGGAAAAAGTTGGTACCGGCGACGGCGCCAGGACGAACCAACATGACATGAATGGGCGACTGCGCCATTTCCATTTGCAAAATCTGGGTATAGGCATCAACGGCGGCCTTCATAGCGCTATAGCCTGCCGTGAAGGGCGTTACATAGAGGCGTCCGACCGATGAGCCAATATTCACCAATTGGCCTCGACCCGCTTGCTGCATGATTGGTAACACCGCCTGCATAGTGTGTATGAAGCCCAGGTAACCTACCTGCATCATTTTTTCCACATCGGACGTGGGCATTTTCTCGGCCAGCTCCCACCGCGCGTAAACCGCATTGTTTATCAAGATGTCGATACGGCCGTTTTGCTGATGAACGGCCGATATCCAGGCCTTAACCGCTGCCTGATCCGATACATCACAAACCGCAAAATGAATCTGATCGGCCCAGGCAGAAACGGCCGTTTCTGCTTTCGCCTTGGCCAGATGCGCTTCAGATATGTCACAGAGAAACACCTGTGCGCCATGATCCGCCAACGCCTGCGCAATGGCCCACCCAATTCCCTGCGCGCCCCCCGTTACCAAAGCGACCTGATCCTCATAAAAACTACTCATTAGCTTACTTTTCTCCCGTAAAAATTATAAACTGCACGATTTGTTAAATCGGCTAAAGCTTGGCACCGCGTGCCTAACGTAGCCCTCTCGGAAGCGGCAGATGGACAAAATATTGCAGAGGTGTGACTAAATAAAAGTGGGTGCGGTGGAATTGCTATGCGGAGTTACCAGGAAAATTTGTATCGAACGCCTTCTGGCGTTTTTTGTTCTTGCCAACCATATTTTCTCAAGCTGATATCGGCGCGACGGCCAAAGGCAGACAGCTTTTGTGCCAAAACGGGCTGAGCGTACTGTGCGGCTTCAGCAAAAAGTGCCTCCGGGGAAACTGCAATTGTCTGGGCGCAGTGATGGTATACCGCCAGGCTCACATCTACGTTTCGCTTTGGCGGGATGACGAAATTTGCAATGACAGCACCTATCAAGCCACTAAACAGCCAGTCACGACTATTTTGCCGTACAGAAAGTGTCGCAGCCCGATGACCATAAATGCCAAACAGAGAGCGATGTGCTGGGGCTAACTTGAGTTGAAATTGTTCTTGTTCAACGGCCGTTCCCCGCAAGAACCGACCGACCAGAGCCTTCATTCGCTCATCTGTGCTCGAGGGGATGGGTTCAGCGTAATAGATAACCACCTTTAAGCCAGCTAAATATTGCACGGCCTCATCGCGAAAGGCACGAAACGCATTCCCGTTTTTCATAACCTATATCCTCAAAATCCCTGCTTTTTGTCTCAATCCGGTGAAGTTCATTGTTAAGTAGGACCACTGTGAGGATACCAACAGTTACCCATCTAGGCGAAACTTTAGCGCGGACTCCAGAATGGCATCAGCCCTTCGGCAAGGAAACGCTTTTGGCCCGTGGCAATGTTGATCACGTTAATTTCATTTCGGCCGTTTTCCACCATCGCCAAAACCAAAGCATCGCTGCTTGGGGACCAAAGACGATGGCTCAGTGCATATTGATCGAAAAAGGGCAGAAATTGGGTGGCAAAGGTAAATGTCGGCACAAAATCAAACAGGAGGCGCCCTTCGTCGGTAGCCACATCAAAGACAAGCAGGCGCAGCCGAGGCAAGTTTTGCTGCTGGCCGGGTTTGCTGGCAGCGTCCTTGTTGGCTTGCACATTGATGTCCCCCTCGCCGCTGCGCGCCACGCTGATGGCAGCTAGATAACGGCCGTTTGGCGACCAAAAAAAGGCGATGATCGGTTCTTGGCTGAGGACCCGCACCTCGCCGGTAGCTGCATTCATCAGCCGCAGCGGGCCGATGAAACTCCTGTCTTCCGGGTCAGTGCCGTTGGTAAAAGCCAGCTGATTTTCCGTCGGACTCCAGGCCATCGCCACCAATCCGGCATGGCGCTGTCGCTCTACGGCGTCTGATTGCGTATCTACAATAACCAGACGGCTGCTGACGCCGCTGATTTCTTCGGCATAGGCCAGATAACGGCCGTCTACCGAAATGCCCGGCACCTGGAAAAAGCCTGGCGCTGCCAAAGCCTCACCAGAGCCATCTCCATCTGCCTCTATCAGCTCCAGACGGGCATCCTCTCCAGCAAAGCCACTATGCAGTAACATCTGGCGGCTGTCGGCACTCCACTGCCAGTAAAGTGGCCCGCCTACGGTGAGCAGGCGACTGTCGCCTGAGCCATCGGCCGCCACAAGGTGCAGCCCCATCCCATCGGGATGGCCGGCTAAAAAGCTCACCTGATGACTGTCTGGGGACCAGTAAAGGTAAAAAGGTGTATTTCGCGCGTCTGCGTAAAGCGGTTTGGGGGCAATTTCTCCTTCGTTTAGCTGATCAGCCAAGACAAACAGCCCGGCACCAGTGCGGTCTGTGCCGACTGCAGCTATAGAATGCCCGTCCGGCGACCAGGCGGGGAACTGGAACCGCTGCTGTGCATCGGTCAATTGGCGCGCATCACTGCCATTTGGCTGTAAGGAAACGATCTGGCCAGATATATTGATATACACGATGCGATTGATTGCCTCGCCGGTTATTGCTAGCTGGGCAACGGCCGTCGCGGCAACCTCAGCTTCTACGTCTAAATCAGCGTCAGACCCTGCTTCCTTACTGGGTGTTTCGGTGGAAACGGCCGTATCGCGCATCACCAATGGCTCTTGTTCAACCTGTTGCGGTTGCTCCCGGAAGAAAAAGAACCAAATGGCCCCGCTGGCAGAGCCCCCTAACAAGGCAAACACAATCAGCAAAGTCAAAACAATGCGGCAGCCACCAGGCCGTTTTCGGTCTGGCATGGCAACCAACGGGTCGTTTCCAGAATCATAGTCAGACATGGGGTTCCTCATTCTATGTTTCTAACGGCCGAAATCCGCCGCCGCGCACATCTTCTGCTGGGGTCAAGATCACAAAAGCTTCGGGGTCAGCCTGATAAACCAGCCGCTTAAGCAGTGCCTTTTGCCGCGTTTCCAAAGCACACATCAAGACGCCGTGCTCCTTGCCAGTGTACATGCCTTTGGCATTAATTAATGTAACCCCTCGCCCTAAATCTTTCATCAACAGCTTGCTCACTTCATCAATTTTGTCAGAGATAACGTAAGCGAGCTGCTTGCGGGTATCAAAACGCGCCAGGCGCGGTAATTCCGTTTCAAACGTATCCCAAGTCACGTGTCGCAATCGCTCCAGAAAATTGTTCCACCGAGACGTATCTGAAAGCACTTCGCCCTGAGACTGCTGCAGGCCTGTAGTAAAAATGCCAAGAGCAATAAGCGCCCCGTTGAAGATAACCCCAACGCTTAACACCAACCATCCCGGAAACAGCCCCATCGCGGAACGGTGTACAAAGTCAGCCATATCTTCGGCGGCGGTCGGATGCATATAAATCTTTCCAACCCAACTACCGGCTAACAATAAAAAAATCGGCGCATAATTCCGACGGTAACGGCGTCCCAGCGCCTCCAGGAGACCAATCGGGAAGCGTGGATTGTTTAAGCTGTCGGTAATTTTGTCGGCCCATTCGGCATGGGGCATAAATGGCGGTGAGAGCAAACCCACAAAAAAGTTCTTCTCCATGACCCGCACGCGGTAAGTCCACAACTCATAATATCGATAGCGGCGCGCCTCTATAAACAAGAAGAGCAATACAAAAAGAGAATCAATCAGCAAGATTGAGGCTGTGTTATTGGGATCACTAAACACAAAAGTAAGTGCCGCACCGGTTGTAATCACGGCCCAGTTGGTCGTGGCATCCAAACGCTGCCGCCAGGAGTTTGACCGGCTCATTTCGCCCCGGTAAAAATGGATCATGGCATTTGTAAAGTTACCACTATCCAAATGTTGACCTGCGAACTCCCAAACATGCTCCAGGTCGGTACCACTTGGTGGCAGGGGGTGCTCAAAGTCGGCCGTATTTTGATTCGGTGTTTGATCCATGCTTTCCTCATTTTTATGATATCGCACTAACTACTCAGAATTGCTTTATCTTAATCTAATACCAACGATTGCGTTTGACTTTTCCTAAGTCTGGACTTCGGTAAAGCGAAAGTTGTTGCCCGGCGTAGGCAGCATAAGGCACTACTTATACTTGCAGTTTATTCGGACAATTCAGTAAGGTGGAAACGGCCGTTCGTGCTAAAATCAGCCCTTATGAACCAAGATACATTCAACTCGAACTTACCAAAGGACATTCGATCCCCATTTATTCGCCGGGCCGGGACCGTTTTGGCAATTTCTTACCCTGTCCTGGCCCTGTCAACTGGCTTTCGCTCCCTCTACCAGCTATTCCTCAAGGAAGATGTCGTGAGCTACATTGGGCCTGCCCTCAGTGGCGTTGCTGCACTCTGCTATCTAACAGCGACTGTTGGCTTTGCCTACCGTCGCCGCTGGGCGTGGTGGCTCTCCGTTCTTGTATTGGGGTTTGAAACCTTAATGACAGTGCTGGTGGGCACAGTCAGCATTCTCAATCCGGAGCTCATCGGCAGCACCGTTTGGCGATTGTTTGGCATTGATTATGCCTTCTTCCCCTTGCTCCAGCCGCTGTTGGGTTTAGCCTGGCTGTTCCATCGGGAAACTCTGGAATCGTACGGCATACGCCCACCTGACGAGGCCAACGCAGCAAGCGATGCGTAAATGGCTGTTAGAGATGGGCACCATGTTCTGCCTGAATAAAGCGGCGGGTGCCGGTTTCTGAACGGATAAGCAGGGAATGGGTAACAGCGTAGTTGTTGCGGAACTGCATAGCGCGCAGCAGGGCACTGTCTGTGATACTGGTTGCCGCAAAAAAGATTTGGTTGCTTTTTACCAATCCTTTGCAGGTAAGAATCAGCTTTTCATCCAGCCCGGCACGCTGAATATTTTCGCGTTCTGCCGCGTTTTGCGGACGCAAGCGGGCCAGCATTCCGCCTCCCGACGCTTTGACAGCACAGGCCGCCAACACGCCCTGCGACACACCGCCAATCCCCATGAGCACATCGACGTCTGTGTCGGCTGTACCAGCGATGAGCGCTCCTTCAGCGTCCCCCTCATCGCGCAGCATCACTCGCGCCCCACTTTCCCGAATCTCATTGATTAAATCTTTGTGTCGCGGTCGATCCAGCACAATAACGGATAGATCACGAACGGCTTTGTTTTTTTGACGGGCAATGAGGGCCAACGTCCAGGCGGCAGGGGCATCGAGGCATTGTGGTACCAAGGCAACGGCCGCTTCGCGGTCTACCACAATCTTCTCCATGTAGGCAGCCGGTACGGGTGACCAGATGGTTCCTCTAGGGGCAATGCCCACGACAGAAATCGCCCCGGGTTTACCGTGAATAAGCAAGTTGGTCCCGTCAATAGGATCTACCAGAACGTCCACTTCTGGGCCGTTCCCTGTGCCAATCGATTGGCCGCTGCACAAGGGCGAATCTTCTCCCAGCCGATTCTCTTCCCCAATCACGATACGGCCGTTCATCTCCAACGCATTCAGTGAATCTGCCATTGCCCGGGTGGCCGCCCGATGGGCATTGGCAAAATCACCTGACCCCATCCAATGGCCAGCTGCCAAAGCGGCCGTTTCTGTCACCCGCACCAAATCCAGACCAATATTGCGCGAAAGTTGTTCATCGAAACCATTCATCATATTGCCCCATTACTGCCCCAAAAATCTGCTCCGATGCCTGGCAACCGTTTGACGGGTCACTCACCCAGACACCCACTTAGAAATCCATCGCTTCCAGCAAGCCAGCCGCACTCCAGGCCAGCATCCCCCCCTGTAATATCTGCACATTCATACAACCAATGCGCTGCAAGGCAGCGGCGGCCCGTCTGCTGCGTCGCCCACTGCGGCATACCAGCACGATCTGCTTGTCGGGCGGCAGCTTTACCTTGTCCGACAATATTTCCGGCAATGGCACCAGCTCGGCTTCAGCAATGTGACCCTGACTATATTCGCGCGGTTCGCGCACATCAACCACATACGGCATGGGAGCGGCAACCGCTGTTAACCCATTTTCATCGCCTGCCGAACCGTTTTTCGAGGCAGGATGAAGCCATGACCATAATTGCATGGCCTCCACCATCATGATATGGTCCGTTTCTGTTTCAACAATCAAGGGAATATCTGCCAGATCAATACGCTTGGGCAGATTCTGACACTCCCGAAAGGCGCGAAGCGGACACTCATAAATGCACACGGCCGGATCAAGATGCTGATTGAAAAGATACCCAATTGCCTCATCTTCATCTAGGAGGTGGCCTACCCCCAGAAAGGCATCAAAGTCTGAAGAAAAAATCATCTGCTGCACGCGATAGTTTGTGCCTACTAAATACACATCCCCACCGCGCTCTCGGTAAGTACGCACTAACCCCTCGAGCATATGAATACCGCTAAAATCGCAGGTGTTCACGTGATCCAGCCGCAGCAACAGAAAGCGCTGCTCTGAGTGGGCATCGGCATAGGTGGTGATGAACTCTTCCACGTAATTGACTGCGCCAAAGTAAAGATCGCCATAAATCTCAATGATTGCCATTTGGGGGCAAGGCTCTTTATCTGGCCGATACACAAAATGGTTGAACTTTTCATCCGGCAGTACCGCCTGAATCCGCGGGGCACTGGTGCGAACTATGTACAATGCAAGTGAAAGGATAATGCCAAGCAGCACCGCAAATTCAATATCTAAAAAGAGCGTTCCAACCAGTGTACTCACCATGATCGCGGCGTCGCCAGCATGGCTGCGCCAGATGCGAGCAATCTCTTTCTGGTCAATCATGCCATACCCGGTCACAATCAAGACGCCAGACAGCGCTGAAATGGGGAGGTACGCTGCCAGCGGCGCCAGGGTAAACATGGCGATCACCATAAAAATGCCGGAGAAGATTGCGGCCATAGGCGTTTGTGCACCCGCTTTGAAGTTAACGGCCGTTCGCGAAAATGACCCGGCGCCAGAATAGCCAGAAAACAAACCCATAAAAATATTGGCCATCCCCTGCCCCACAAACTCCTGGTTGCTGTCCAGACGCTGCCCAGTCTGAGTCGCCACAGAACGCGTAATTGCGGCCGTTTCTACCAGGCCAATTGCACCCACGGCCAGCGCTCCCGCCGACAATCGGCTAATCAGCTCCAGGTTAAAGAAGGGCAGATCGGCCAACGGGGGCAGCTTGGCTGGCAGTTGACCAATGACAGCAACGTTTTGTTCGTCCAGCCCCAATAAATAAACCGCCAGTGAAGCGATAACCATAACCAGCAAGGGAATCGGCAGTCGCACTTTTAAGCGCCTTAAAATAACGATCAGCAGCATGGTGCCGGTGCCAATAGCGGCCGTCGGGCCGTGCAGCGCCGAAAAATTGCCAACGACATTGACCACCGTCGCAATGGTGCCAGACCCGGCGGACGGCAAACCCAACAGCGGCTGAAACTGTTTAATAGCAATGAGCACCCCCGCCCCGCTGGCAAACCCAACAATAACGGAATGGGAGACAAAGTTCACCAACATACCCAGGCGCACCAATCCCATGCCCAGCTGAAAAACCCCCACCATTACTGCCATAAGCCCGGCCGCAATGGCAAACTGCGGCGTACCAGGGGCAACAACGGCCGTTAATGAGCTGGCAATCAGCAAAGAAATGGCGTTGGCAGGGCCAGTGTGCATCTGGTTAGACGATCCCCACAGCGCCCCCACAATCGCGCCCAAAATAGCAGCATACAGTCCCATTTGTGGTGGCAGTTCAGCCACCAACGTAAAGGCGATAGATTGAGGCAGCAAAATGACGGCAACGGTTAAGCCGGCAATGATGTCGGGGCGCAAATTAACGCGATCGTAGGTGCGAAACAGGCGCACGGGGCGCTTGAGGTAGTGGACCGCCGGAGCAAACGATTGCTGCACATTCACTCTGGCTCCCAGCTTGGCAAACATGGAAGCGTCTCCTTCTAAAGTAAAGTAACCTGTTAGAGCAAATTGTTGACTACTTCAGTGTACGTCGGCTGGAAACGGCCGTCAACAAATTTCGGGAACGGCTTCGCAAATGGGGTCAAAGAAGTTTGGGGGCATGAGGCCCGGTGGGCGGGTTATGAAAGTCTAGAAAACAGTAGGGGTATACGTTAATGATGGTGGTCTCTTCAAACTTCGTCACGGTGACGGCATCGCGCCGATAAATGTGAATATGCCCATGCAGCATATAGCGCGGCTTCACCCATTGCAGCAAATTGCGCATAATTTTGAAGCCGGTATGAGGCAAGTCTGGCCTGTCATGAATGTTAAACGGCGGAGAATGGGCGACGAGGATGTCCAGAAAACGGCCGTATCGCAGCTTATTCCGCAACAGCACCGGCAGCAACTGGGCAATCTGATAGCGCATTTCTGACTCGGTATACATAAAGGGTGCATGGGGCCGATAGCGCATCGACCCCTCCAAACCGGCCAACAGCAAGCCATCTCGCTTCACCGAACGGCCGTGAATATCGTCCCCGCCCTGTACTTGCTGAACCACGCGCCCTTCCATCGTGTATTGCGGCCCCTTGTCATGGTTGCCCCGCACATACACCAACCGCCGATCCAGCGCTGAAACCAAGAATTCCAAATAGTAAAACGGCAGATCGCCACAGCCAATAATCAGATCAACATTGGGATACTTCGTCCGCACATCACTACAGTAAAGATGCTCCATTACCCGGTCGCTGACTGCCAATATTTTCATGGGTCAGGCCATTCACGGTGCTGATTTACAGCCAATTTCTGCAAAATCGCATCTTCCAAATCAATCTGAGTGACGCTGGCAAGCTGGAGCAAATAGAGCGCAACGTCGGCGAGTTCACCAGCCAGCGCATCAGGCCGGGCGACATCGCCACGCCATTGAAAATGTTCTAGCACCTCGGCAGCTTCAATTGCCAGCGAAGCCGCTAGATTACGGGGAGTTTGTGCTTTGGGGGAGTTTTCGTCATACCAGCCCTTGCTTCGTACAAAGTCATGCATAAGGGCTTCGAGTTGTTTAAGTTCCATTTAATGAGCGTGGAGATTAGAGAATGGGGAATGAGAGTTCTAATCTCCACGCTCCAATCTCCATTTTTGAGGTTACAGTTTTTCAGCTACAAAAGCAGTCAGGTCTGCCAGACGCATGGAGTAGCCCCATTCGTTATCGTACCAGGTGACCACTTTAACCATATTGCCACCCATCATATCGGTAGAAAGGGCGTCAATAGTGGAGGAAGCGGGATGGCCCACGATGTCGCTGGAGACGATTGGATCTTCGGTGTAGTCTAGCACCTTGCCCAACCAGCCACCACTCTTGGAGGCAGCTTCGAAAGCAGCGTTGACTTCTTCAACCGTGGTATTGCGTGAGAGAACGGCCGTAATATCCGTCACCGAACCCGTTACCACTGGTACACGCATTGCCATGCCGTTGATCTTTCCGGCCAGCTCTGGCAACACCAGGCCAACTGCTTTGGCTGCGCCCGTCGTGGTGGGAATGATGTTGGTAAAGGCGGTACGTGCCCGACGCAAATCTTTGCTGGCAACGTCCAGAATCGCCTGACCGTTGGTCACAGCGTGGATGGTGGTCATAAGGGCATGTTCAATGCCAAACGTCTCATGCAGCACCTTGGCGGCGGGTGCCAGGCAGTTGGTCGTGCAGCTTGCGTTGGAGATGATGTGGTGAGCAGCCGGATCATAGGTCTCCTCGTTCACGCCCAAAACAAACGTGGCATCCATGCCTTTACCTGGAGCAGAGATAATCACTTTTTTGGCACCAGCATCCAGATGCTTGCTGGCACTGTCGCGGTCACGGAAGATGCCCGTGCATTCCAGCACAATGTCTACACCCAGTTCGCCCCAGGGCAGCTTGGCAGGATCACGCTCAGCAAACGTGTTAAGCTTTTCGCCATCCACATAGATGCTGCCATCTTTTGTTTCAACTTCGCCCGGGAAACGGCCGTACGTCGAATCATATTTCAGCATGTGGGCGTTTGTCTCAACTGGCCACAAATCATTAATGCCTTCAACATCCAAGACACCCTTATAATTTTCGTAAATCGCCTTATAAACCTGTCGGCCAATACGGCCGAACCCATTAATACCGATCTTAATTGACATGGATTTCTCCTTTAGTGAATTTGTTCCTAACAAAATATCGTCGTAAACAGCAAAAGATGATGCTCGTTGTCTTTTCTTTTTTCCGCCGCTTACTATACTGCTTAAACCAGCCATCGTTGAGGGTCAAATGTCATACCATCGTGCGTCAGGTATCATGATAGCAGACCCATTACGACCCGTGCCAACTTTGCGCCATCATGCCGCCAGGGCCTGGATTCATCAACCAAATCGGCCGTTTTCATCGGCAAATTTGGTGGCGGCGTGAGCTTTACATAAATTGTATTACCGCCTCCTTTAGTGGGGGGAACAGATAGGTTATCATTGGCGATTACCATATCCAGGCAACCAGTGGGAATATGCTGAAAAAGAGTTGCGACATGATCCGCAACGCTGTAATTATCCGTCTCTCCGGGCTGTGTGGCAAGATTACATATATAAATCTTAGGTGCGCGGGTGTGCAGCAGGGCTTCAGCCAGATCCGGCACCAGCAAATTGGGCAATATACTCGTGTACAAGCTACCTGGCCCCATCACAATAATGTCTGCCTGAAAAATGGCTTGCAACGTCGCCGGATACGCTTTTACATTGCTGGGCTGCAAATGAACTTGCTGGATACGGCCGTTCGCTTCAGGAATCGCACTTTCCCCCACCACCCGCTGCACCGTGCCATCTGGCAGCAAAATATCGGCTTCCAGGGCCACATCGGCCAGGGTAGATGGCAACACACGCCCGCGGAGCGCCAACACGCGCTCGGCTGCCAGCAGCGCCTCGTCAAAGCTGCCGGTGATGCCCGTAAGTGCCGCCAGCAGCAGATTTCCAAAAGCATGCCCCTGGAGCTCGGAACGGCCGTTTTCACCCAGCGCAGCGCCAAAGCGATACTGCAGCACCTGGGTCATCAATGCCTCATCCCGCGCCAGGGCAGCAATATTGTTACGAAAATCCCCCGGCGGCAGCAGGCCAAACTCTCGCCGCAAACGGCCGCTGCTCCCGCCGTCATCGGCCACGGTCACGATTGCCGTAATGTTACGCGTATGATCTGTCAGGCCCCGCAGCAGGCTGGGCATCCCGGTACCGCCGCCTATGGCCACAATGTTCGGCCCACGCTTCTGAAGGCTGTGCTCGTAGATGCGCTCTGCCACATTTACATCAAACCCTTGAAATGGTGCCATTAGCGACCGGGCCAATTGCAGAACACTCCATAAAATGAGCAGCGCGCCGAGCAGCAGCGGCAGCACAATATGCCAGGGTGCCGGCAAAAATTGCAGCGTTAACATCTCAAAGACATTCATCGTCAGCCAGGCTTGTCGCTCCAGCAAAAAGAGCAGGTTCACAATAGCAAGGCCAGAAACGGCCGTACCTAATCCCAAAACCAACAGCCAACGCTTCAATCCGATACCCGGGGCCAGCCAGCGGCTGCTGGAAAAAAAGATAAATCGTTTAAGAGGGGATGGTTTTCGCACGGGCTGATTCTAGCTTGTCGACATGGGGTGGTCAACGTGAAATAACTGGAGCCCTTATGCTGTCCATAAATGACGCTTAACCCGCTTTCTGGAACAAAGTTAATCTAAAATCAACCTCTATCTTGAGCCTAGACAGCGACATAATTTTTTCCCGGGTCGCAGAAGATGCATTCCACGAATAGGGCGTCATCACAAATAGATTGACAATTGCCTCGTTTGCAAGCTCACGTTCATACTGCAGACGCTTTAAGTCGCGCCACGCAAAGCCGGGCAGGGTGCTGCTGGACGGTGTATGTTCCTCCGCATTATCGTAGATTTGCTGCCTCAAGCTGAAAAGGTGCCTGGGACCTGGCGTGACCACTAAAAGACGGCCGTTTCCCCCCAACACCCGTCCAAACTCCTGTTCACTAAACGGAGCCATCATATTGAGAATAAAATCGACAGATCCTGGCAACACGGGCAAGTCGAAGCTGCTCCCGACTGCCCACCGCACAGATTTATTTTGCTTGGCCGCAGCCTTGACAGCAAATTTGGAAATATCAATGCCGTAGAGGGCATACGGCCGTTTGCCTTCTTCCAGCGCCTGCGCAAGCCCGTGCAAAAAGTAGCCTTCCCCACAGCCGCTGTCCAGCAAATTAAAAACGCCCTCCCCGCCGTGGCCAGCAATAAACGGCAGGACGGCCGCGTTAACGGCCTCTGACAAGGGCGCATACAAACCGGTAGCAAAAAATTGGCGGCGATGACTGATCATCGTTTTGTTGTCGCCCGGTTCAAGGGACCGCTTTTGGTTGGCCAGCAGCAGGTTCACGTAGCCTTCTTTGGCAATGTCGTAGCTATGATTGTTGGCGCACTTTAAGGAACGGCCGTTCAGCCCCAACGCTTCGCGGCATACCGGGCAGCTATAAATGAAATGATCAGGATTCGGCTGCAACACACAAAACTCCACTTTTGAACCAATTGAAACAGCACCAATTTTAGCACAGCAGGAAGAAACGGCCGTTTCCCACCGATATTGTGCAAATCAGAACAATGTTGACCCTACAAAAGTCAGCGGCTAAACTTTTTGCACACAATTTGCCGTTCGTTCAATTAATGACTTCCCAATTATCGACTGTGTCCTTGCAGCCACAGCAACCGGTTTCCCTTCGTACTTAGATCTGCTGACACTATCAGCACAGCACCCAACTATTTCACCCAGGTCGGCAACGGCCGTATTCCCCACAAGGAGGTCTTCATGAACCCCATTCCCACCACCAACCGGCAGTCAAAAACGCGCCTGCGCAACCGCACTGTGATGTGGCTTTTGCTACTCACCCTGCTGTTGACCGTGCCTACCACCGTCCTGGCCGTGCGCGATCCAGGCACGTTTGCGGTAACGGCCGTTTCCAGCGCCCCCGATCAAGTCACAGGCGGTAATGCACGCCTTCATATCGACGTGCCATATGGCTTCCCCATGGATCGGGTTAGCGTTACCGTTAATCGGCAGGAAATGAGCAGCCACTTCAGCCAGATTCCCGGCACCAACACCCTCACAGGCATCGTTGATGATCTAGCACTAGGCGACAATAATGTGCGGGTACGGGCAATTGGTTTTGGACGGCAACGGCCGTATCCCGCCGAACTTACCCTGACCAACCACCCCATCAGCGGTCCCATCTTCTCCGGACCACAGCAGCATCCCTTCGTCTGCACCGTGCAGGATCATGGCCTGGGACAGCCATTGGTGGATAACGACAGCACCGGCATTCCGGTCTACGCCACCGACGCGGACGGCAATCTAACCAATGAAATTGTGGGCTACAGCAAAGATTGCAGCGCCGAGACGCTAGTGGTCTACATCTATCGCAGCACGAGCGGCAGTTGGAACCCATATGAGCTGGGGCAGGAACGGCCGTCTGACATGGCCCAAACCACCACCATGGACGGCAAAACCGTCGATTACATCGTCCGCTGGGAGCGCGGCACCATCAACCGCTTCATCTACAGCCTCGCCATGCTCGCCCCCAACGACACCAGCCCCGACGACCACTCTACCGCCGCCTGGAACGGCAAGCTTATCTATCACTTCCAGGGCGGCGTAGGCATTGGCCACACCCAGGGCAGCCCCAGCGGTTCCCGCATGTTGTACGAATATGGCCTCAGCCAGGGGTACGGCATCGCCTACTCCACTGGCACCAAAGCGGGAGAGCATTACAACCTCGTCCTCGGCGGCGAAACGGCGCTGATGGTCAAAGAGCGCTTCATTGAGCTGTACGACACCCCGATCTACACCGTGGGCGTTGGCGGCTCTGGTGGCGCGATCCAGCAGTATGTTTATGGCCAAAACCACAAGGGACTCATCGATGCCGCCATCCCCCAATACTCTTACCCGGACATGATCACCCAGGCTGTCCATGTGGGTGACTGTGAACTGCTGGAGTATTACATGGACGTTACTGATGGCGCCAATCCACGCTGGCAAACGTGGTCCAACCGCACCCTCATCCAGGGAATGAACGCCAGCGACACGGTGGTCAATCCATACACCCAGGCGCTGGGCAACTCAGAATGCATCAACGGCTGGCGCGGCCTCTCCCCGCTGGCGCTCAACCCCAACTACGGCGCAGCCGACAACATGGAGCAGTACGTGCCGTTGTCGGACATCGCCGCGATTGAGTGGAGCCACTTCGGCGATCTAATCAACATCTACGGCGTGGGCGACGACGGCTTCGCCCGCAGCCCGTGGGACAACGTCGGCGTACAGTACGGCTTGGAAGCCGTCGCCAACAGCAGCATCACCCCTGAAGAATTTCTCAATTTGAATGCCAACATTGGCGGCTGGAAAAATGAGCCGGAGATGGTGCAGGAAGGCTCCCCCTTCTTCCCGCCCGGACAGATCGATTTCACCAATTGGGACCCGTGGAGCGTGCGCAACCAGCTGCTCAGCCCGGACGGTGGCCTGACCCCCGCCCAGCGCACCGAAGGAGACATGAGAGCTGCTCAAGCCGCCTATGAATCCGGTATCGTCTTCATAGGCGACCTGCAAATCCCGATCATTGATTGGCGGCATTACCTGGAACCGGTGCTGGACATGCACAATTCACACCAATCGTTTGCCTCCCGTCTGCGCCTACTGGATTACGATGGCGACGCCAGCAACCAGGTCATCTGGTTTACCGACACGCTGGATGGCAACCCCGTGTTTGACCAAACGCCAGAAGCGTTCCAGGTGATTGACGAATGGATGACAAACATCCAGGCCAATCCAGAACTGGGCGTGGCGGGCAATAAGCCCAGCCGGGCCACCGACCGCTGCTTCGACGCACTCGGCAACGAAATCGCCAGCGGCGACGACGTCTGGGACGGCATCATCAACGACGAACCGCCGGGCGCGTGTGCTGTACAGTTCCCCGTGTATGCCACATCGCGCATCGTGGCAGGTGGGCCGTTTAAGGGCAGCATCTTCAAGTGCGCCCTCCAGCCCGTCAGCGACGCCATTGCCAACGGCGAGTATGGCGTCTGGCAGCCCACGGCCGCTGAGCAGGCTCGTTTGGAGCAAATCTTCCCGGACGGCGTCTGCGACTTCAGCCAGCCAGATATGGGGCTTCCCCCAGGTTGGTAACTTGAACTGTTTCTAGCAGTAGGGGCAAGTCTGAGACCTGCCTCTATTGTGTTTTCCAGGAAATAGTTTGGAAGGTTTTTTAGTTACAAAATCTGCTAACAAGGTTGCAGTTCTAATAGATTGGAATCCGGCCAAGTTCTAACTTTTTGGACTTGCGGATCGAAAAATTGATCAACTGTCGTCAGCATTTCATCAGGTGACCCCGGTGTGTATAATGAAGATGATATGAATTGGCAAATCTAGCATTTGCACTCATCGCTGTAGTCACCAACGAGCCTAAAAAATTAAGGCTGGTGCAGCTTACACAAAATAGCGCGGCAAAATCTGGCCTCCCTGTTGGAATAAGCAATGCGTGAAGGTGCGGTATGCGTAAAGCGCAGGGATGGTCAAACTTTTTTAATTACGCCTTAAGCACCGGGCGGTTCACCGCTGGATGTCGAGGGTATTGACCTGAATTTAACCAAAGAGGAAATCGTTGAATTTATTCACGAAGCCCACACACATAGTTAGTCCCTCTCACATTTCTCCTTCAAGTAAAGGGAGAACTATTCTACTTCTGCTTCTTGCCTTGGGGCTGCTGCCAGGCTGTGCCACTGACCCAGAAACGCCTGCCCCGACAGCTTCCTCCGCTGCTGTAACAACCGCCACCAATGAACCCGTTCCTTCTGACCCGCAGCCAGCCTCCGCAACGGAAATAAATGCAACCGCAACAATATCTATTGACCCAACCAGTGAAACATCATCTAGCCTGTCGCCAACCGAAGAGATACCTGAGCCGACTCGCCCACCGATGATACAGGAGTATCCAGTGCCGTCTGGGTCTCGTCCCCATGATGTGGCTCCGGCACCCGATGGGTCGGTGTGGTACACGGCTCAGCGGGCCGAGGCACTGGGGCGGCTCGATCCCGAAACTGGTGAGACGCACCATATTCCTTTGGGCAATGGCTCCGCCCCTCACGGTGTCATAGTGGGACCAGATGGTGCCCCTTGGATCACCGATGGTGGATTGAATGCCATTGTGCGCGTAGACCCTGTTACCGAAGAAGTAATGTTGTTTCCTTTGCCAGCCGGGAGCGGGTATACCAATTTGAATACGGCCGTTTTTGATGCTCGGGGTGTTCTTTGGTTCACGGGGCAGTCGGGGGTTTACGGCCGTCTCGATCCAGCCGTTGGCCAGGTGGAACTATTCCAGGCACCACGCGGGCGCGGTCCGTATGGCATCGCCGTCACGCCCGGCGGCGAGGTGTATTACGCTTCATTGGCGGGCAGCCACATCGCCCAAATTGATTCAGAGAGCCGAACGGCGACTGTGTTAGAACCGCCTACACCCGACCAGGGATCACGGCGTATTTGGGCAGATTCCCAAGGCTTTTTGTGGGTCAGCCAGTGGACCGCCGGTCAGGTCGCCAGATATGATCCCATGACGGACAGTTGGCGCGAATGGCGGCTACCTGGCAACAATCCAATGCCCTATGCAATTTTTGTAGACGATCAAGATCAGATATGGTTAAGCGATTTTGGCAACAATGCGCTGCTGCTATTTGATCCGGTACGGGAAACGTTTACGACCTTTGTTTTGCCCAGCCCATCAGCCAACGTCCGCCAGATTCTTGGCCGACCAGGTGAACTGTGGGGCGCAGAATCTGGTACGGATAAGTTAGTTGTGATCCGAACAGAATGATTTCCGCTTTACAAAAATTCAGTGACGCTCAGCGTTTATGAACGCCTAATTTCCTCCCAACTGTTCCTCATTCATCCTCCCGCTGGCAGTCCCCCACCGGCTGTGTTATGATCTCGCCCGAAATTTACAGGTACGTTTAAGGCTAACCATGAGAACCGTTTTTTGGGACTATGATACCCACAGCACCAAGATGATCGACCAGCGGCAGCTGCCCTGGGAATTGGTCATTTCCGAGTTTACCGACTACAAAGAAGTGGCTCGCAGCATTACCGAAATGTACGTGCGCGGCGCACCCGCCATCGGTGCGGCAGCAGCGTTTGGCATGGCCCTGGCGGCACAACAGTCCAGCGCCACAGACCGGCTATCTTTGCTGCGTGATTTAGAGACGGCCGCTGCCCACCTCAACGCTGCCCGACCAACGGCCGTAAACCTGGCCTGGGGCGTACGCCGCATGCTGCGCGTGGCGGCCAACGAGGAATTAGAAAACGTCGATGACGTGCGCGACGCCATTCTGGCCGAAGCGCAAATGCTGGCCGATGAAGACGTGGCGCTCAACAAGCGCATGGCCTACAACGGCGCCGAACTCATTAGCGACGGCGACACGATTTTGCACCATTGCAACACCGGCGCTTTAGCCACCGTCGATTGGGGCACAGCCCTGGGCGTTGTGTTTGCGGCGCATGAGCAGGGCAAAAAGATTCACGTCCTGGTTGATGAAACCCGCCCCCGGCTGCAAGGTGCGCGCCTCACCGCCTGGGAGCTGCACCAGCGCAACATTCCCTTCGACCTCATCGCCGACAACGCCGCCGGGCATTTTATGCGCACCGGACAGGTCGATATCGTGCTGGTCGGCTCAGATAGAACGGCCGCAAACGGTGACGTCGCCAACAAAATCGGCACCTACAAGTTGGCGGTGGTGGCTAAGGAAAATGGCATCCCCTTCTACCCCGTCGTGCCCACCAGCACGGTGGATTTAGAGCTGGAAAATGGCGATCTCATTCCCATCGAAGAGCGCGGCGATGAAGAAGTGCTGGAAGTTTTTGGCAAATCAATCGCCCCGGCAGGCATCACCGCCCGCAACCCCGCCTTCGACGTCACACCCCATCGTTACGTTACCGGCATTGTCACGGAAGCGGGCATTGTGTACCCGCCGTTTGTGAAAAATTTGCGGGCAGCGGTGGAAGCGGAGCAGAAAAAAGGAGATTAGAGATTGGAGATGAGAGGTTAACTTTTAGTCAAAATCTCCAATCTCCAATCTCCAATTACTATGTCTCAAATCCCAGTCGTGATCATGTGTGGTGGACAAGGTACGCGCATGGGCAATACGCTCACCAAGAAGGAACTTGTTGATATTGGCGGACGGCCGTTGCTGTGGCACGTCATGCGCATTTTTTCGGCGTATGGGCACAACCGCTTTATTTTGGCGTTGGGGCACCAGGCCGACCAGGTGCGGCGCTACTTTTTGGAATACGAGGCGATGACACGCGACGTTACGATTCGATTGGCGGACCCCACCAGCAGCAACAGGCAGCCAACCGTCAGCTTTAACGCTGAATATGAGCATCCCCCCTGGGAAGTGACGCTGGTAGACACAGGCTTAGAGACAGAGCGGGCGGCGCGGCTGACAAAGGTGGCAGATTATTTGGGTAACGGCCGTTTCTTTGTCGCCTACGGAGAAGCTGTGGCCAATATCGATCTGGCTAAACTGGTCCAGTTCCATGAGCAGCATGGCCAAACGGCCACCGTCACTGGCATTCAGTTCCGCTCCCAATATGGCAAGGTCGAGGCAGATGCCAGCGGTCAGATTACCGCATTTGTGGAGAAGCCAACGCTGCCGTATTGGGTCAATGGTGGGTTTATGCTGTTTGAAACGGCCGTCCTTGACCTTATCCGCGCTGAAAGTAGGGAAACGCTCGACTTGGAGCGCGACATTTTACCGAAGCTGGCCCAGCAGCAGCAGCTCATGCTTTACCAGCACACCGGCTACTGGCAATCGATGAAAACGCTCAAGGACGCCCTTACGTTAAAGGAAGCGTGGCAGGAAAAACGGCCGTGGCAAGTCTGGTGACTTTAGAGATTAGAGATTGAAGATTAGAGATTTAAGCAAAAGCATACAACCTCTAATCCCCAATTACCAATCTCCATTTTTGGAGAAAAACATTGAAAAGTAACTTCTGGCAAGGAAAACGCGTATTTATCACTGGCTGCACCGGGTTGCTAGGCTCCTGGCTGACCACCACCCTCATCGACCTGGGCGCCGAAATTGTTGGGTTAATCCGGGATTATGTGCCTGAATCACAGCTTGTCCGCTCCGGCACCATCGATAAGATCACCGTGGTGCGTGGCGACCTATGCAACTACGACTTGCTAGAGCGCACCCTGGCCGAATACGAAATCGAGGTCATCTTCCATCTTGCCGCCCAAACCATCGTCACCATTGCCAACCGCGCCCCGATGTCTACTTTTGAGACCAATATTCGCGGCACGTATCTGCTGCTGGAAGCGGCCCGACGCAACCCCACTGTCAGCGGCGTGGTTGTTGCCAGCAGCGATAAAGCGTACGGCGATCAGCCCGAACTCCCCTACTACGAAGCCGCGCCGCTGCAGGGTCGCCACCCATACGACGTTTCCAAAAGCTGTGCCGACCTGATTTCGCAAAGCTACGCGCACAGCTACGGTCTGCCCGTCATCGTCACCCGCTGCGCCAATCTGTACGGCGGTGGCGATTTGAACTGGAACCGCATTTTGCCCGGCACCATCCGCAGCGTCCTATTGGGGGAACGGCCGATTATCCGCTCAGACGGCACGTTTAAGCGCGATTTTGTCTACGTGAAAGACGCCGTGCGCGGCTACCTCATGGCCGCCGAGCAAATCGGCAAGCCAGAACTGTGTGGCCAGGCATTTAACTTTGGCATGGGCCATCCAGAAACCGCCCTGGACGTGGTGCAAACCATCATCCGCGTCTCTGACCATCCCAAACTAGAGCCAATCATCCTGGACGAAGTGGAAAACGAAATCCAGGATCAATACCTAAACTCCGACAAAGCAGGCCGAATGCTCGGTTGGGAACCCCAATTCACCCTGGAAAGCGGTCTGGCTGAAACAATGGCCTGGTATCGCGAATTTTTGAACCTCTCGTAGGTTCAAGGCGTGCCTTGAACCTGCATTTTCATCAAAGATCACGCAGATTCAAAAGATTTTATCTGCGAAATCTTTGATACTCTTTCTCTTGATCTTGTGAAGATTTTAGTAACGGGTGCAACGGGTTTTGTCGGGCGGGCGCTGGTTCCTTTTTTAGCGAGCCAACCAGATACTGAAGTGACCATTTTGGTGCGGGAAGCGTATGGTCAGGTGGATTTACGGCCGTTCCCCCCTCCACTTTCCTCAGCAAACCGCCAGCGATTACCGGATG
>CBDUOF010000005.1:0-34989 GCA_965368765.1 uncultured Anaerolineae bacterium | reverse complement strand
TAACGGCTAGTGAGGAAAGGGCCGCCAGAATTACTGCCACCGTGACTCAGGTATCCGCTCATGGCGTCGATGACACTTTGGGGAACCTGGGTGCCGCCGAGGCCGTCGAGGTAGACGGCCGTCTTTCCACCAACTCCTAGCTGCAATGCAGGAAACTGGGCGCGTAAAGGAATAGGGTCAAAGGGGGGTCGTTTTTGTCATAATGCCAAGATTATAGCAGCATCAAAAAGCCTGACGATTTTCCAGACAAAAGATCGTTTTGCAGCCCAGCCTAGGCAATTGGGGCTGATCTTTTTCAAAAAGATCCCTCACCAGAGCTGGAGGTTTGCCCTTGTGGCCAGGGAAAAGGCGTTCTTTTTAAGAATGGCCAATGATTTTCTACATAAAAAAGAGCCAGGGCAAATGAAAGCCCGATGAAGCCTCCAAGCAAGAACGGAATCCAGAGCGGCAAAGCTTCTGCGGGCGGAAAGCCGAGCAGCGTCCACACGGTTAATCCCAGGCCCCCACCCAGTGTGCCACTCAACAGCCAGAACGGCCGTTTCTTACTGACGGCAGCAGGGATTGTTAACCCCAGCCCCGTTATCATCCCAAACAGAAGCGTTCCAGCCAGCGTAAAGAAACTTCCCGTGGAGAAGATGAGCAGCGCCCAGGGAAAGATGATCCCACCTAGCAGCAGACCACCAGCCAGGCGTCCCCTAAAACGATGTCCTGTGGCAAAAACCTCACCCAGACCGAAACCGAGAAAAAGCCCGGCTCCGGCCAAGGCACCGTACATAATTGAGAACTGAATAGTGACGATAATGTCGATGGGGTTTGTCCGAGTAAGTTGTCTCAGGGAGGCGAGAATTAAGAGAGGTGAAAAGGCCAGCGCGAAACCGACGGCTCCGCCAGCTGACCCGGCCAAAGCCAGCCGTACCAATCGATTCCGATTACCTGCCAACCGCATGCGGCTTTGTGCCCGCCAAACAGAGCCCGCTCTGGCACCCGGATAATCATCGAGTCGTTTGGCAGCGACTTCATTGATAACCGCCAGAGCCTGAACAGCATTATTTCTGTTAAGGCCTTTTCCGCTGATGGCGCTGTCTACCAGCGGCTGCAAATCGCCTGTTCCTTTTCGAAAGGCGAGCGCTTCTGCGGCCGTTTCACGCACCGTCCTATCATCATCCTCCAGGGTGACTCGAATCAATTCTGCGGTGACCTCTGCCTGGGGGAAGGGAAATAACTCCCGAACGGCCGTTTGCCGCACGTGCGGTGTTGGATAGCTCACCATTTCTCGTACAATGTCGCGCTGATTTTCCAAGTTGTTAACCTGGGTGAGCCAGTAGACCACTTCCCGGTCATACAAGAGCGCCGTCCTGAGCAGAAAGCCGGCTTCTTCAGCAGAAAAGGTCAGCGCCTCTTTGACCTGGTTAATCTGTTCAAATTTATTGGCGCCGGGGAAAACGGCCGCATCCCTTTGCCAATCTGCAAATTCCCGGGAAAGCATTTCACGAACTTCTTTGATCCGCAGCTGCTCCCCGCTGATCCAGCCCGCAATGGCCGCCGCCAGAACATCATGCGCCAGTTCGTAACGGCTATCATCATCGATGCGGCGCACCAGCCGCTGCTGAGTCAGTCGGGCCAGAATGGGGGAGATGACAGATGTTTCCGCGCCGACCCTGGCCGCCAGCGCCTCTTCCGTCACCGCATCTTTGATTGCCTGAGACGTAACAAGTGCCTGCAGCAGCCGCCGCGCTACCGCCCGCTCTTCATGACCAAAGGTCTGCAAGGCGGTTTCAATATACCGATTCAGGATATTTTTTGCGCCGCCGATGGCGTGGTAATCTGTCAGGGTAATCACCGTGCGCTCTGCCTGGATCGCCTGTTCGTACAAGGCATCGCAAACCAGCTGTAGTTGGGGCGGCATAACGGCCGTATCCTCCGACTGTACCATCTCGTCAAGCAGCTGTTCGACCAATTTGGGTTCATAGCGCATCTGCAACGATTCCACCGGACGAATGATCGCCTCACGGGCATTTCCCCGGGCCAGTGGAAGGAGGCGGAATCTGGTTTGAAATATGTCTGGAATTCGTTCTTCAACTTCCCCCATGGCCGCCAGCCAATCCTCACGTAGACTAAATAGAAGCTTGACGGGGATGTCTCGCGCTTCGTACAGCTGTCCCAATTCGGCGATAAATGCCTGCCGCTGCCCGGCGCTAAACCGTTCGAAGAACGCTTCAAACTGGTCAAAAATGATCACGAGCGTGCGCCCCCAGCTTTTGGCTGCCTCAGCCAAAAAAAGGTCGAGCGGTCCGTCGTGGGGCAAGGCTATCTCAGGCAGCAGCCGCGTGATGGTGCGGCGAATCGTCATTGCCGGGTCGTCGAGCGTGCGAATGTGCAAAATTTCATAAAGATCGGTGGTTTCCTTTAGCGCGGGCAGAATGCCGGCCAACAGAAGGGAGGTTTTGCCCACTCCGGACGCGCCGTACAAAACTACCAGCCGATGGGCATGGATAAGGGAGGTTAGCAGCACTTGCTCCTGTTGGCGGCCGAAAAAGATGGCTGCATCGGCCGTATCGTAAAAATCAAGCAGCTTATACGGCCGTTCCGGTATGATGATGTCTGGAACGGCCGTTTGACGACGCGGGGCGGTGGGGTGCGGTCGAGACCTGGCGGCAAGCTGCTCCACCAGCGCTTCCAAAAAGGTGGTGTTCGGCAGACCAATCAGCTCCACACCGTGCCGTTTGGCCCAACGGGCAATATTGGGTGAAGGCGTTTCTCCAAAACCATAGGCCCGCCGAGCAAAGTCGCCAAGCGGGGCGGTTACTTTCCGATAGAGCCGTTTAAAATGGGGGTCGGCCAGATCATAGCCAATAAAAAGGATCGTTTTGCGGGCCAGATATCCCTGCAAGACCACAGAAAGGCTCTCCTGATTGTCAAAAAACGCCTCATGGTCATCCTCAGTCAGAATTAGCGATTCTGGCTGGTCAAGGGTCCCCCGCAGCTTATAGAGCGTTGCCTTGTTTTCATCGCTGAAGGCAATATCTACCTGGCCAGTTACAACTGCCAATGGCCGAGATTTTTCTTCCATTGCTCGTTCAATTCGCCGATTAAGTGCGGTTGTTGCCAAAACCATACATTCAGAAAGATCGGCAATCAGGCGATGCGGTTTTTGCGGTTCGTCCCCCTCCTCTTCCAGGCGATCCCGAATGAATTGGACAAGTGCCTGCCGTCCTACCTTGTCCTCGTAAGCTTGGGCTGCTTCGGGAAAAGAATACTCAGTTTGGGCTTCAAGACCGGCCCGCTCGACAAGTTCCAGGACAAGTTGATCGAGCAAAACTTCCCCGTGACCATCCCGCACCAGACGTTCGCCAATGAACAGCAACACATTGCCGCGTTCCACCTGATCTAAAAGTTCTTCGGGTATATCAATCATGCTTCAGGAATTCCTGCTCGGAGGTCGGTTTATGGGTTGGAACGTCGTGCTAGCCATTTGGCGGCACTCCCTGGGCGCAGCGGAAGCCGATATCAACATCTACAGTCGTGCCGGGTTTTACATAGCGTCGACTTGTTGTAAAGGCACTGCCATCCAGATTGTCAAAGCTGCCACCGCGGAAAATATGAAGGGCTCCATCGCCCGGCCCGACTGGATTCTCGGTTGGAGAATTTGCATAGAATGTCTCACTGAATGCATCCTGCACCCATTCCAGGACGTTGCCCGCCATATTATAAACGCCACTGGGTGTGGCACCTTCAGGGTAACTCGTTACCTGTTGCGTATCTTTGGCGCTTGCCGCTGAAAGCTGCGGATCAAACTCATTGCCCCAGGGCCATATGTAATTATTTGGTCCGCTGGCTGCATACTCCCATTCGGCTTCTGTAGGGAGGCGCTTATTTGCCCAGGCACAGTAGGCCACTGCTTGTGACCAGGTCACACCAATCACGGGGTGATGTTCATAGTCAGGATTGTTACGGTAGCTGGGCCGGGTATAAGAATGTGCAAATGCAGTCTGGCTACAGCTGCCAGCACGCACGCATTCAAGATATTGAGCATTGCTCACTTCAAACTGGTCGATAAAAAAGGTACTCAGGGAAATGGCATGCTCCGGCTGCTCGTTTTCAGGCCCATTGGACGATCCCATGAGAAAAGTGCCACCGGGAATCAAGATCATTCCCTGGGGCACAGCAATCGCTGTTGGTGCTGGAGCAGTTTGTGTTGAATTTGACTGTATCGTCACAGTCGACTGCACAAGCTCGGCCGGGCGTACGGTCAGGGAATCGAAATGGATATGAGCCAATGTCGAAGATTGGGTTTCGACGTAGAAACCAATTTCACCGACAGTAAAACTTGGATCGTTTAGTTGTTCAACCATATGCCCGTTAATGTGAAAAGCCAAATCTGATCCCTCAGCGTCAATCCGGAGCAAGTCGCTCTGCACAAATCCCTGGATCGAAGTGTCGTTACCCTCAGCGAGCGTTGTTAAACCTGACGGTTCACTTTTTAGAATCTGCCAGCGCTTGCTAAATGGGGAAATCACAAAGGCGTAATAGAAATTGCCGGAGCGGCGGGCGATTAGGCCATAAATGAACTCACCAGAAATGTCGCTACTACTTACCCAAACAAAGACGTTACTTTCAACCGTGAAGTTATCAAACTGGTGATCGGGCAGGGACACAATCTTCCGATCGCTCGGAACTGAAACTTCAACGTGATAATAATCTGGCTCGTGATACCCAAAATAAGCGTTGTCGAACTCCAGCTCCGTGGGCCAGCCGCTGGCGGTATCGGTAAAGTCGTCGTCATAGAATACGGCCGTAGTCTCATCCTGACTCACAGGCGCGGACGATGATTCCACCCATTCTCCAACTTTAATGGCATCAAAATGAATGTGGGCTTGTGTGGATTCGATGGTTTCGTTAAAGAAACCGATTTCGCCGTTGGTGTAGTCTGAATCCGTTAGCTGCGAGACCACTTGGCCGTTAACATAAAATGTCATTTCTGGGCCAACAGCGTCAATTCGGAGGGTATCATTGCGCACCAACCCCATGAGCGAAGAATCGTTCCCCTGGTCGAGCACGGTTACTCTCTGCGGATCGCTTTTGAGGACCTGCCAGTTCTGGGTAAGGGGTGAGATCACGAAGGCGTAATAGAAATTTCCTGAACGACGAATGGTCAACCCGTATATGAAATTACCATTCGTATCCGTATTGTCAACGGAGACTGATACGTCACTTTCGACAGTGAAGTCACTAAATTGGTGGTTAGGCAGAGGCACAACGGCCCGGTCGCCAGGGGCATGAACTTCTACATGATAAAATTCCGGCTCATGATATCCAAGATAATAATTTTCGAATTCTTGTTCCAGGGGCCAGCCGCTGGCAACATTGGTAAAGTCATCCTGGTAAAGAACCTGCCCCGGTAATGCAGGTGCTATTTGAACAGCGGAAGCATCCGAGGAAGATGCTCCAACCTGGGGAGCAGGCGTCGTGGAAATGCCAACCGATGAATCCGGCGAGGTGGAAGTGTCTGTTGACCCGTCCCGGCAGCTGATCAGCAGAAAAATGAAAGATAGAACTAAACTTTTATATAACATGCTGAGGAATAAACGATTCTTCATGCTATTCTCCTTCAGCTAGGTCTGCAGCACAGCGAAAACCGGCAAACTGAACAAATCGGTCCGCATCGGGTTCTATAAGCTGACGATAGGCCATATCGGTCAGGAGGCCGTGTCGCCCGCCCCTTAATATCTTCTGGGTGCCTAAGGGGGGGCCACCATAGGAATCTCCTACCCATTCCCAAACATTGCCTGCCATATCAAAGACGCCAAAAACAGTTTGGTTGAAGACATGCGATCCCACCGGATAGGTTTCGCTGCGCGGGAGCTCATTGACCTGGTTATCGGCCATAGGGTTATCACCCCACGGGTATAGTGAAGGGGGCGAACCGGGACCTCTCGCAGCCACTTCCCATTCTGCTTCGCTGGGCAGCCGTTTGTTGACCCAGGCACAGTAAGCGGCGGCTTCGTCCCAGGTTACTCCTTTTACTGGGTGATTGGCCGTTCCGATTCCGCCGATGGGATGGAGGGCACCCGTGGCATTAATAAAATCCAGATAGTCGGCATTGGTCACCTCATAGATGTCAATCCAGTAGGCGGCTAACTCAACCTGCTGTGGGGCAAGATGGGTGTCCCCACCATTCTGCAAGCCAACTTCGTATTGCCCTGCGTCTATTGTGACCATCCCTTGAGTAGAAAGAGCACCCGTTCCACCCACTTCAACTTGCTCACCGCAGGGCACTTGCGGCCAATTGCTGACCAGTTCGCCCAGGGCTGGAATATCTTGAGCCGCCCGCTTTTGATCGAGCCATTCTTCAACCTGATCGAGGTCGGCGCAAATGGGGCCAATTGGCGGCATTCCGGGGAAAATGTAGGCAGCCTCCCCGCCATTAACAGTAAGAATGGTGCCCTCGGCCTCCACTTCCGTTGTGCCCTCTAGAACAACTAAGCAAGTCAATGCGGCAGGATCATGGCAAATAGCGAAGGAAGTACCCAGGCTAGTAATGGTGGCAAAGTCCGTGACGATCACGAGGTTGGCGTTTATTTCTTCTTGGAGATCGGTCTGGGTATGGCCAGCAACCTGCCGTAAAGTAATGAAAAGGATGTCGCCGGGATCTCTCCGGTAGTTTTCTAGCTGGAGCGTGGTATCCCGGAAGATATCAACCTGGAGTCCGCTGGCAAGCCTCAAAATTCCGCGCCCTGCTTCATCAACGTCTACTTCATCATTTACCTGAATTTCAACGGCCGTATTTGCCGGAACGACGACGGTTGAATCTTCCCCTCGAGTCCGGGTTACCGTATCTTTTTGAGCGGTAAGATTGGCTTGTGGATCGTCATTAGCGGGCGGAATGGCCGAGCAGGCGACAGAAGACAGAACCGTTCCAATTATTAAGCAAATTGAAATGAGCCAGGCTGCGGGTGTTGTTGGTTTCATTTTCTTTAACCATCCAGTAAAGTGCGGATAAAATTGGCGGGATCCTGATTGATTACAGTCAGGCCCCGGTTGCCCTGCCAGGCAGTCCGCTCACTTTCAGTTAAATCCGGATCAATGGCGAAGGCCGGCAGCTGAAAACGATCTCCGGTCACTTCATCAAATAGGGCGGTCACGCTTGAGCTGCGAAGATGGACCCCGATGAATAAGACAGTCTGGCGGCGAAACGCCCGGCGGACTTCATCAACCATGTCGATTTTTTCCCGGAAACGGCCGTGTAACAATAAGTTTTCGTCCTGTTCCGTCACAACCAGGCTGGCTGGCTGCTGTCGATCACCAAATAGCTTGATGAGGGTTGGGACTCCAGGTTGGGTGAAACGTAGATCACCATCAGAAATGACGACAGACAAAGGGTACCCAGCTTCGCGAAAGGCCAGTTCGATTAAATTGTCATAGGCCGTGGTGATAACGGTTTCCAGCTTGTTTTCCCGGATTAATCCAACCAAAGCATGGTGAATCGGTTGGGGATGAAGCCCGGTTGAATCCAGAAGCTGACGTACAAAATCAGTGAAGCCAAAGCGATTGCCCTGCCGCATCACCTGTTGTGCAATAGTCGCAAGAGGCTGTCCCTCAGGAAGGCCCTCCTTTCTGGCGAGTGCATTTGCTATTTGTTGGTGTCCCGGCAAGCCAGTCAAGCGGCTGTCCAAATCGCCGCCCCAAAAAATGACGACCCGACCTTGCTTCAAGCTTTCTTTGAGGGTGCGCATTTCGGGACTGGTGCTTTCAATGTTTACCGAAATTTCAGCCAGGTTCCTGTCATTTTCTGGCTGTACCTCTTTGAGGGCAGATAGGGGAAAGTTGGGTCGCGTCTCTTCCAGATAAGCCAGCAAATCCTTGAGGCGTCCCCGGTGGTTGAGATGCTGGATTAATTCCCGCATCTTGTTGGTTTTTCCTTCGGCCGGGAGGTTGTCGTAATCAACCGCTAGGGCAAAACAAGCAGTGCGCAAGTCCTGGTCATTAAAGTGTTGATCAAGAAATTGGTGGAGGTCGATTAGATTGACGGTTTCCATACTTTGCATTCCATTTTAGAGTAGGCGAAACAGCAAGGAATGAACATGCTTGTTTAAAAACTGTACACAAGGAACTTCAATGCCAAACTGGTTGTCTATTGACGGTGAACCCACCTCCCGGGGCGTATGCAAAAGAAGAACGAAAAGGTGTGGTTCGTTACCTTGAAGATAATCAGAAAGAGACGATTATTCTGCAAGGCCCTACAGGTTAGCCTCTTAGTCGGGACCAAGGCCTGATAGCCGATTTAGGAATAAAATGTGCTACAGACTTGGTCTTGAGCGTTAGAGCCGTTCACATTATTCGATTGTAGAAAATGGATAAGGTGTAAGGTGTGGTGTGTCTGTGGTCGCAAGTAATTGAAAAGTATAGGTGATTCCTATCCTTGAAGTCAAATTTATGGGTTATTGGACATCGCAATGGTCCAATCCAGTTATCCGCCAAACAGCTTGCCCAGCAGGCCGCCTTCCGACTTCTTCTTTTTGATCGCCTCTTCCAGCTGCCGCGCTGCTGGGAAATCTTTTAGGCGGAGGGTTTGCTGGTTGCATTTTTCGGCTTCGTCTACATCTTCCAGCTGCCAATGAACAATGCTAAGCTTGTGCCAGATGATCACGTTGCTATTGTCGAAGTGTAGCGCTTGCTGGTAGGTGGCTTTGGCTTCTTCCCACATTTTCTGGGCAAAGTAAAAGTCAGCTAGCTGGGCCCGCATGGCTAGCCGTTGGGGCACGGTGCCGGCGGCTTCGGCCGCCTGGCCAAACCAATGCACGGTTTGCTCCAAATCACCCATAGCTTGCCAGTAGGCGACCTCAATGCGGTAGAGATAGTAGTTGGAAGGATTGAGATCGTGCAAATAATCTAACACGGTACGCGCATCTTCCAAACGGCCGTTGTGGACGTAGATCAATACTTCCAACATATTGATCTCGAAAACATCTGGTTCCAAATCTTGGGCTTTTTCAAGCCATGCCATGGCTGCTTCCAGACCATTGGGAGCGTAGCTGCCGTCCTTTTCACGCGCGGCGGCAATAAGCGTGTAGGCTACGCCCGCAAAGGCAAATGGCTGAGAACCCCCTGTGGCAAATGTTCTCAATGCAGCGGTGAGCTGGTTTGGATCGCCACTGGATGCATCTACTTTTTCCAAACCGACCAAATAGGATTGGCGACCTTGTTCGGTAGCAACGGCCGTATTCGGCCAGTTTACCTTATCTAAAAGCGGCAGGAGCTTGGCAATGATTTGTTGGCCCATTGGCTTATCCTTTGTGGCGAACGGCCGTATACCCAAAACGACATCGACCTAGAATGATTACAAACAGCCTTAGTGTAACTGCCCGCCGCCAAAATGAAAAGACCCCCCTTGGCTTTTTACCAAGGAGGGTCCATAAAACTCAGCTATCCGTATGCGGTAGTCAGTAAAAGCATGTCGCCGCTTGTACCGCTCACCGCTTACGCGTCTGTTGTACCGTTCTTAGAAGCCCATGCCGCCAGGCATACCGCCGCCACCAGGAGGCATCATTGGCGCTTCTTCTTCCGGCAAGTCCGTGATCAACGCTTCCGTTGTCAGAACCATCGAAGCGATAGAAGCCGCGTTTTCCAATGCACCACGGGTCACTTTGGCCGGGTCAATGATGCCAGCTTTCACCATGTCGATGTATTCACCGCTCATCACGTTGTAGCCAATGTTGGAGTTTTTGGCGGATTCCTGTGCCTGACGCACGTTCTGAATAACCACATCGCCATTTTGGCCAGCATTTTCAGCAATTTTGCGCATCGGTGCTAACAGCGCACGTTTCAAGATATCAACGCCCGTTGTCTGGTCGCCAGCTTCCATCGTAACGTCGTCCAGGGCAGGCAACGCGTTCAGCAAAGCCACACCGCCACCGGGGACAATGCCTTCTTCAACAGCAGCACGGGTAGCGCTGAGAGCGTCCTCTACGCGATGCTTCTTCTCTTTCAGTTCAACTTCGGTTGCTGCACCTACGCGAATGATTGCCACACCACCAGCCAATTTGGCCAGGCGTTCCTGCAATTTTTCACGATCATAATCAGAGGTGCTGCGGTCGATTTCAACTTTGATTTGTTCAACGCGACCCTTAATCTGCGCTTCGTCACCCTGACCATCGACAACGGTTGTGTCGTCTTTAGATGAAACGATTTTGGCTGCCCGACCCAGGTCACTTAGCTGAACGCTTTCCAGCTTACGACCCATTTCTTCGGTGATAACTTCACCGCCGGTGAGCACAGCAATATCTTGCAGCATTGCTTTGCGTCGATCGCCAAAGCCAGGGGCCTTGATGGCCAGTGCGTTGATCATGCCACGCAGCTTGTTCAAAACGAGGGTTGCCAGCGCTTCGCCATCCACATCTTCAGCGATAATGACGAGATTTTTCTTGCCGGTCTGTACCAGTTTTTCCAAAATTGGAATGATATCTTGAGCGGAGCTGATTTTTTTGTCGTGGATGAGGATGTAAGCATCTTCAATGACCGCTTCCATGCTGTCGGAATCGGTGACGAAGTAAGGGCTGATGTAGCCACGGTCGAACTGCATCCCTTCTACGTACTCAGTTTCAAATTCCAATGAGCGGGATTCTTCGACAGTGATAACGCCATCTTTGCCTACTTTGTCCATCACGTCGGCAATTAGTTCACCAATGCTGGTGTCCTGGGCCGAGATAGAAGCCACGGAGGCAATTTCTGCTTTGTCGTCGATGGTGATAGCCATGCTGCGAATTTTGTCCGCCAAAGCGGCCGTTCCAGCTTCAATGCCACGCTTCAAGAGCATGGGATTGGCACCAGCAGCAATGTTCTTCAGCCCTTCATTAACAATATTTTGAGCCAATACGGTTGCGGTGGTCGTGCCATCACCAGCGATGTCGTTGGTTTTTGTGGCTGCTTCTTTTAGCAGCTGGGCACCCATGTTCTCATAGGGGTCTTCCAGTTCAATTTCTTTGGCTACGGTCACACCGTCATGGGTGATGGTGGGGGCGCCAAATTTTTTGTCCAATGCCACGTTGCGCCCTTTGGGGCCGAGCGTGGTGGAAACGGCGTTTGCCAGTGTATCAATACCTTTTTTCAGCTTACGCCGAGCTTCTTCAGAAAATGCAATTTGTTTAGCCATTTTCAATATTCTCCTTCGGATTAACGAGGTTGTTTAAGCAGCTTTTTGTAGGTGCAAACCCATTTGTGGTTTGCAGTGAGCTACTTAGCCTTCTACGATTGCCAGTACGTCTGTTTCTTTGAGGATGAGTAATTTCTTGCCGTCGATTTTGATTTCGGTGCCGCCATATTTGGCATAAAGCACTTTGTCGCCCAGCTTAACATCCATCTTTACACGCTTGCCGTCATCATCACGACGACCAGGGCCAACGGCGATTACCTCGCCTTCCTGTGGTTTTTCTTTAGCGGTTTCTGGCAATACGAGGCCAGAGGGGGTGGTTTGTTCCCGCTCCATTGGTTCTACAACCAAGCGATCACCCAGTGGTTTGAGCTTCATAAGCTATCTCTCCTTATATAAATTTTGTTTTCAAAGTTGGGATTTGGCACTCTCTCTGCAAGAGTGCTAAAAATTATGAAAGCATTTTAGCAGATATTTCAGTGATGTCAAGAAAATTTTAGCACTCTTTCAAGACGATTGCTAACTTGTGGGGTTTAAATCTGTCAGGCTTACTTGCCCCCCTGATGATGATCATGTGACGCCTTGTAAAAGCAGCTGGCTGGCAGCGTAATTCGTAAAGCTGTCAGGCTGGCGCTTATTGATTTGTTTCCAAAGCTGCCCGCCGACACTCGACCAGGCCTTGCTGTGCCAAGTCGGCATAGGCTATGCTAACTTCAGCCGCTTGCTGGAAATACGGCTCGGCTAGCGGACAGTTTTGGGTGCCGCCACGCAAGTAGGCATCGCCCAAGGAGTAGAAGAATCGGGCATTTAGCTCTGTTGGTTCGCCATAAAGGGCTACGGCCTGGCTAAACTCCTCGATAGCCAGGTCAAATTTATTGAGACGTACGTAAGCTTCACCTAAACGGCCGTGTGCTCGAGCCACATCAGGGTTCAGGGCAATGGACTGCAGCCCATTCTCCTCAGCCAAATTATCTTGTCCTAACTGTAAATACATGTGCGCCAAAGCATCATAGCCAGGGGCAAAGTTGGGATCTATATCAACTGCTTCCTGAAAGCTCAAAATCGCCTCAGAGACGTTTCCATCGCCAAAGAAGTTGTAGCCTAACTCATAGTACAACTGCGGTAGCTTTTCGGACTGAATGCCAAGCTGAAACTGTTCGCGTGCGGCCGTGTAAAAGCCCTGGTTGGTTAAGACAATCCCTAAATAGAGTCGTCCCAGTGGGTTATTTGGCTCAAGTTCTGTGGCAAAAAGCACCGTTTCTTGGGCCTGCTGATACAGTTCCGGTTCAAATTGCAGCACGAGACCGGCTGCAGAGTAAGCGTAAGCATCTGCATTTTGTGGATCAATACTAATGGCGGTTTCGGCCGCACGATATGCCTGGGCAAATTCCAGATCGGCTGCTGTAGGGTCGCCAGCATCGTTGAGCCGCTCGCCGTTGGCGATGTGGGCGGCGGCAACGGCCGTCCATATACGATCATTTTCTGGGGCCAAAACGGCCGCTTCTTCGGCACGCACCAACGCCTGCTCCGCTTCGCCAATTTTGATGAGCAAGTTGATATAGCGAATGTAGATTTCTGGATTCGTCGCATCCAGTCGAACGGCTTCGCCGTAGTAAGCTGCTGCTTCTTCCAATGCGCTATCCCGTTCAGCAATGTCTGCCAACAACGCATATTCTATGGCAGAACGGGTGGGTTCAGGCGTCGGCGTGGGGACAATAACGTCTCGGACCTCTTCCGCATTTTGGATCACAAAAATTCCCAGGAAAATGCCAACGCCAATAAAAATCACTAGCAGGCAGGATGGGCCACGTCGGGGATAGGGTGGGTCTTTTCGCTCAATAATCATGACAACGGTTTGTTACGATAAAACAGCCGACATATCCGTCGGCTGAAGTGCGAGCGATCTTAGCATCGGTTTGTGGGTCGTCAAGGCAGGCAAGCTGGGTTCTTGCAAAATTCTAATAGTTGGCACCACTAGGTAAGCGGGATCTGATGACTGGTGACCAGTGACTGCTTACGGCCGTATCAAATCTCGGTGCTGCCAGCGCCAAAGTAGCCCGACCGGGTAACCAAGCATTTTGGCGACGTCGCCAACCAGGCGAATGATTGGGATGAGGGCAAAGGCACGCAGACGGGACGGCGGTCGCCAGCCCCAGGTATTATCCCACAGCCTTTGAGCCGGGCGCTGACAATAGAAGCCACTGCCCAGCAACAATAGCACCCAACCGGGCCATTTTTCACGCCAGATAAGGCGGAAAATGTAGGGAATCCCGACAAGGTAGGTGATGTAGCGCACGAGATGCCGTTTAGGCCACAGGTTGGCTTTGCCATCCCCTCTGGCATAGTTGTAATACTGCTTGAAATAGCCGGTCAGGTCGCTGCGGGGACGAAAGTAGGCAACGGCCGTATCCACAAAAGGAAACGCACCGTAACGTTCCCGCAAAGCCATATCAAATAGTAAATCCTCACTGTAATCGAGCCACTCCGGATAGCCGCCCACGTCTTCCCAGGCGGTTTTAAGAAAGGCCACGGAGCGACTGGACGGTAAAAAGGACTCTGGCACAATTTCCCGACGGGTTGGCAACACGGTGGCGCCCATGACGACTTCAAAATCGGTGTAAGGGTCTGGCTCAAACCAGCCGCTGGCAACGGCCGTTTTGCCACTGGTAATGGGTTGGATGAGCTCTTCCAGCCAATATGGAGCCAGCACCACGCCTGCATCGGTGGCCGCAATAATGGGGCCAGCGGCCGCAGCAATCGCCACATTGCGCCCCTGGCTAATATTGGTGTCTGGTGCAACCAATATTTTTAGCGGCAGCCATGCCTTGTATTCGGTTAGAATTTCTAGGGTGTTGTCGGAAGAGCCGCCGTCACAAACAACCAGCTCATCGGGCGGTTGACTTTGCTGAATGAGCGAATCCAGCAACGGCCGTAACGCTTCCCCTTCGTTTTTAACGGTAACAATGACAGAAACTTTCATCAATGGTAATCCTTCGTGACATTAAATTCTCTGGCTACGTGCAGTGCATTCAACTTCGTTGTCTTATTGAATTCCCGCTCCTATAATCGCGCCTTGGACAAATTGGTAAAAGCGTACTTCTATTGCTTTTGCCAGCCTGCTTTTACAATAACCCCAACAAAGTGCTGTCGTTACACCCATCCTGGTAAATAGTACCCAGGTACTGTTAAGTTGAACGGCCGTTTTTTAGGAAGAGCTGATATGGAAAACCTAGATTTATCTATTGTCATACCCGTATATAACGAAGAAGAAAATTTACGGCCGTTGCTGGCTGAAATCAATGCTGCGCTTAAAGATGAAACTGTTCGTTATGAAGTGATTTTGATCGACGACGGCAGCAGCGACAGTAGTTTTGCCGTCATGGAAGCACTGCATAAAGAAGACAACCGCGTTGTGGCCATTCAGTTTCGGCGCAATCATGGACAAACGGCCGCGTTTGCCGCCGGCTTTGACCAGGCACGCGGTCGCACCATTTTGACCATGGACGCCGACCGCCAAAATGACCCTGCCGACATGCCCCAAATGCTCAAAAAACTGGAAGAAGGGTACGACGTTGTAAACGGCTGGCGGGAGAATCGACAAGATGCGTTTCTCATGAAAAAGGTACCCTCCTTTTTTGCCAACCGGCTCATCGCTTACCTCACAGACGTGCCGCTGCGCGATCGCGGCTGCTCGCTGCGTCTTTTCCGGGCTGAGGTGACCGACGAGCTAAAGCTGTATGGTGAGCTGCATCGATTCATTCCAGAAATGGTGAGCTTTGCCGGCTTTAGCATGGCAGAAGTGCCGGTTAATCATCGGGCACGGGTTGCGGGACAGTCCAAATATGGCATCTCGCGTACTTTCCGCGTCATTGTGGACCTGATGACCATTCTCTTTTTGCGAAAGTACAGCGACCGTCCAATGCACCTTTTTGGTTTGTTGGGCATTTCGTTTAGCGGAGTGGGTCTGTTGATGGGACTTTATTTAACCTGGCTTAAGATTTGGGCGGGCATTCAAGATTCTCAGTTCTGGCGCGGTTTTAATGAGTTCCAAATTGGAGAACGGCCGTTGCTTCTTCTTGCCGTTTTGCTGGTCATCCTCGGCGCACAGTTCCTGGTGATGGGCCTCATTGCCGAACTCATTGTTCGCACCTACTATGAAACACAAAACAAAACCGTTTATTACATCCGCCAAATCTTGAGTGCCAGCCCAACGACGCAAAGCTGAACCAAGAACATGGCTGCTAATGATTTTTTAAGTAACTTTTTAGAAAATTTTCAGAAACAGCAGGGAAATTTTTTGCTACAATTATTGCCTACATTGTGTGAATGCCGTAAAAACCGAAAAGAATTTTGAATAAGAATTATCGGGAAATTGGTTTTTACTTGAGCAAATCACAGAGAAATCGCGCTTCGTTTTTCAAAGAACTTTCTGTGATTTGCTGTGCTCTTTGATGATGTTTACAAAAAGGGCTACCTTGTATTGGCTTATCCAAACTGCATCGTAGCAAAAGGCCAATGGTTTGGAAGGTTTAAGCGATGACATCAATTCTGATCATTGACGACGAACCGGGTATTCGAGACGCAATTATTACCTGGTTAGAAGTGGACCGGCCGGACTGGGAGATAATTGTTGCAGAAAATGGCCTGAAAGGTATTTGTTCCGTTTTCAAGAATCACCCAGATTTAATTTTGGTGAACGGCCGTATGCCAATTACCGACACCATTGATACCGTTGAATACCTTCGGAACATCGCTATCCCCACCTCCTCCCGGCTGATTGGCATGTCTGGATTGCCCGCCCACTATCCAGAAACAGTGAAAATGCGCTCAAAATGTGATGCTTTCCTGGCAAAACCCTTTCCCCTCGAAACGCTCAGACACGAAATTGATAAAGCGCTTCACTCTATTTCCGCCTGACGGCCCCCGTCACTCATCTAATAAGTAGACCGGTTCGCCATAGTAACGAATGCCGCCTTTGCCTTGTTTTTCTACCAGTTGTTCGTGCAGCCAGCGGTTCTTCTCTCTTAGAGAGCGATCAGATTTCAACACTGTCAGGTCGGCATTTAACCGTAAGATGCGCCCGGGAATGATGAAGCGCGTGATACCTGCCGGAAATAAACGGCCGCTTGACAATGTCGCTTGCATCACCTGGTTCACCGTGTATTCCGGAAAAATCACGACGGCAGCTAAATCTTTATACTCATTTTTCAGGCTGAGGATATTGCCGTTTAATGTGCGATCCACATGTCCGGCCTCGATATAAGCTTCGGTAAACTGATTCAACGCCTCTAACCGATTGACCCCTTGTGCTGGATGAACCAGAAAGACCTGATTATCGATGGTCTGTACATAGCACAGACCACCATACTCAAACATCTCGTCTGCCGCCTTATCAATCTCGGTTGCCTCCATTGCAATATTGGGTAACCGCTGCAGCAGCTTCAGCAATGCATCGACCTCAATTTGGCAAATGACATGGTACCAGGTGTGCAGCCCCAGCCCATCTTCTGTAGAGATCACCTGGACGATGCCGTGCTTGTAGCCCAGCTGTTTCATCGCAGTGGTGCGGGTTGCGCCATCTAGAACAATGTAACGGCCGTCTTCACTTTCAACCACGACAGGTGGATTACCCAGCTTGCCATCTTCCTCCAGCCGACCCGCCAAACGATCCACGCGCTTTTGGTCAAAATGCTCATGGGGCACCACTTTATCCATCGGCACCACCCGCAGAGGTAAAACGGTGCTGACTTCTACCTCCTGGAAGAACTCAATGATTTGTTCCGCCAGCGTAATGGAAGCGGCCAGATGCGCGTCGTCGGTGCTGGCCGCAATGCGCGGCGTGGCAATTACCTGAGGATGTTCAATCAGAGCCCGGTTGGGCAGGGGGGCAGCCTGGAAAACGTCCAGTGCTGCACCGGCGATACGCTCCTCCTGCAAAGCGGTCAACAGTGCCTCTTCGTCAATCAGCCCACCGCGTGCCGTGTTGATGAGATACGCCGTGCGCTTCATGTTTGCTAGCTGTGCTGCGCCAATCATGTGTCGGGTGTTGTCCCGCAGCGGCACATGCAGGCTAATGAAATCGGCCTTCTGGAGCAACTCATTCAAATCGACGCGCTGCACGTTGCCCTGCAGCCGTAATTCTGGCGTAACCGATGGCTCGTTGACCAGCAGCTTCATGCCAAACGCCTCGGCCCGAATGGCTACCTCACGGCCAATACGGCCGAATCCGACAATGCCCAACGTTTTGCCCGACAAACCCGTGCCAATCAACTGATGGCTGTTCCATTGACCAGCCATCATGCTGGTGTAAGCGCGGGGCAGGCGGCGGGCCAACGATAGCAGCAGGCCCATCGTGTGTTCGGCGACAGCCAGGGTATTGGCGTCTGGGCAGTTAAGTACCGCCACCTCTTTTTCCTGGGCGTACAGCACGTCAATATTTTCGTAGCCAGCGCCTGCCCGACCAATCAGCCGCAGGTTTAGCGCATGGTCGATGAGGTCTGCGGTGACGTGGGTGTGATTTTCTACCACGATACCGTCATACTCATGCACGATTGTCAGCAGGTCATCTGGGGTCAGGTCGGTTTTTATAGTGACATCCATGTGTTCTTGCAGCATGTGCAGGCCAACTTCATGGATCGGATCGCAAATTAGAATGTGGGGGCGACGGCCGTCTTGCCGGTTGGTGACTGGCATAGTGTGTGTCCTCCAAATGGATTTGCTCGTTTTCAATTTACTTGGTGGGCAGATTGGAGATAGGCAATCTCTCATCTCTAGTTCCCAAAGAGATAAATTTGTTTGCGAGCGTGCTGCAAAAGTATAACAAGATTCGGGTCTTTCAGCAGAAAGACGGTCTCTTTTTGAACCTTTGGTGGGTTCTGCACTACACTTGGGTCGATTTTTAAAAACGTTACACAGAGATACGCTAAGGAGACACAGAGAAGCACAGAGAATTTTCATGTTTATCTTTGCGAAACTCTGAGTTCCCTTATTGACCTTATGCAAAATTTTCGCCAACAGGTCGCCAGCTGGTGGCCATTTTTATTGTTAACTGCGTGGGGATTCCCCCTCGTTACACCGCTGCTGCGCTGGACGGCCGTAACCTGCACCCATGACGGCCATCTGCACTACCACCGCGTTGCGGCCTTGCGCCACGCCTGGGAAAATGGACTCTTTTTCAGCCGCTGGCTGCCTGATCTCGCCTTTGGCTATGGCTACCCATTTTTTGTCTATCGCGAACCGCTGCCGCTGTATGCTGTGCTGGGGCCACACCTGCTGGGACTGCCGCTGCCTGCTGCCACTAATCTGTTTTACATAATATCAATAATGGCCTGCGGTTGGTTTATGTTTTTGTGGGTGCGAGACGTGCTGGGCAGCTGGGCCGGATTGGTGGCGGGTATGGCTTATATGGCCGCGCCGTACGTGCTGGTCGATGCCCTGATTCGCGGCAATTCACCAGAGTCAGCCGCGCTGCCGCTATTCCCACTGTTGCTGTGGGCGGGGCGGCGTTGGCTGTTGCGGGGCGAAGCGAAATGGTTTGGTACGGCCGTTTTCGGTCTAATTCTCCTGGCATTTAGTCATAACATTTCGCTGCTTATCTTTACCCCTACGCTGTTTGTCTACCTGTTGGCCTTGGCCTGGCTGCACCGCCTGAAGTGGCGGCTGTGGCTGGCGCGTCTGGTGCTGCTGTTTGGCCTGGGGCTGGGCACAACAATATTTTACACGGGTGGGGCGCTGCTGGAACTCAACAGCGTCACGCTGGAACAATCGACCACGACCCGCAACAACGATTTTCGCTTTAACTTCACCACCCCTGGGGAGGTTTTGGCCCCCGTTGCCCCGGAAGACCCCTCGCTGCTCAATCCGCCGCTGCCGTTCCGGCTGGGCTGGGTGCCGTTGGCGTTGGCGGTTTTGGGTGTGGGGTTGGCAATTTTTAGATGGAAGGAGATTGTAGATTGGAGATTAGAGATTAAAGATTCTTCCCAATCTACCATCTCCCATCTTCCATCTCTCAAAGAATTACGTTGGCATGTTGTGTTAATGGTTTTTGCCACGGCCGTTTTCCTCTCCATGTCCCTCCCCATCTCCCACTTTATTTGGGATGGGTTGCCGCTCATTGACTTTGTCCAGTTTCCCTGGCGCTTTGTGGGGCGAGCGGCGCTGCCGCTGGCGTTTTTGGCTGGGGTTCCTTTCTATTATTTACAACCCAACGGCGCAGCGGCGCAGCGGCGTAACTGGCTCGTGGTTGGTGTTGGGTCGGCGGTGGCGTTGCTGGTGTTAGAGGCGATTCCCACCGTTTATCCGAACATTTGCCAGGAAGAGCCGTTTCCGACCATCAATACCGTGCACCAGTATGAACATGAAACAGGGTTGGTGGGCGTAGACCCGGAAGGCAGTTATTTTCCGCGCACGGTAAAGGATCGGCCGTCCAATTCCCCGCTTGAAGCAAATTATCAAGCCAACGAAACACCCCAGCGGCTGGATACGGCCGTTTTCCCCCCAGGCACCACCATGGAAGCGATTGCGTATGAAAATTTGGGCGTCACCGCGCAACTCAATAGCCCAAACCCATTCATCGCACGGTACCTGTCGTTTGATTTCCCTGGCTGGACGGCGACGGTAGACGGAAAGGCCGTTGCTATCACCCCGGAAGACCCTAGCGGCCTTATCACCTTCCCCGTTCCGGCGGGCAGCCACACACTGTCTGTCCAGTGGCAATCAACGCCTGCTCGCACTGTGCTGCTCGGCTTGAGCCTGTTTTCGCTAGCCGGCGTTTTGGTTGTGGGCTTGGTATTGGCAAAAACGCAATCTTCAGTAAGCGGCAAACGATTATTGGTGAATGGTAAGCAGATAGGCAACCGATTACGGATTACCGATTACTGGCCACTGATCACCGTCGCCTTGCTTCTTGTCGCAGGTAAACTCATCCTCGACCGCACAGAAACCCCGCTGCGGCGGGTGGCGGGACCAGATGTGACGCAAACGGCCGTTTTGCAAGCCAACGAACTGCGTCTGGAAGGGTACAACCTGAGCCGGACGGCCGTTCCCAGCGGCGGTATATTCGACATCGATCTTGCCTGGGCGGCCACCGACTTCCCCCAGGCGCAATACCAATCCAACGTGTGGCTGGTAGGACCAGACAGTTTGGTTTGGAGCGATTTGGACACGTTCCGCCCCCGATTGTATGAAGACGCACCGGACACCCGCGCCTGGCAGCCGGGGCAGTGGGCCTGGGACAGTCGCGAGGTGGCGGTGCTGCGCGGCACACCCCCAGGGCAGTATGATATTGTGGTGACATGGTTTGATTTGGCGACGCTTCAGCCTGTCACATTGTTGAATAAGAATGGTGAGGCTGTAGGGCCAACGGCCGTTTTGGGGCAAATAACCGTCACGGTGCCACCAACTGACGAGGCTTCAGCCACAGCGTTGGGCACGATTCAGGGAATCACGCTGTTAGAAGCCCGGCAGGATCGTGCTGCAGCCGTGCCAGGCGAGCAGGTGCTGCTCACCTTCTTCTGGCAACGGCCGTTTGACGCCCCGCTCAGCCAAAACTTCAACCTGGAACTGCGCAATGCCGCAGACGCCCTTGTGCATACCTGGACACGGCCGTTCACCTTGCCCAGCTATGCCCCGGCGACATGGCCCAGGGGCGTCACGGTGCGCGGCCAGCATTTGTTACGCTTGCCTGCCGGATTAACCACAGGCAGTTATCGTTTTGTGGCGGATGGTGTCGTGCTGGGAAAGGTTGACATAACGGCGCCAGAGAGAATGTTTGAGGCTGTGGAGATGGAAACGGCCGTAGCCGCCACTTTCTTCCAAAACAATCAACCCCTCATCACCCTGGTTGGCCTCACTCAATCATCAATTACCACCCTCCAATTACCACTCTCCCTCCTCTGGCGCTCTGAAGCCGAAATGCCCACCAGCTACCGCGTCTTCATCCATCTGGTTGATGCCGACAGCCAGATTTTGGCCCAGGCCGATGGTGAACCCGTCAACTGGAGTCGCCCAACCACTGGCTGGGTGTCCGGCGAATACATCCTCGACCGCTATACCCTTCCCCTGCCGCCAGACCTCCCCGCTGGCGCCAGCCTGCGCATCGGCCTGTACGACCCAGCCACCAACCAGCGTCTTCAAACGGAAACTGGCGAGTTCATAACTGTTCCTTTGCCCTAATCTTCTGTTGTAAACCTACCGAAACGGTCTATACTGAATTTATTAGTTGTTGCCAAAATCGGTGACGTGTGGGATGGAGCCACCCTCTACTGCCACATCTTAATCAAGGAGAAGAAGAAATGGCGAAAAAATCGGTAGCAAAGTCTGTTACGTCTGCAGCCAGCAACGAAAAGTTTGAAAAACTAAAACGATTCAACCTGATTATGGGATTCCTGCATCTCATCCAGGGTGTCTTCATGATTGTCGTCAGCAACGACACCACTTACCCTATTTTTACCAATTACCTTGGTTTCAACACGGAAACATTCGCCCTGACGCCAGATTCCCAGCTATTCTATGAACTTCGTTTTGGGCCAGCGGTCGCCGCGTTTCTGCTCATTTCAGCTGTGGCGCACTTCTATCTGGGGACCATTGGTTACAAACGGTATGTGGAAAATTTGAAGAAAGGGATGAATCCCATCCGCTTCTATGAGTATGCTCTTAGCTCCTCAGTGATGATCGTGCTTATCGGTATGCTGATTGGGCTTTGGGATCTGGGCGCATTAATTTTGATTTTTGCCCTCAATGCCACCATGAATTTGTTTGGTATTATGATGGAGCTGCACAACCAGCAGACTGAAAAGACAAACTGGACGGCGTTTATTTATGGCTCTGTTGCGGGGATTGTGCCCTGGATTGTTATCACGTTGTACTTTGTTGGTGCCGTAAACTCCGGCGATGCCAAACCGCCCGCGTTTGTCTATGCAATCGTTCCCATATTGTTTGTTTTCTTTAACATTTTTGCCATCAATATGGTGTTGCAATACAAAAAAATGGGACGTTGGGCAGATTATCTGTTTGGTGAACGGGTCTACATCATTCTCAGCTTATCGGCAAAAAGCGTTCTGTGCTGGCTGATCTGGACTGGCACGCTAGCGCCGGTATAAGCTGGGCAACAGGAACTTACACGCCCAAATTTTGCAGAACGATCAATAGCACCTGTGACAGAATGACATTGATGATGATGGAGAAAGGGAACATCAGCGTGTAGCCAATGCCGGGGAGCGGGTTTTGTGCCTGCTCCTCGGCATATTCCAGTACGGCAGGTTGGGGGGAGATCATGCCGAGGAGCAAGCTAAACGGTATTTTCAGGAGCTTGTAGCCCAGCCCCAACGCCAGCAGCGTGGTTACAACGATGAGCCCAAAGCCAATGCCAAAGATCAGCCAGCCCGACCCGCTGGTAAATGCATTCAAGAATGCCGTGCCAGAGCGTACGCCCACAGACGCCAGAAGCAAAATGAGACCAAACTGGCGCAGGGTGAGGTTGGCGCTGTAGGGCATTTTCCACAAAATAGGCCCGGTGCGACGCACAGCGCCCAACACCAGCGCCACCAGCAGGGGGCCGCCCGCCAACCCCAATCGAAAGCTGATTCCTCCGGGCAGCGTCACGGGAATCAGGCCCAGCAGCAGCCCCAAGGCAATGCCAAAGCCCGTGGTCAACAAATTGATGTGGGCCAACTGGGCATAAGAATCGCCGAACAATGTGACCAGATGGGGGATTTCCTCACGCGGGGCGAGGACGCGAATGCGATCGCCCCATTCCAGCACGGTGTCGCCCCGTGCCAGCAGTTCGGCATCCCCTCGGCGCACGTGGGACACAATTGCCCCGTGGGCCTCGCGAAGGTTGAGCGTGGCCAGCTGCTGCCCGGCAATATCTGGATTGGAGACAAAGAGCCGGCGGCTGGTGTAGACGGCGTGATCGTGGCGCAAATCTTCGGCCGAACGTCGCCCCAAAACTGCTTCCAGCTTATCCATCTCTTCCTGCGTTCCAGCAATGACAATCTGGTCGCCGAGCCGAAACCGCGTGTCGTTGCTGATGAGGCTAATCTCATCCCCCCGGTAGAGGCGGCCAAAAAGAATGTCCCAGGCAAAATCGCGCTGCAGCTGTCGCACGGACTGGTCGATGATAGCTGGCTGGGTGATGTCGATGGTGCGGTATTGCAGGTCACGGGCAATGGGGTACTGTTTGCGCAGGCGGTGCGCTTCGGCGGCAAAATCTACTGGCCAAATGCGCAGCACAACTGCCAGTACCAGCATTCGGGCCAACACGCCTAACGGATAAACCACAGAAAAGCCAACGGCCGTATCTGAAACGGCCGTTTCTACCGCAACCCCGCGGTTGTTAATCAGGTCTATCACGCTGGCCAGCGCGGGCGTATTGTTAGACATCCCGGTAAAAATGCCGACCGTCGTCGCCGGGGTCAAGTTTAAAGTCAGGTGGAGGATCAGGAGCAAAATAGCGGGCAAAACCAGGATACCAACGACGAATAAGACTTCGCGTAGTCCTTCCCGGCGGAACTTGTTGAAGAAGCCGGGCCCGTTGGCCAACCCAATGGTGTAAACAAATAAAACCAGCCCCAAATCGAGCACAATTTGGGGCATCTGTAGCGCAGGGTCCAACGCGCCAAAGGCCAACCCCACAAACAAAACGGCTGCAACCCCCATGCTGTTGCCCAAAATGCGGATTTGACCAATCCAGTAGCCAATTGCCACAACCAAAAAAAGCAGCAGCAGCGGGTTGGCTTCAAGCGTTTCAATCATAGCGTCACCAGGCCGAGAGCATATCAGGTTTCAGATGAAAGTTGAAATTTTGGCAGAGGAAGGGAGCTGGTTTAAAGAAAGAAAAACGGCCGTTTCTTGCGAGAAACGGCCGTTTGTTACTGGAGAATCACATGAAATCGTAAAGCTATCCACAGCCCCCACTAACAGGGGCACGCTTTAACTCCAGCACTACTTTCGGCACATAGATGAACTCAAATTGGTGCGGGTCTGGTTCAGCCGGGAACTGCCGCGCGCCCAGCGCCACGGGGAAGGCAAAGGCCAGCGCGTCATCGGCATGTGGCGTGCGCGGGTTCGTTGCCAGGAAGTCGTCATTGGCAAAGAGCGTGAGCCAATTGTTGACACCGCCCTCCAAAACGTACACATTGGGGACGCTTTCGGCCTGCAGGGTTTTCCAGGCGGCCGTTGCGGCCGTTTCATCATTGCTCATTACAAAAAAGACGGTGTTGGCCGGTTCAAGGTGCAGCGCAGGCACAATGTCGGGAATTTCTGCGAGCGGTACGTGCTGGGCGTCCAAAATGTGGAATTGATTGTAATCTGCCTCGCTGCGCACATCGAGCATAATCACCTTCAGGTTGGGATCATGAATATGCTCCAGCATTTCAGCCGGATGGACCTGCACGGCACGCTCTTCCAGCGCAACCGTTTTTTCCTCGGCGATGCGGTTCCAGCGATCCATTGTGGTTGGTTGGCCAATGATGATGAGGCCAACAGCAGCCAACGCCAGGCCACCACCTGCGCCAATGCGCCATTTCGGTTCTTTGCTGGCATCTTGATTACCAAAATATTGCTCCAGCTTTTCGGCACCCCAGAACATGAAGAGAGCTATCAGCACGACCAACAGCACTACAGTGCCTGTGGGTAAGCCAAGCCACTCTTGTAAAGTGAACCGGCCCATGTAGGAAGAGTTCCAGAAGTCAGCAAATCCGCCAACGGTTTCGCCAAAGAGGAAGATGCCAAAAAAGACGCCCAGAACGAAGAAAATGCCGTCTAACTTGAGCGTGGCGGCGGCGACCAGGGATGTGCCAGGGCAAAAACCGCCCACGATGAAGCCCACGCCCATAATCAGTCCGCCCACAATGCCAGGCCACAGATATGTTGGGTTTACATAAATTAGATTGTAGTCGAGCAAGCCGACGCCCGATGCCCAAAAGATGAGCACCATCGCCACAATGATGGCGCCAAACATGACCTTCAGCACGGTCATGTCTTTGAAATAGAATTGAGCCGCCAGCTTCTTGGAGTTGCCAAACCCGGCAATTTCCAGGACGTAGCCAAAGGCAAAACCAACGATTAGATAAACAACGTAAGAACCCCAATGTCCGAGGAGTTCAGTGAGTGGTAAAGGAAACGTAGCCATTATTCACCTCTTAAAACAAGCCACAGAAAATTAATAAATCTGCGTTTATCTGCGTGTCTTTCATTAATTCCACAGTTTGCGCACGAAGTAGGCCAGGGCGTAGCCGCCGCCAAAGACAGCAAACATGAACGCCCAACTCCCTACCGAAAGCACCGCGCCACCAGACAGAGCCTGCCCGGAGGTGCAGCCACGAGCAAAGCGCGCTCCGTAGCCCATCAACGAACCGCCGATGAAGGCCATCAGCCAGCGCTGCCGTGTGGAGATTTGGGGGCCTTTGTGGGTTTCTAGCTTGATACGGCCGTTGCGCCACCCAGCCACAAAACCGCCCAGCACCGTACCGACTGTCAAAAAGACAATCCAGCTATCCAGGGGGTTTGTGTCGCCACCTGCCATGGTTAGCAGGTACGCCGTGCGGTCAACATGATCCGGCGCAATGGGATCTTGAATGGCCAGCAGCAGCCGGTTCAAACCGCCAGATGCGCCCAATCCATTACCCGTTACGAAAAAGGCAGCGAACAGCACCACGCCCAGTAAAATCGCCGCGTAATACGGATTGACATAATCTTTCGTAACGCGCTTGCTTAAAATACCAAGCCTTTTGCGCGATTCCGTTTTCGGTGAACTCAAAGTCGTCATAATTGTGTTCTCCTTGTTTGTCTCTCCCATCTGTGCAGGAGTGACAGTCTCAAGTAATTCCTCAGAAAAAATCTGCGTTAATCTATGGATTATTTTCTCTAATCGTGTGAAGCAGCTGGCACGTCGTGAACTTCCACTTCGTCCCAGCCCAGCATCATCGACTTAATACCCGCCATGGGCGTGTGCCCAGTTGTGGTCAAATAAACGTGCATCACAATAAAGGTGGCAAACAGCCAGGCAATCAGCGTATGGAACGGCGCCAGGAACAGCAGCCCGCCGAGCCTCGCTGCAATCTCTGGCCAGCGCTGTGCCCCCCACATCAAAATGCCCGTCAGGATTTGCAGGGGAAGCAGCACATTCAATATGCCAAAGTAGGTAACTTGCTGCAGCGGATTTAGCTTGCGTTCCGGTACCTTTTCAAACGGATGTGGCTCGTTGCGGAAGATGCCGCGCAGGTAAAACATTGTCTGTTCAATGGCCTGATCAAAGAAGCCGCGCGGGCGGGGTAAGTATTGCTTAATCTCGCCACTCACCAGATGATAAAACAGCGAAAGCGAAGCATTGATGACGAGAATGGCAGCCAGCGCATTATGGATTTGTACCATGTAGGCAAAGCTAAACACGCCAAATTTGTCTGGTTTGTGAATAATCAATCCGGTGACAATGAGAAGTAGAATGGCACCCGTTTGCAGCCAATGCCATAGCCGTTCGTAAACGGAATACATGTACATTTCGCGCAGTGCAGGCTCGCTGGGCGGACGCCGGCGCAGGGCTGCGTAGCGCAAGCCCCCGTGCACAATCACCCCGGCAAACACCCCCAGGAAGAGAACCATGCCAATCCAGTCGATGACGTTCACGGCATCGTGGCCCAGAATATAGAGACCAGCAACGGCCGTATCCAATGTATATTGCAAGCCACCTGCTTCTGTCATTTCTAACGTGCCGTTGAAGCTGCTGCCGCCGTCGTTGATAAAGGTGGGCTGTACGCCGCCGGGCAGGTAGCTGGCCAACTGCAGCGGCTGGCTAATGCGCGACGCTTCGCCGTGGCAAACAGCGCACTCGCGGATGGCCCAATCGGCACCGCCCACATTGTGATTAATGCTGTACGGCTGGATTTCACCACTGATGCGCGGGGAGTCCAGCCCCTGTGCTGCCAGCCGCTCGGTGATGAGAGCTACTTTGGCATCACTATTCAGGATGAGTTCGGTGGTGTCGAGACGGCCGTTTCCATCCTCATCAAATCGTTTAATAATCTCTTCGGCATAACCAGACCCCTCAAACCAGGCCGCCTGTAGCTCCTGTTCCCGAACCGGTCGCTCCGGCTCGCCGTATACCCAGAACCAGGTAGAAACCAGGTTGTGCGGCGCAAGCGTGGTGCTGCCGTCCGCATTTTCGCGAGGGAGCAGCACGGGCTCGTATCCCGTAATTAGGCTGCTAGGCTGGCCAATCTGCCCCTCAATGCCGCGAAATTGGCTGAGCGGTGTGCCGTCGGACTCCAACACTGTCCAATCGATGAACTGCTGAGCCGGCGCATAAATTTGGCCGACGTGGCACGATTCGCAGCTCACGGCGTCCATATGGCGATCTTTGTAGGGCAGCCAGTTATGGGTCACATCGATGCTGTGGCAGTCGTCGCAACGGCGCAGGCTATTATCGTATTGCGGGGCCAGCGTGCTCTGGGCGCTTGCCCCTTTGGCAAACTCGTGCAGCGGCCGGTAGAGGTATTCGCCGAAGTCGAGGCGACGCGGATCAAACAGCAGGTGATCCAGCTGGTTTTCGTCGGATTCTTGATAATAAACTGGATTATTGAGTGCGTAATGGCAGTCTACACAATCCACCACGCGCTCCATGTGGATGTCCCATGAGCGGGAAAGCGTTTCTTTGTCGGCCAGATTTAGCCCCGAATTGAGCAGGCGCTGTGGTGACATCACTTGCCCCGTGGTCAGCGTGCTCCAGTCGCCACTTTGCAAGCTGTCGAACGTGAGTGGCGTGTTGAGGTCAGTGTGGACAACACCGTGGCAGTTGCCGCAGTTGGCGTTGGTGGGGTCCTGGACGTTGACAAAGCCTTCCAACAGCAAGCCATCTTCATCAAAGGCGTCTGAATTGTATTGGAAACGGCCGTCTGCTAAATCTACAACCGCAGTCCCGGATAACGTTGCCGTGCTGGCCCACTGAAAGTCGCCTGCCTGCATTGTGGCGACGCGGGCTGCGTTATCTGCATCTGGCAGATGGCAAAGGAAGCAATCCATCTCGGCCACGCCAGATTCTTGCCAATCCCAGGCAATTTGCTCGCCTGTTGCTGGCTCGATGACGCTGGCGTCCAGGCTGTTGGCATCGGGAGCCAGCTCCAGCAGCGATTCACCGTCTCGACTGGTGATGGCTGGACCACCACCCACGTGCCGCTCGCTAAATAACATCAGCCAGCCAGGGGTGGTTAAATCAACAAATTCATCGGTATCGGAGGAGAGGTAGTGGTAGACGAGGGGATTCCATTTGCCAAATGTGCCTGTACTAATGTCCCAGGAACGGCCGTTGCCCGTTTCCCCTGGCGCACTCATCTCGCTCAAGCCAGCATCTACATGAAAGCTGTGTTCAGCAATGAATGCGGTATCGTGACAGCTGCCGCAGGTATTCATCGTGGAGATAGGAGCGTTGCTTTGCAGGACATTGTTGCCCTCGGCATCCAACAGTTCAAACGTGGGGTGCAGTGGCGGGCCAGTGGGAGTGGGCTCCGTTGGTGTTTCGTCCTGAGCCAATGTTTGCTGGGCGATTAGCAGCAGCCCCGTCAAACCCAGTAGCGCTATCAGCCAAAATCTTGTGGTAGGAAGGTGTAATTTTCTAAGATTGTTCATCGAAAATCCAAAAAGAGTGACACAGAGTTTTACAGAGACTGCACGGAGTTTCACAGAGGTTTCAAAATTTTTCTTTTATCTCTGTGTCCCTTTGTGGCTCCTTTGCGGAACTCTGTGTTCCGTTTTTATTGCTCATTAACTGCACTGGTAAATTGGCTCCGGCCGCCCCATTCCATCGGGTCACCGTAGTAACCGAGTGCTTCCCAATCCATACGGCCGTTTTCACCGTGGCAGTCGGCACACTGCAGCGCACTTTCTTTAGGCTGCACCATGTGGGATAAATTCCAGTACATTTCTGTTGGGGCAAAATCGTAAGAGCCGCTAAAAATCATGCCAGTTTCTTGAGCCCCTAGCTCAGCCGCCAGCGCCCAATCAAACTCAGTCCAGTAACCGCCTTCGCCTACTGTTTTGGGCTGAAGTAGATAGTTATACTCCGCGTCGTAAATCTGGTTGCCAGTGTGTACTTTAAAGGGCCAGATAAGCGCATTGGGGTCGTCGATGTTGCCCAGCGGCTCGTTGATAAGGGTTGGCTGCGTGGGGTCGATCACGTCACCCAAAATGTAGCGATCGGCCGTGCCGTTGTACCAAATGTAGTCGGGCATAAAGTTACGCTCATAAACAAAGCTGCCCTTGATACGCAGGTACACATGTGGGTCTTCGGGGATGGTTTCATCGCCGGCGGCAGACCAGTCCCAATCCATCTTGGTGGGTTCGCGCACGGCCCCTTCTGGGATGTGGCACGTTTGGCAAGCCACCGTGTCCACGTGGTCGTTAATGCGGTCATCCTCGTGCAACGTGCTGTTGTGGCAGTCGGTGCAGGCCAGGCGGTTCTCGTTGTCTACGCTTACGGAAATGGAACGCCCCTGAATCTGATGATCTTCTGTTTTGTGGCAATCGACACATTGGAAGTCATACCGCCCCATGTGCACATCAATATCTTCTGAGGGGAAGTAGAGGCTTTCATCCATATCGCCGTGCTTGACGGCATTGCCGCCGCCGCCGTTAAAGTGACAGCTGCCGCAGTTTTGCCGGGTAGGTGCGGCGACGCTCTGGGCTGCAGCAACAAGATCGACGCCTTCAGCGGGGCGTCCGGCGGTGCTTTTGCTATACAGTCCGGTATCGGCGTGGCAGACAAGACAATCGACGTTGAGTTCTTCGCTAAAGTCGAACGTTTCATCTTCCCAGCCGTAGCCAGCGTGGCAGCGGGTACACCCCGGCTCATTCCCCTGAATGCCGATGCAGTAATTGTTGATTTGGTTGGCCTTGCCAATGGTGACGGGTTCATCCCGACCGGGCAGCATCACCGGTTCGCTTTCCCATGTCCAGTGGACGGTTTGGGTCATTTCATGCCCTGCCGTTTCATGGCAATCCAGGCAAACGGCCGTTACTTCCGGCCCTGTCGTCAGGGGGCCATCAATTAAATCTGTGTGATCGGTGTGAACCACCTGCTCTGACACGTTAGCCCACGGATCATCCGCTTTTACAGCTTCGTTGGGAATCCAAATGAGGATGGGAATGGCGATTAACAACAGGGTGGTGGCTAAACCAATAATCCAAATGTACTTGAATGTTTTCATTGTTTTACACTCATTGGCTGCAAACTAGATATGATTTTTAAATCAGGTTAAAACGCTTGTTTGACGCTCCAATGCGCCACGCATTATTTGGCGCATTATGTTCAACACATCAATGATGCGTGCATCTGCCAAACGATAGATGACAGTTTGCCCATCTCGTTCGGTGAGCACTAAAGAACGCTGCCGTAACACTTTCAGGTGACGGGAAACAGTCGATTGAGGTATTCCCAAATCGTCGGCCAAAGCGGAAACGTAGTGTGGCTCGCGGTGCAGGGCGTATAAAATTTGGATGCGTTTGGGGTCACCCAGCGCCTGGCAAATATTGGCGTGGAGTAACTCGAGTTCTTCAATCAGGGGAAATGTCACAGATCACCTTCTTTAACTATGCATGTATTCGCCTATCCGAATACATTGCCAGTATAGAAGAAGGAAATTGCTCGCGTTAGAGACGGGTGTCACAAGGTTATTGTGACATTTGTCACAAGTGGTTTTCGCTACGGGTTGCGCAGATTTTCCTGAAAAAGGCGGGTCTATTCGTCAATTCAAAGTTGAGATTCTTGCGGAACTGTTGCCAGGGCAGGCGACCTACGAGACGCTTGTCTGCAGACAGTGGACACCTCGGCAGTGTCATTTTGCCACCGTTTCACGGTTAGCCTTGCCGGAAACGCAAATGCACGGCGCCGAGATGGATTTCGTCGCCATCGTTGAGCTGAATGCCGTATTCAGGCACTTGCCGCTCATTGACCCAGGTGCCGCTGGTACTCTGCTCGTCGAAGATGCGGTAATGGTTGCCCTCTAGCATCAAACTGGCGTGCTGGCGCGACATAGTGACGTCGTTTTCAAAGGCGATGTTGGCCTGGTTGGGCGATCGGCCAAGGCGAACCACGGCCATGCTCAATGGGATTGGGGAGGAAACTTCGGAGACGGCTTCCAGCACTTCCAAATAGGCAACGGTATGGCTAGGGGTGTAGTTGGCCTGCGACGGCTCGGTTACCTGTTGGCGGGGGCGGGAAGGGCCGCGCGGCACGAGGCTGCCCAAATTGGTAAGACGGCCGTTTCGCCATAGCCAAATCAGCACGGCCAACACCACAATTAAGGCAAAGATCACCAGCAAGAAGCGCAGCACCAGGCCCAATAGCCCACTGCCTGCATCTAGTTCGGCTGGAATATCACGTCGTCCTTCGCTAACGGTGAGAACCACAATGGGGCTTTTGGCCTGAATTCCCTGCTCATCAATGACCACCATTTCGATGCTGTTGTTACCGTAGGTCAGGCTGGTAATGTCTGCCTGAAAGTTGGCAACATCTTCGATGGCCACGTCGTAGACAACGTCGTTGACCTTCAGTTGGGCTCCGGTGAGTTCTCGCTCGACATCATCTAGCCAGGTAACGGCCGTTTCAAATTGCAGACGTACCGGATCTTCCAGATTGGGCAGGGCAAGCGTGCGGCTTTCTGTAGGCAGAATGATCACCACGCTGGGCAAGTTGTTGGGAATATCCACGGTCGTTTCGGCGGCGATAGAGGCGTTGTTGGCCAGGCTGACCATGACGGGGAAATTGCCGGCGTTCAAGGCTGTGACCGTGTAGCGAATCCGTGCCTGGTCACGAAAGCTGCTAATCCGGTTCCAGATGAGGGGGAGATCGGCCGTGTTGTCTAGTTGGACGGCGATGCCGCCTGTTTGAGCCGCCACACGGGCCAGAAAATCCTGGCCAAAATCTGGCGTAGAGATGTTTTCATTATCCAGCCAAACGGTATGAATCGGTATGCCGAGTTCCAGGGCAAGGGCGGTCATTTCATCTTCGTCAAAGCGGGTGCTGACGACATCGGTGCCGTCTGTCACCAGCACCAGAGAAGCAGCCATCTCCGGATTGGGCTTGAGTGCGTCTAACTCGGCTAGCAAGCCAGCGCTGCTGTCGATAAGCGCGGTTGCACCGGTTTCAGTGTCAAGCGGGGTGGCGAACAAATTGCGCACGCTGTTATAGAAGCTCGTTGGCTCAAGCAGCTGAACTGCTTCCGTGGCGCCTACTTGATAAACGGCAACGGAATCGACCTGTTCGGCCATAAAGCCAGTGGCGGCATAAGCAGAAATGGCGTCTTGAAGTGGCGATAGTTCATCGACCACGCCGGGTGGAATGTCGATGAGGAACACGGTTAACGTTCCGGCGGTGTGTGTGCCCTGGTACTCAATTGGCCCAACGGGGTTGCCGTCTTGCGTAATGGTCAGGGTTTCCTGGGAGAGATTTAGCGGATTGCCTTGTCCATCGCGGCCATAGAGTCGCAGCTCCACGCTCGGTAGGCTGCTCACATCACTGCTGGTGATGAAGAGCCGCGCCACATCTGGGGTTGCATCCTCCTGGGCAGAGACGGCCGTTCCTATCCACATTGTCAGCAGGATCACACCTGTCAGCAGCAAAATAGATCTCGGCACCCGTCCCCACCAGCCACGTTTTGTTGTTTGCATCATGTGAGCCTCTCTCCCTATATTTACCGTGCTATAATAGCAAACCAAGCGCAGAAAGTAAACATAAAGCAGCATTCGCGCTAGGGTACTGCACTTGCGGAAAATGGAGAAAATGAGCCAATTAAGCCGACAATTTATGTGGTTTCAAGGCAGTCTGAGGCTGCTCACGATGGATATTGCGAATTGGGTATTGCGTCTATTTTCGCGGCTACGCAAAACGCAATTTGCAGTATGGTTGCCTCTCCTCTCTTTCATCTACGGATTGTCCTTCCTGACGCCTGTTTTAGCGCAACAGGATGTCCAGCTACGGCTGAGCCAGCCTGACCTGTCTAACTTTCCAGAGGTGAAGTTGAACGTGCTGAGCAGCGATGGCCGTGGCGCACCGCTGGCGGAGTCTGATTTGGCACGGCTGACGCTGCGCGAAAACGGTGTGCCAATTGCTGATGCCCAGGTGCAATTTGTGCCGGTGGGGGTAGATATTATTTTTGTACTGGATGCGGACCAGTCGCTCAATATTATTGATGAGGGTCGCAGCGAGACGCGCTTGCAAACGGTGCAGGCGACTTTGGAGCGATACGCTAGCCGCTTTATGAGTCCATCGGGACTGGATCGCATTTCACTCCTGGTGCCGGACGCGGCCAATGAGGCGGGGCAATTCCTGGTTTCAGATGCTGCTTCGCCAGACAGTCTGGTGGCGGCGATCCAAAACTATGATGCTGACCTGCCGGAAGCCGCACCCATCAATGCCATGATGCGCCAGGCGATTGATCACGCCGCTTCGATACAGGTGAACGGCCGTTATCAAGCGATCCTGCTGTTGAGTGAAGCCCGCCGCCTGAATCAGTTTCTAGCGTTTGCCACGCTCACTGAGCAGGCTCAGGCGATAGGCTTGCCGTTGTTCACCGCCATTTTAGGTGGCCAGGCCAGCTTCGATGAGATTGATGCCGCCGCTGCGCTGTACCAGCCGACGCGCGCGACGTATGCCCATGTGCCCCGTCCAGAGGCGGCGGATTCGCTGTTTTTGATCTGGCAGCGGCAAGGCAATCAGGCGCAAATTAGTTACCGTTCGTTACAAAGAGAAAGCGGCCGTTTTTCGATTACGGTTAATATTGGGCTGCTCACAGCCGCCACCGAGTTAGACCTGGTCATTGAGCCGCCGCAAATCGCGCTGATGCTGCCCACAACGGCCGTTCGACGGCAGGGCGTTGCCTCAGATTCGCCGCTTATCGAGCTAGAACCCCTCACCCTGGACATCCCGGTACAGCTCACCTGGCCCGATGCATTACCCCGTGAAATTACGGCCGTATCCCTTTTTGTTGATGGGCAAATGCAGCCCCAAATTGCTGGGCCGCCTGTGGATGAAGCTGGCCAATTGACGCTGCGTTGGAACATTCACTCGGTGGACACGGGAGCGTACCGGCTGCGGGCAGAATTGACCGATGTGCTGGGATATACGGCCGAATCTGACACCGTGGTGATGACGATTACGGCCGTGCGTCCTGAACCACCAACGCCGACGCCAGCGCCCACCGCCACGCCAAGCCCCATTGAGCAAATTACAAACGCAACAACGGCCGTCGCCACCACATTTGACCGCGATGAATGGCTGCTGATTTTGGCAGGATTGGGTTTGGTCGGCTTGCTGCTGCTGTTAATCCGCTGGTGGCGACGTCGTCCAGCCCAACCAGCGTCCCACCCACCGCGGGAACAACCGGAAATGGATGAAGTTGTCGATGATGCGGCTGGGCGGCTGATTGCTTCACTCCATTTAGTGGAGGATGCCCCGGGCAACCAGACGGACATTATTTTGGCGGGCGATAATTTGGCCATTGGCCGGGATCATGAGGTGGCGCAGATTGTGTTTGGCGATAGCTCTGTCGCTCGTCTGCATGCCCGCATTCGGCGGAGAAACGGCCGTTACTGGCTGTATGATGAGGGCAGCGCCAGCGGCACCTTTTTGAATCACAACCGGCTGGGGCTGAGTCCGCAGCAATTACAGGATGGCGATGAAATCCGATTGGGTCGCCTCCTGGTGCGCTTCCAGCTCCGCCCAGAGCTGCGCGAGATCGATCAACTCAGCGACGAGGACGCAGAAACGAATGATGCTGCCGATACAGCGTGAAACAGACGTTGTGGTTGTGGGCGCAGGCCCGGCAGGCCTGGCTGTTGCCGCTTGCCTTCAGCAC
>CBDUOF010000004.1:0-37470 GCA_965368765.1 uncultured Anaerolineae bacterium | reverse complement strand
AGTGACCATAAAGCAGTAGCTGGTGGGCGACTGATACAGACGCATGCTCATGTCCTGGCTAACAAAAGGGGAAAAACGGCCGTCTTGCCTTAGCTGTAAAAACCGTTCGTTGGCTGGCAATAAATATTTGTCGGCATAGGTGGGGTCGGCCCAAAAATCGACCCTGGGCAAATAATCCATGTACATAAAAATGTCTGGCGCAGTACCCAGGGCGAAACCAAAGTGAGGAATCTTCACCTTAGCGCTGACGTTGATGGTCAGGTGCATGTTGGTAAAGCTGGTCCCTGGCGTGCCCACCCAGGAGTAGACCAACCAATCAATGTCCGGCCCGGCAAAGGTACTAAGGAACCCGCTTGGTTTGCCTTCGCCGCCATAGGGCTGGAACTTGGCGGAGCAAGGATCAGGCGTCAGCGCAAAGCGGGCAAACACCTTTTCTTTCAGTTCAGTGGTAATGCCCCACAGCGCATCGAAAAGTTCCTGGTTGTTGACCGACGGCCGTTCCTCGACCATTTGGGCAATTGATTTGGTTGTGTCACTCATATTATTTCCTTGTATTGCGATTTTCGGATTGGCTAATCCAAAATACGCAATAAATTCAGCTTGGTCCAAGCCTGATCACTTCTACCTTTTCCAATTTCTCATCCCGCAGCCAGCGACGGAACCCGATGAGGTGTCCACGAACCGTGTCTAGCAGTTCTATTTGTTCGCAGATACGGCCGTTTTCCAGCACCGTTTCACTTTCCAGCAGCGGCCCGAACCGTTGGGCGATGGTGTTCTGGTTACGGAAACGGCCGTTGTTCCAACTCAGCGTCGTCATCTCCCCTGCCTCATCCCAAGCAATCTCGTCTTTACAGGCAATGTGGTAAGTCCGCTGGAGCGGCCGATCTGGCTGCACCGTACCATCGGCCAAGATGGTACGAACCGAGCCTTGCCATTCCGGGCCTTGCGGACAGTAATCTTGATTGAGCGTCGGATAATCGTCTGCGATAAGTTCCGGCAGCGCCACACCGGCAATATTGGCAACCATCGTTGTCCCGTTCAAAAATTTGCCACCGGTTAGCTGACAGTCGGCCACAGGCAGAACGGCGAAGGAGCGAAAGGTGTGACCAAACTCGGGCCACAGACCGCGGCCCGTCATTGCACCTTCGCCCCAGGGAATGCCTGTCCCCACCACGGCGGGCCCAAGATAGCGGCGATAACGGCCGTCTACGCTCAGCTCAAACACCGGCGACCCAACAAATCGCGCCATCGGATGCCCGTCCAGCGAATTATCTGGCTGGCAATGTTGGGTTATCCGGATACGGCCGTTGCTCAACTGCGCTAATTCCCGCCGCTGCCGGATGGTTCCTGCAAACGAGCCATCGGGATTGTAAACGTACTCGGTGACGAGCCAGGCACCCAGGAAGCCCATGGTTCGTGTTTCATCAACCTGGCTCATAATTCAGCACCCCAAACTGCACCCCCACCCGCACGCCACCGCGATACCAGGTGTGCAGCACGGCCTTTCTCTGGCCGTCGTGGCTGACCACTTCGCGCCGCCAGACGCGCAGCTGCTCTCTTAAGAAATGAAAGTGGCCGGTTAACGCCCGTCCACCGCTCAGGCTGTAGCTGCCTACCAGCGTGCCTGGTTCTGACCATGCTTCCCAGCCGTTGGTTTTCAGTGTCATGCTGGCAGGCTCGGAGGAAAATGCTGCGCCCGCAATATGGACGTTGAGAATACGGCCGTCTTGTTCCACAACTTCTTCATATTGACCTGGCGCCATTTTTTCCAGGTCACCATCCAACGTATTGAGATCGCCTCGCCAACGGCCGTGTCTGTGCAGTAAAATCGCGCCGCGTCCCCCCGCTGGATCATCTTGCAAATCATATGATGTGCCGTTTAGCAAAGCCGGAACACCCTGGTATTCCCCATCTACGCGCTGATAGTCACCCACGATGGCGTAGATGAGCTTATCGCCCCGAGACATCAGTGCCAGGGACAGTTGCCGCTTGCCATCGGGCAAAACCATCAAAAAGAATCGCTGCGTCAAGCCGGTAACGGGCCAGTACGCATTGGCATCAATCAGATTCTCGGCCAACGTTTCGGCAAAGCCTGTGTTGGCCGGGCCTTGATAAAGCCGATAGTCGGTGTGGTCTTCAATAAAGTAATGCCCGGCAAATTTGAGCGGTCCCGTAAAGGACAAATCGATCTTGATCCGGTTATCGCCCGCCCGCTTTTGCACGTGCCGTTGGTCGGTGGCGTTGCCCAGGAAACGGCCGTTGCCATCATACACTTCGGCCGTGCCGAGCCATTTGCCGATGCCTTGGGTGAATCCAGTGGTGCGGGTTTGAGTCGTCATCGTATTACATATTGCGTATTGCGTAGGGCGCCTTTTACAGGCCACGCGATAGGCAATAAATCTTATCCTCGAATTAAAGTGACAGTTTCTGTTTGCAGCTCACGCTCGGCCAGCATCCTCTGTAAATCTGTGCCTACCGGCTGTGGCATGAGCCAGCGTCCCACCGTACTCAAAGTCAGCTTATCTTCCTGAAATGGGTACGGCAGCAGCGCGTAAAGGCCCGGTTCAACTGGCTGGATGGTAAGCGTCACATCATCGCCAACGGCACGAGGTACATTAAGGAATTGGGCTACGCCCCGAGCAGCTTCATGGTTCATCTGAAAGTAGAGCGCTAACGTGTCAAAAAATTGCAGCAGCTTGTAGTTGTGGAATAGATATTCTGACGTCGCATAGGGCCTTGTCTCTCGGTTTGCTTTGAGCTGCTCCGTCAGTTTGGCCTGCCGAATCAGTTCGCTGTCCAGCATGTTTTGGACACTGGCTTTGTGCTCGTCTGGCACCAAATCAATGAATACTTTGTCCGAGAGTCCGTAACGGCCGTTAAACAAACCATAAGTGTGCATACTAGACATCACCCCACTGTATGGATGATGGGCGGCATTCGCTTCAGGCGATGCCGCACTTGTTTGCACCAAATATGGCAGTGGTGTTTGCGTCAGGTGGTAAGGCAGCCCTGTCTCAACATCCATCTCAACCCGCTGATCAATTGCGTGCCAACCGGCATCATGATTCGCGGCCACGTAAAGCATTGGTTCGAACGGCGCTGCTGGGGCGAAATCGTCATTGCCAAACGCCGCCGCAATCTGCCCTGACGTTTGGGCATGATCTGTTTGGAAAATAACAAAGTGAGGCTGGTTTGGTGGTGCTGTTTGAATAATCATGGCGTATTTCGTATGGCGTATTTCGTGTTACGTCTTTTTCGACACAGTTTGAAATACGCAGAAGATTTTAAGGTTGCACAATCCTCACAAAATCCTGAATCTGAAAAATGTGCGTTTGGCCATCACGAACTTTGTGCGTAATGATGCGGCGGTTATTGGGATCAAGGAAATAATGGTTGTTGTAAACCGTTGTGCCTGAAAGCTGGCTTATAATGGTGAACACATAGTTAAACGGGGTAATCTCTGTTCCCTCAATGCGAATTGCCTCAGTACCACCAAAACAATATTTCCCCTCCACAGAGATATCTGAATGAATATCCGCTTCACCAAATTCGTAGAGATTCTCAAAATGCTCGTGTAAGTGCCAGGTTTTGTCGTCTAGCCAATAAACATTCATGTGCACTGCCGATGCTTCAATAAATTCACCTTTGGCATCAAATGTTTTGCACAAGCCTTCCCACCGTCCCATAAAACATTGGTAAGGAACGTGGCTGACGGGACCGTAGTTTTGGTTGCTGTCCATGTCGAATTGCATAAAGGACTCCGTATTGCATATTGCGTATTTTTTCTACGCACGATTTCATATCGTTACCTGATACTTAAAGCGATCGCCTAAATAGGCTGCCCACAGCAGCTCAATCGGCGTGCCATCTTCGGCGAGGATAAGCCGCTCAATGGTGAGGATAGGTTCCCCGGCAGTTGCCCCCAAAATGCTCACTTCGGGCGCCGCCGCCGCCGTGGCTTCGATGGTGCGCTGGGCCACGCTGTTATGCATCTGAGGAACGTCGCGCAAATAACGCAGTGATCCGCCCTCGGTTAACTTTTCGAGATTAAGATGAGAGACGAATGCTTGCGGCACATAGGCAAAGTGATAGCCAATCGGCTCGTCGTTGGCCAGGCGCAGGCGATAAATGCGAAACACCCTTACCGCGGCGTCGATCTTGAGCCGCTGGTGAACACCATCAGGCGGCTCAGAAATCCAATCGGCAGCCACCACCCGCCAGCCAGGCGTCAACCCTTCTGACTGCAGGTAGCCCGCCGCACCGGGGCGTACGCTTGGATCATGGGCGAACTTGGGACGAGTGACAAAGGTGCCACGCCCCCGCTCACGGTGCAAACGCCCTTCATTAACGAGTTCTGCCAAGGTTTGCCGGACGGTGGTGCGACTCAGACCAAATGTATCCTGAAGCTCTTGCTCTCCAGGGATCATGTCGCCGGGCTGCCAGGCGCCCTGTTCTATTTGTTGGAGCAACAGCTGCTTAAGCTGAAAATAGAGGGGAATCGGCGAGGTGCGATCCATAGTTGTTGACATAACTTCACCTTTAAATGTTATAACATTATAACAATGGGATATTATCCAGATTTGTGAGGCTTGTCAACTTTGGGACAGGAACTCAGCAGCACCACGTTTAAGCAAATTTGGCAGCGAATTGAGGATAATTTGGGCACCCCGCTCGATCTGTTGTTGGGACGCAACGGCCGTTCCCGCCGTAATCCCCACCCAACAGCCCGCCCCGCGCATGATAGCAATCGCTTCATCAATCACGGCTTGAACATTCGGGTGGCTGGCCCCTTCCGGATAACCCATCGTTAAAGAGAGATCGCGTGGACCAAATACGAAGCCATCGACCCCAGGAACCTGGACCATTTCCGGCAGTTGCACCAATAAGGCAGCATCTTCAAATTGAGGCAAGACCAGCGTTTGTTCATTTGCCCAAGCCACATAATCTGCCTGCTCGGCGCCCGAACCAAGCAGGTAGTTGGCCGCACGGCTCAACCCCAGGCCACGTTTGCCCACTGGCGGATATTTTACGGCGTTGACCAGCATCTGGATGTCAACGACGCTGTACAGACCGGGCATCATCACGCCCATAAAGCCAGCGTCCACATATTGAAGCACAAGTTTGGGGTCCCGGGAACCTAAGCGAACCAGCGGTGTCATACCCGTTACCTCGCAAGCCCTTACCATATTTTCCGCCTGGGTCGGATCTATCAGTCCATGCTCCCCATCAACCATGTAGAAATCGAAGCCAGATAGCCCCAAAATCTCCACAATTTGCGGATCGTTGACTGTGCCAATGACGCCAAAAACGGCTTTGCCTTGCTGTAGTTTGACTTTTGTTTGGTTGATTCGCTGCATAAGCTGCACCCTTTCTTTTTGACCTTCCAGCAGTCACAACGTGTGCCAAGATATTACGTAAAAACCTCTTTTGTCTCCAGGGGCGCCGCAGCGAACTGCCGGGAAACGGCCGTTTCCCGGCTCAACCTCCAGGCAGCAAAAGCAAAGGCACCTTGCCCCAAAACATTTATCGACTCTTCTATCCACTGCAGGCCAATTGACTGTTCAGGCACGCGAGCCATGCCGCTGAGGGCAAATATAGCAATCAGGTTGAATAAAAATAGGCCAGCCGCCACGGTTAGCTGCTGCTGTCTGGCCTGACGAATGAGCAAAATGCCGACGGCCAAATTGGCAAATGTTGTCAACGTTAGCAGAATGTAAACCCAGTAACGAGCCTGCGGCGTAAAGATTTTGGCAGCAACGGCCCCGATGCCAAATAAGCCGATAACGCCCAACGGCCGTAACCAGATCCCTTTTGGAATTGCCTTCCCCCCCAACGTCAACTGGGCATTCCATAACGCCCAGGAGAGCAATGTAAAACCTGGGCCAAGAAAAACAAACAGCAAATCATCCAGCCCGGCCAGATCAGTGCCCGAAGCGGCAATGACCAGCTTCCAGACCGCCTTGGTGAGACCACCTAACGTAATGAGGCCAGCCGCCAAATAAGCAACACGCCCGCTCACTGCATCCAACATGGCCACCATTCGGGCAATAAGAAAGACACCAACAGCCGAAAAAATAACGGGAATGAAATCAACAAGGGCCAATGAAAGCGTGTATTCCATGAGTTTCTCCTAAAGGTGCGCGAAGGATGCGCTCAATTTTACGTGGGCAAAGCGCGTGCATTGTTGGATCAAGCTACGCGCGATTCCCAAGCCATTTTTCAGTTGCCAGCAGGCTACCCAGCAACACAACTTCAACGCCTGAGCCAACGATTGGCCCGACAATGCTGGGGGGTATGGCACTGCCAATGAACATGATCAGGCTACCCACAAACAGCCACGGCCAACGGCTGTTTCGCCATATAAAGCCACCAATGATCATCAGGATAATGATGGTGATTATGGAAGGGATGGGTGGCCCGGCAACGGCCGTATCCACATAGCGCAGCGTACCGCCAAACCATTCGGCCGCGTAAACAAAGCGGGCAAAATCAGTCAGGCCAAAGCCAATCAGGGCAACGGAAATAACACCAAACAGAGCGTGCGTGACCCGTTTTTTGGCCCACTCAATGCCTGCCTGCGCGGCCAATGCAGCCGCAGCCGCAATCAGCATAGGCGTAATGAGGGTGTGGAGCAAGAAACGTCCCTGGTTGAGCGTTTGCAACAGATCGCCTTCGCCCATAAAACGGCCAAGGGCAATGACGCCATTGTCATAAATCAGGCCAAGAATTGGCAGCAAGATCAAGAACAAGGCAAATTTACGGCCGTTTTGCCACAGGCGAATTCCCCAAATGAGTAGGGCGATGTGAGCAACGGTGTAGAGGATATAAAGAATTTCTGCCATTAGAACCCTATTACTAATTTTGCGCTTTTACAGAGTACGCAATCCAAAATTATCTCAAGCCAAGAAATCTTTTAGTAACTGCGCCACAATATGCGGCTGCTCATCACAAATATACGTGCCTGCATCGGGAATCACCTGGTAACGGCCGTTCGACACCTGTCTTGCAGCAGGTTTCAGGCTTGCTACCAGGCTGTCGTTTTCGCCAGCTACCAGTAAAACCGGGCAACGCAGCGCGCCAAGCTGCGTCGCAATTTCCTGAGCAAAGACGGCGTGATAGGCATCGTGGTAGCTGTGACGGCACTGCAGGGCGGCAGTCACTTCCCGAAGCGTCAGCTCAAGCGCAACATCTGGATTTTTCTGGCGCAACCGTTGCCAAAGATCGCTAAGAAAACGGCCGTCGGCATCCAGTTCCATTGAAGGGAGGTTTGTTGTTAGGTACTCTATCTGTGCTTCAGTCAGCAAGGGCGGGCCAGAGAGCACAACGCCGGTTACCAACTTTGGCTGGTCAAAGGCCAGCTGCACCGCAATGGCAGCCCCTGTGTGATGACCAAATAGGAAGCAGGCATCAACGTTTAGCTCGCTAAGAAAATCAGCAATGGCCGTGGCATAAGCGCCAATCGATGCCCTGCCCGGCAGCGCGTCAGATTGCCCAAAGCCGGGTGTGTCGGGAGCAATACACCAACAATCGGTCGCTAAGTCCGTCATTAAGGCGTCATACATTATTGAAGAACTGGGCGTTTGATGCAGCAGCAGCAACGGCCGTTGCCCTTGCCGTCCTGCCATGCGAAAGTGAAGTTGACCATATGAGAGGGTGCGATAGCCTCTTGTAGGAATCATCTGGTGGTTTCACCCTTTAATCCGGCCGATGCAGGACGACTTAGTAACGGCTAGTGCAGAATTAATCGCCTAATTGTGATGAATTTTGACGCTCATTTTTAAATGTGATAATGTTACATTGTTATAACATTTCAGTCAATTTATGGAGGCTCCCTTATGGCCGATGCCCTAGCCTGGCGCAAAAAATTTGGCGTCATTGTTCCCAGCACCAATACCATCGTGGAACCAGACTTTTATCGTATGACCGTTCCCGGTGTCACAGCCCACACTTCTCGCATTTGGATTCGCGATCAAGATTTGAGCAACAATGATGCATTTGAGGCCCTGCTGGAACAAATCCGGGTTGAGATTGAATATGCCGTGCAGCGCGTGATGACCGCTGAGCCAGATTACATGGTTATGGGCATGAGCGCCGAAACCTTTTGGGGTGGCGTCCAGGGAAATCGTGAATTTATTCGCAATATTAAAGCGTGGAGCGGGCTCGATGTGGCCACCGGAGCCGAAGCGTGTGAGCGTGCTTTAAATCTGTTTGGCGCCAAAAAAATTGGCGTCGTCACCCCCTATCAGCAAATTGGCGATGACAACGTCATCAAATTTTTCAACGAAATTGGCTTTGAGGTGGTGCGAATTAAGGGGCTAAAATGCCCAACGGCCGTTTCCATCGCCCACGTTACAGACACGACGCTTCGCCAGGCCCTGTATGAAGTCAATGGCGAAGACGTCGATGCCCTGGTCCAGGCAGGCACAAATCTAAGCATGGTCGGTCTGGCCGATGAAGCTGAACGGTGGCTGGGCAAGCCCGTTATCGCCATAAACGCCGCGACCTGGTGGATGGCGCTCCGGGATAATGGTATTGAAGACAAGGTCTATGGCTGCGGGCGCCTGCTGCGGGAATTTTAGGGTGAGCCAGGGAACGGCCGTACGGCACCCACGGAAAGAGACCCTCTCCGCTGGGCATAGGTTAATGCCCACTGGCTGGATCGATGGTTTCATTACGCGGCACAACTTTGTGTCGCACGGCAAGGCCAACAATTGCTACAATAAAGCTAAAAACGCTAAATAAGATAAAAGGCCCCTGTGGCCTCCAATTATCAAATAAAATACCGCCAATGCCCGTAGCGATCATGATGCCAACGGCACCGCACAGGCTAAATATGCCAATAACCGATCCCCGAATTTCTGTTGGCGCCTGTTGCGCGATGAGCACACCACTGCCAATGACACCGCTAATTTCGCCCATGCCAATAAGCACCGCCGATAGGTAAATTAAACCGCTCGTTGGGTCTGAAACAAAGAATGTAGAGCCATAGCCCACGCCAGAAATGATAACAGCAATGATAACCGCCGTTACCCGATTGATTCGATCGGCCATCGTGCCAAAAAATGGGGCAAAAACAAGCGCCGCCATCTGGGAGATGCCAATCACAATGCCTGCTCGCGCAAGAGCATCTGCTGCCGACAAGCCGCCCTCAGACGTGCCATAGGTCACCACCCACAAGGTAAAAAACGTGCCCACAATTGCCAGGTCGCCACGAGACACAAATGCTGCCATGTAGGCCAAAGCCACGCCCGGATCTCTGGCCGCAGCAACCCCTTCTTTACTAATTTCCCAAATGCTCTTCTTTTGCTCGAGCTGTATTTTGGTTCGGCTTTGTAAACCAACAGCCATTAGCATGGCCGAAATGATAGCCACAACGGCGACCAGCCAAAACGTCTGCTGCGTTGCAGATACGGCCGTTGCCCCACCATCCATAAAGATTTTTGGCAGCTGCAAGGCAATAAAAACGGTGAGGATGGCGCCAATCCCATTGCCAACCCCTTGCAAGCCAGATGCCTTGCCCCGATCTTCGTCCAGTGCGTAATCAGCGATAACCGTGGCCATCATGGTTGTAACTGAAGAGGAGCCCAAGGCAAACAAGCCACGGAAAGCATACAACATCATGACGCTTGAGACGGCAGGGTACAGCAACAAGGCGATACCCATGATTAAAAAGCCAACGGCCGTTACAAATTTTCGGCCAACCTTGTCAGACAAGGTACCCCAGCCGCCAATTGAGAACAAGATAATGACCTCGGCAAAAAGCGCCAGGTTGCCGCTGAGCACCCCCTGCTGACTCTCAGGGATTGCCAAGATTTCTGCCAGCAAAAAAGGCTGAACCTGCGGCAGGAAGGTAAACAGCAGTAAGGACGTAACCGTTGAAAAATAGTAGACGAGCATATTTCGCTTGGTTACGCCGGGTGTCAGGCGAATCGGACCAAACTTGCTGCTGACTGCCTTGGATGAATGAGTCTCTGCGTCTATTTTTGCCATCTCTTATTTCCTCCGGATTCGTCCTGCAATTAGATTCGATCGGCCAGCATCGACGCTTTTAATAAATAGGCACGCGCTTGTGCCGGATCGGCAGCCCTGGCCCGCAGCGTCACATCTCGTTGCCGGCGCTCAGCCGCACTTTGGGCTGTCATCTCCTTAAAACGCTGCTCCGAGTAAGATTGCACATCTTCCAAAGCGACCTGCCGCCGTTCCGCATTGTATTGGTCGAGCTGCGCCACGTCCCCCCTATCCAACAGACAGCGTGCCAGCTTTGGTGCCAAATTGTGGGCATCATGGATGCCACTGTTCATGCCCATGCCGCCCATCGGATTGTTGTTGTGAGCTGCATCGCCGAGGAGGACTATATTGCCTACACGAAATGTATCCGCCACGCGACGGTGAACGCGATAAAGTTGGGTCGTAACGATATTTAGCGGGGATGGCTGGCCGGTTGCAGCAGGCGAATTATTCCCTGCGCTGTCAATGAACTTTTGCAGCCGGTGCTGCAAAGCAGCCGGGCGTATCGCCTCATCGCCGTCTTCTTCATCGCCTAAGCGGAAGACAACGCGCGTGAGGTCTGGCAGGCTTAACATGATTACCCACTCTTCAGGATCAAAAATGTAATTGACAGGGCCAAGTTGGGGAAAAATCTGGTGAAAATCATAATCGGTGCCAATAAGTAAGAAACGATCTTCATAGGTAGAGCCAGGGAAGGCAAGCCCCAACAGACTGCGGGTGGCACTGTGGGAACCATCGGCACCGCAAAGGAAACGGCCGTCCACTTCAACCTCACCCGCTGCCGTCTGGAATACGGCCGTTACGTGGGTTCCATAATCCGTAAAGCCAACCAACTCATACCCCATATGAACCGTGGCCTGGGATGATTTTTCCAGCAGTGGCTTGAGCGTGCGTGTCAAAATGTGCTGGGGACACTGCAGCCTGAACGGGAAAGGCGTATCAGCTTTGATACTGTCATAGTCGAACATGGCAATCAATTCTTGGGTGCGACGTTCCCAATACATCAGCTGCCGTACCGGGGTGCCATTGGCAATCACCAGGTCAGCCACGCCCCACTCGGCAAACATCTCCAAGGTGGCTGGATGCAACGTGCTGGCGCGGATTTCCTGATTAAGCGTCGTATCTTTTTCAAAAACGGCCGTTGGTATACCTTTCTGGGCCAGTGCCGTTGCCAGAGATAGCCCGACAGGACCAGCGCCTACGACAAGAATGGGAAGGCTATTCATTGTTTTCATGGCGTAAAACCTGTTGCTGCGGATTATGCATTGCGTGGAATAGACCACGTTTGCAATAAGCGGATGAATTCATACAGGCAATGCCTTCTGAATTTTGTCAGAGGCTATCCCCAATGATACAATGATATAATGTTATAACATTTAGCTTTGGAAACAAAGTTTTGCGCTGCCCGGGCATATAAATGCGGCGCGACGGGCAGCGCCCTACCCTTTGTCAGCCTGAAACAAGCTCAACTCCCGGAGACCAAAATGAAAGCTCTAAGCCACATCCGCCTTCTAGACCTGACCCACATGCTGAGCGGTCCTTACGCCAGCATGATGCTAGCCGATTTAGGCGCAGAAACGATCAAGATTGAGCCACCTGGCAAAGGCGAAGGTACGCGACGCCTGCTAGAAAATGACCCAAACAACAGCTTAAACGGCATGGGAGCCTATTTTCTCACGTTAAACCGAAACAAAAAAAGCGTAACGCTTAACCTAAAATCGGACAGCGGATTGGCACTTTTTTACGATCTGGTAAAAACGGCCGATATCATTATCGACAACTTTAGTGCCGGCGTCACAACGCGCCTAAAAATTGACCATGCGCATCTATCAGCCATTAATCCCCGCATTATCACCGCCAGCATCACGGGCTTTGGTGAAACTGGTCCCGACAACCGACGCCCTGCCTTCGACATGGTAGCCCAGGCGATGGGCGGGGGCATGTCGATTACGGGCCAGCCAGGCAGCCCACCGACGCGTTCTGGAATTCCCATTGGGGATTTAGGCGGCGGTCTGATGGGTGTGGTGGGCGTGCTTGCGGCCCTTGCGGCTCGGGAGCAAACTGGTCATGGACAGCACATCGATATCGCCATGCTGGATGCCCAGATCAGCCTGCTCAACTACATGGGCACCATGCACCACCTGTCTGGAGAAATTCCAGGGCAGCTGGGCAACGCCCATTTTGTCCACGTGCCGTATGATACTTTCCCTGTGAGCGACGGCTACATCATCATTGCTGTCATTACCGATAATTTCTGGGCCAACTTGATGGGATTGCTGAATGCGCCAGATCTCGATACCGAGGAAAATCAGGGTCAGCCGGGGCGGTGGAAAAACAAGGTTGTCATTAACCAGCGCTTAAGCGACATATTCCAAACAAATACGCAAGCCTACTGGATTGCACAACTAAACGCAGCGCGCATTCCCTGTGCGCCCGTCAATAACCTGGCCCAGGCCTTTGCTGAACCGCAAGTCCAGGCGCGGAATATGGTCGTCGAGGTGAACCACCCTTTGGGCGGCAGTACCAAAATGCCGGGCAATCCGGTGAAAATGTCGGATTCAAGTGAAGAAACATTTTGCCCGCCGCCGCTTCTCGGGCAACACACGGATGAGATATTACAAACGCTGGGCAAATCAACGACAGAGATTTCGGCATTACGTGCCGAAGGCATTATTTAAAATGAAGCCAGCTAACGTTTTACAGCCCGACGCGGCCTGGCTGCGGGCACGCCTCCATTTATCAGGCCCTTGCGGCAGAGGGGCTCAAGCATGAACAAGATTGTCTGCAAACGGGTAAATCCAGCAGGGTCTCGGGTATTTATGGGCACGATAACCGATCCATGAAGCGCTGGCAGAAACGGCCGTAGCCCAGCAAATCAGCACGGCCACATTTGAACTTCTGGGGGGGCTCCATGAAGTAGTTTTTACGGCCTATGACTTTGAGCAACAAGAACGCTTAATGCCGATTAGGCTTAGTCGGCCACTGGAAATAGTCTCTGGCCACGGCACGATTAGCCAGCTAGACGGACAGCCCCATGTGCACTTGCACCTTGCCGTAAGCTTTCGGGACGCTGCTTATCCCCATGGCATTGGCATGGTGGGAGGTCACGCAGCGCAAGCCATCGCTTTTGCCGTGGAGTTTACCCTTACTGCTTACGATGGCGCCTCAATGAATCGGCAATTGCATAAGGGAACCGGATTAAAGTTATGGGGGTAGATTTTGCATGAGTGATTTACAAGCAAATTATTCCGGCGTTTTCGACGGCCGTTTAGGCTTTGGTAAACGCCCGGCGGTTTTGGTCATCGACTTTATCCGTGCCTACACGACAGAAAGCTCTGCCCTGTACGCAGCGGATGTGGTGACGGCCGTTGCAGAAACCTGCGAGCTACTTACGCTGGCGCGGCAAAAAAGCGTGCCCGTGATTTATACGCAGGTGTTATACAATAAAAACGGACTGGACGGCGGCATTTTTGTACAAAAAGTCCCTGTCTTGCGCAAGATGGTCCCTGGTGAGCCAATGGCAGAAATTGTGCCGGAACTGCCACCGACTGCACAGGATATTATTATCAGCAAACAGTATGCCAGCGCTTTTTTTGGCACATCGCTGGCGCCTATGCTTACCAGTTTGGGCATAGATACGCTTATTCTCACCGGCTGTTCCACAAGTGGCTGTGTTCGGGCAACGGCCGTTGATGGAATGCAGCATGGGTTTCGCGTAATCGTCCCACGTGAATGTGTCGGTGACCGGCATCGGTCACCCCACGAAGCCAATTTATTTGATATAAACAGCAAGTACGGCGATGTCCTTAGCAAGAAAGAGGTTGTAGATTATCTACTTGGCTTGTTGGAAGATTAGCGCGTATTCGCTTTCACAATTTCTGCTGATTGGTCGATGCCCTGCGAAGTGCTGCTACAGTCTGGATTACTTGCGTTGACCTGGTACTATTCGGCTTTATAATTTCACTGGTAGCGCATGAAATCGGATGGGCCGACGGGCAATCGAGCCAGTTTATTTTTATAAAGGCGAGGAGCCCGCTAAATAGCTGTTACCCTTTGGTGCGTTCAGGCGTCCATCTAAGTAGAAACGGACAATTTTTATGAGCAAGAGACGTGAAATTTTAGCAGCACAAAACAAGTTGGTTCAGACGGCTGGTAGCGAGCTGGCGCAGGCTGGCCAGGCGGCCAATCGTGCAGCGGCCAACCATTTATTTGCAGATTATCGCCAACGACGTGCCGCCAGCACCATTCGCACGCAAACGGCCGCTTTACAGCTCTGGATCCAATACTTAATCGCAGTGGGTGCAGCAGAACCGCTTTTGGACGAAGCTGAAAATTGGGCTGCACTCCATTTTGATAACAAGGCAATTGAGACGCTGACCGCACAGGCGAAGGCACAAAGAGTCCAACTGTCAACGCTGTACGCGGCACATTATTGTCAGCATTTGCCAGCTGCCTGGCATGGTGTCACCTGGGGTCTGGTTGAAGGATTTATCAAGTGGCTGTTGAAGTTGGGATACAGCATGGCCAGCATTAACAATCGGCTCTCGGCAATAAAAGTCTATGCACGTTTGGCCGCAAAGGCGGGCACAATTCCCCCGACTGAACACGCCCTCATTCGAGAAGTCCGAGGTTATGGGAACACGGAAGGCAAACGCGTCAATGCGACTCGCAAAAAAGTTCGCCTGGGGAACAAAAAAGAAACGGCCGTTGTGTTAACAGCCAAACAGGCCAAGCGACTAAAAACCAAGCATCCCGCTACGCCCCAGGGCATCCGCGATCGACTGCTTATTTGCCTGCTGCTCGATTTAGGGCTGCGTGCCAGCGAAGTAGCGGCACTAGATGTTGAGCATTTTGCCGAAATTGGCTATGTGTCCGTTTATAGACAAAAGACCGACACAACAGACAAGATGGAACTGTCCGCTGACATTCAGGCCACCCTGGCAGATTATCGCAGGTATATGCGAAGCAGCGGCACCTTGCTTCGGGGTAGCCGGAAAAACGGCAAGCTAACGGATCACGTCATGTCCGTTCGCGCCATTGGCGCTCGCATCAAGATCTTGGGGCGAGATATTTTGGGTATATGGGAGTTAAGCCCCCACGACCTGCGCCATACATGGGCCACGCGGGCCGCACAGGAAAGCAATCCCTTTGTGCTGCGGGATGCCGGTGGCTGGACAAATATGCAGACCCCTAGCCGCTACGTAGAACGGTCCAAAGTAAGCAATAAAGGGATAAAGCTGGATTATTGATTGTGTACGTCGCCAAGGGACGCTAGTCGTGACACGGTTTAGCAATTCGCTGCGGCACTTCTGGCCTGCAACTGCCATTGTCAATTACCGAAAAGCGCCGCAATTTGTCACCTGAATATCCGCTATGAAGCGTGTCACAACCTTGTCATCCGATTCTGACTGTGTTAGTATCTCGTCATCCCTGCTGTGTGCGTGATGAGCTTGCCAGTGTTGAGCCAACGCTTCACAAATGGGGGTCGAATATACGCTGAGGGGATGTAGTAGCTCACGGCGGATGTCGTTCAGCCAGGCAGATACTCGCGAAAAGGCTCCCACCTGCATATGCAGGTTCAAACAACGGGGCTCACACGGCATGGCGGGGTCACCAGTAGCATGCCCTTGATTTATGACTTGCAATAAATCTGGGGCTTTTTTGTTCGTTGTTTGTTGTAAGTTTCTAACATCACAAACAGGGACAGCTGTGTAACAGTTGTTCATTAGCAGAAGGAAATAGCAGCTCTATGGTGCGTGAGCGAATTGCTGACGACATCTATGTATTTACAAGCCAGTTATATGCCCAGGTTACGGCAGGAGCCATCCTAACGAAAGATGGCGTTATCTTGATTGACACGTTGTACTTCCCTGAAGAAACAAAAGCAATTAAAGAGTTCCTGGAAGATCGGCAAGGCTTGAAGATTCGGTATGTCATCAATACCCATTACCATGCGGATCATACGCAAGGTTCTTATCTTTTCCCCGAAGCTCAAATTGTAAGCCACGCGATGTGCCGCCAATTGTTAAACACAATTGGTCGGTCAGGTTTGGCGGAAGCCCAGGCACAAAATCAGGATTTGGAAGAAGTGCAAATCATTCTGCCAGAATTGGTCTTTCAGGAAGGGGTGCTCAATCTTTATCTGGGTGGAAAAACCTTACAACTGCACCATATGCCGGGGCATAGCCTCGATCTCATTGGTGTCTACGTAACAAATAATCAGATCCTATTTGCATCTGACAATTCCATGCCTGTACCCACTATTTTTGACGGCAGCCATAAGGCATTGGTGGCTTCGATGCACAAGATGCTTGAACTTGAGCCAGACACGATCGTTCAAGGACATGGTGAAGTTATTTTGCGCGGAGAAGTTCAATCTGTTGTGCAAAATGATCTGGATTATTTATCCAAGATTCGCGACGAGGTATCGGCAGTGCTACATAACAATCAGCCTGTTGAAGCCTTAAATGAAATTGATATAGAAAGCTGTGGCAAGTCACGCATTCCTCTGAATGGCTTGGTTTCTGATCTACATCGTGCCAATTTGCACCGACTTTACGATGAGTTACGAGAAGATGCGGTCGTTTTGGAAGGTGGTTTGGCATAATGCCAGGCCAAGCAACTTTAATTATTCACCAATAAGGTCAGCTTGCCGGGCAAAATTTCGTACTCAATTTCTGTAGCGGCTTCGGCAATGATCTCCCCGTCAGCGTGGATCGGCGTGCCGGGCTGGCTACGAATGCTGATACGACGGGTACGGCCGTAAACCACCTGTGGATGAAAAATGTGTGTTTTACGAAACAGCTTGATCAGAATTGACAGCACTGTCAGTTTTGGTACCTCAGGGGCAAAAACAAAATCAAACAAGCCATCATCCACCGTGGCCTGGGGAGCCATGTAAAATCCACCGGTGCGCGGCCCATTGCACACAGATAGCAGGTAAACTGAACCATCGTGGCCGCCATCATCCCAACGCACCTGCATCTGCCACCCTTTTAGCTTCACCAGACCGCGCAGCAAAGCAACCACGTAGCGCAATTCACCTGAAAGCCGCTTCATGCGGATGTTCTCCAGCGTGATGAGCGGTTCCATCGCCACCGCACAGTTATTGATGAAAAAATGGTCATTGACCCGCCCAGCATCAATTTGGTGCGTGTTTCCAGAAGCAACAACCTGGGCAGCCGCGACCAGATCGCGCGGAAGTGCCACCATGTCGCTAAAATCGTTTGCGGTGCCAATGGGTAAGATGCCAAAGGGGACGGTTGCCCCCTTGCCTGCTGCCCGCAATAGCCCGTTGGCTACCTCGCTTAACGTACCATCCCCACCGGCGGCTACCACCGCATCGTACCCTTGGGCAACGGCCGTTTCTGCCAGTGTGATGGCTTCTCCTGGATGGGTCGTCTGAATGATGTCGGGCTGCAGGGAAACGGCCGAAAAGGCTGCCCGCACCTCATCAAGCCGTGAACCGGCCCGCCAGCGATTGGCATAGGGGTTCAAAATTACTTTAATTTTCATGGCTGAACAGCTGTTTGCGGATTAATTTCGGGTCATTTGTTATAATGGCGTGGACACCTAAGTCGGCCAGACGCTGCGCTTCCGACACATCGTCCACTGTCCAAACGTGAACGCGCCAGCCCATTTTCTGCGCCCATTCCATGTAATCCGCATTTACCATTTGGTGACGTGGATGAATTGCCTGACAGGGGGAAATCAATCGTTGCAGGAGCGTACCTCGTTTAAAGCTAAGATGCGCGACCCAGGTCGTGTGGCTTAGATGGCGTCGGGCCCAGCGAACTGCCCATGGATTAAATGATGACGCCACGGTTTGCCGCTCTAGGTTATGGGCCTGGATTCGGTCAGCGACGGCCGCAGCCAGACCATTGTCGCGCAAAGCGGCCGTTTTCAATTCCACATTGTATAAAAAATTGGGACCAAATGTCTCGAATACTTCATCAAGTGTCGGAATTGGCTGCCCTTCCCCGGCATCGAGCGCCTTTAGTTCGGCAACGGTCAGCTGGTGAACCCGCCCCTGCCCGTTGGTCGTGCGCTCTAGATTGCTATCATGAATCACCATTGGCCAACCGTCGGCCGAAAGCTGCACATCAAACTCAATGCCGTCGGCTCCCTGTGCCTGCGCCAAGGAAAAGGACAACAGCGTATTTTCCGGTGCATTTGCACTGGCTCCCCGATGACCAAGGATTAACGGCCGTTGTGCTGAAGACCAATCCATCATGATCTACAGCTGGACAAAATAGGAATCTGCAGCACGGTCAATCAGTTCCTTGGTAAGCTGAGGCTTGACGCCCATGTAATCAGCAATATCCATCAGCTGATCAAGCAGGTCGCGCGGATGATTTGCCCGCAGCTTTTGATTCTGCTTGATGTAATATTCTTGCAGCAAATAACGTACGCCCTGTTCATCATACTCAACCCGCCGCCGCTCACAGACATTCTTGAAAATTTCGCGATAGCCATCAAATGACGGGGACGTGACTTCAATTTTGTGCCGAATGCGACGCAAAAACGCCTCATCTACCAAATCACGCGGTGGCAAATTGGTAGAAAACACGATCAGCACCTCAAAAGGCACCTCGACTTTACGACCGGTATGCAGTGCCAGAAAGTCAATCTGCTTCTCCATCGGCACAATCCATCGGTTCAGCAAATCGCGCGGGCGCACCTGCTGCCGGCCAAAGTCATCAATGAGGAACATGCCGCCGTTTGCCTTCATTTGGAACGGGGCTTCATAATATTTATTTGTCGGATCATAAATGAGTTCTAGACCGTCCAGCGTCAACTCGCCACCAACCATTATGACGGGGCGTTTAATACGCACCCAGCGGGCATCGCCACGGCGTGGCCCAAGCTGACCTGTTGACATTTTTCGTTCCACATCCTGCACAGCCACGTGATTAATCTCATCATAGACCTTGACGATTTGGCCATCCACCTCAACCGCGTAAGGAATGTACATGTCATTGGTCAAGATCATCCGGCCAATGCTCTCTGCAATTGTGGTTTTGCCGTTGCCGGGAGGGCCATACAAAAAGATTGATTTTCCCGAATTGGCAGCTGGGCCAATTTTGTTGAACACGGACTCTTCCAGGATAAGATGAGACAAAGATTGCTTCATCATCTTGGGGCTCACTTTGAGACGGTTGCCACCTTGTGCCTTAATCGCAGCAACATAATTATCCCACGGCACTGGTGCAGCACCGACGTAGGTAGTACGCTCCAGCTGCTCACGCGCCCGCTCTGCGCCTTTTGAGGTAATTGAGTATTGGTAAGTGGCTGCGCCCAGCCCACCGGAGCCTTTAACCTCACACATTTGCTCACGTTTCAGAAAATCCATAATGGTGCTGACAACCGTGGCAAATGGTAAATGCATATATTCAGCAATATCGTGCCCCGTTAATTGGCCACGAAAGTACATGATTTTCAGCGCTAAATCCTGCAAAAAGCCCTGTGACAATCCTGTATCTTCAATTCCTTTAATGGTTGGCGGCTCCCAATCCAGTCTTTGTGGGTTCATTCCTGCTGTGCTCATTTATTTATTATTCTCCCGGTTGCCCTTGCAACTGATGTGAACGTATGGAGTTGTGTTGTAATTCGCCTAAATTATTTTCACAAGCCGGTTTCAAGCCAGACCTTCTACAATTGGCCCGTTTGAAACTGAGTAGATGCGGAGCGGGAAAACAAGTATAAGGCACGGGTAAAATTTAGGTCATTTCGTGAACCTGGATGAGGTTTGTTTGGCCAGTAATACCAAAGGGCACACCAGCGGTGATGACAAGTTTGTCCCCAGGATTGAGATTGAATTGCCGCATCGCAGCGGCCGTTTGCTCCAGCATGCTGTCAGTGTCATTAAAATCTGGCACCTGAATGCATTCCACGCCCCACACCAATGCGAGCTTTCGCTGCGTCCGTTCTAAAGGTGACACGGCCATCACGGGAGTTGGCGGGCGATGGCGGGCAATTTGTGTAGCTGTATAGCCTGACATGGTGGCACTCACAATGGCCTGTGCCCCGACCTGCTCCGCAATGTCACAACAGGCAGCGCTAATGGCCTGGGCCACGTTGTGCGACTCGGCCACCTCTGCCTGGCGCCGATTGCGCCACTCGCTGTACGGAAATGCGCCTTCCATGATTTCGCTGATTTGCCGCATCATTAGCACCGATTCGACCGGAAAATGCCCAGAGGCCGTTTCTCCCGACAACATAACCGCATCGGTACCATCTAAAATCGCATTGGCGACATCGCTGGCTTCGGCGCGTGTGGGACGCGGGTGCTCCACCATGGACTGCAGCATCTGGGTGGCAGTAATAACCGGCTTGCCGACTTCATTACAGGCAGCAATAATGCGCTTTTGCAGCAACGGCACTTCCTGAGGCTGTACCTCAATGCCTAAATCACCTCGAGCCACCATCATGCCATCTGCAACCTCACGAATTTCGTTCAAATGGTCAATGGCTTCCTTTTTTTCAATTTTTGCGATGATGGGAATGTTAGCATTTTCGGCCGCCATTAGCTCACGAAGCTCCAAAATATCATCGGCCGTTCGTACAAAAGAGAGCGCTACGAAATCCAGGTCCAGGGCGCAGATTAACTTCAAATCTTCTTTATCTTTCTCTGTAATGCTAGAAATGGGCAATTCCGTCCCCGGCGCATTGACACCTTTACGGGATTCCAGCAGCCCTGCCACGGTGGTCATGCAGCGCAAGGCGTCACCCATTTTTTCAGCTACGGCAAATTCCACTTCGCCATCCCCAATGACCAAACGAGCCCCTGGTTGAATCACTTCGATGAGGTCTGGGTGAGGCAAATGAATCATAGCTGGCTGACCGCGATGAGGCGTGAGGACAACTTCTTCGCCAAGAGAAAGCTGAATGCCGCCCGCTTTAATATGTCCCAGCCGCAGCTTTGGCCCCTGCAAATCGCCCAGGATGCCCAGAACTTTGCCTTCGCTAGCAGCCACGTCCCGCAACATTTTTACGGTTTTAGTGTGCTGTTTATGATCCCCATGAGAGAAGTTTACACGGGCCACGCGCATTCCGGCGGCGATCATGCGGCGAATGGTTTCCGGATTGTCGGAGGCAGGCCCAATCGTAGCGACTATTTTTGTTCTTGCCATACTATTTCCTTGCTGGGTTGGTCAGTAGCCAAATCTGCTGGTGTTTAATACCTCATTTTCGCATAAGGCAATGGAATACCACGTAAACCGCAAAACGCCGCGCGGTTATGGCGGCTAACAGCAGCAACATTACGCATAATGGTATCCCATGCGGATAACCCTAACAACTGAATTTGGTTTTAGCGGCGGTTGGGGCTTTTTTGGAGGGGGAAATCGGTCTAGCAAAGTAATTTGCCCAGGAAGCAGCAGCCGAGCCACTTCCTGGGCAGAATGCCTATTTTTGTAACAGGACTTTCGCCTCTATCTGTGCAAATCCTCGCTGAACGGTATGCCATAATGTATTGGCAATTGGCAACATGGAAATTGCCCAGAATAGATAGCCGATACCACTTAGCATGCCACGAATAGGCTCTACAAAGATACTAATCCACAAGAAAATACTTCCCAAGTTGATGGCCGCAAAACTCAGCCAGGTGCCACCGAGATGGGCCTCTTCATCTGGCGTGAAGATGCGGGCAAAGAAGTAGGGGATAATGGCATAGCTAAACTGAAACAGCCAGCCGTAAACCAAAGGCTGTGGGGCCGTCGCCTCAATCGTTGCACCAGGCAGATTACCAAGGCCGAATAAAACAAATGGGGCCATCAATACGGGGGCCAATATCCAGAAGTACGAAACCAGTAAATGCCACATTCCCACAGTCCAGGCTGCTTTGTCACCGCGCAACGGCCGTATCGCATTTAGCAGCAGCCAGGATGTCGCAACGAGATGCATGACCAGGCCGGGCACCAACAGCGTGGTGGATTGGAACCAGGGGCCAAAAACCAGGCCAAAGGCACCTAGGGTCATCAACCAGAAGATTGGCGTAATTGATTTTTGATTGGCCAACGGCCGTTTCGCCCAGGTTGGGTACATATCAATTAATAATCCAGCAAAAACAAGCGACATCATACCCCAATTATTGGCATGAATATGCACTTCCTTGGCGTTTCCGGTGATACCAAGCGGCTCCGCCCAGCCAATGAACAGGCCGGTGCCGACAATAATCCCTAGAAGAAAATAGACAAGCCCGGCAATATAGAACTTTCGACCAGAGTGTTCTCCTTCAGATTTTTCAGCAGGCTGCCCGGATGCTTTCATGCTCCACAACTGCACGATTAGCAAGCTAGTGGCCACAAAAACAAGCGTTCCCCCAATTATGATGGGGACTTGGTTGACCAAAGGGATCCCCACAAGCAGCGTCATTATGCCGCCATTGAGCATTAGCCAAATATCCCATCGGATGTTGGGGTTCGGCAAACGATACCGAATGGCTGCCAGTTTCGGCATGATGTAAAAAAGAATCTGAGTTAATACACCCAGCGTAATTAGATGCACTCGCAACCAAACCATGCCATTAAACCAGGGGGCAATTTGCAGGCTGGAAAATGATGATTCCAGTGCGGCCAATAAGGCAAGTGCCAGATAAAGAATTACCATTAAGATATAGGGGTTCATGTTATTTTCTCCAACAAAATCGGGGCTAAAAAAGGTTACTCAAAAAGCCAAAAACTATGAAATTCGGGTGGCAAGGAACGCCAACTGCGTTTCTGCCTCTATGCCACGGACACTGCCCGCGGGCATGACAACGGTGGCTCCCGCACTTACAGGCAATCGCTCACCATCGACGATGATCCAGCCAGTACCTTCGAGAAAGTGGTACATCGCCTGTGCTTCTGCATGACTGGGAATCTTTTGCCCAGGTTTTAAGCCAGCCAAAATCACTTTTACTTTGTCGTCCACCATTAGGATTTGTGGCTCAGGGCCATCAGCTCCATAAACGACCGTTTCTTTCCAATCAGGGTATAGCGTTGTTTTAATCATGTTTCTCTCCTTAGTAAGTTGTTGCTTCAGGGAAAAGGGCATCCTCAGTGGATGTACGCTCTCAGGCAGCTTCTCCTCTTATTTCGTCGTGAGGTTCTAAAACTCTGAAATCTCAGCCGAAGCTTGAATGTAGGATAATGGCTAGGCCCACGGCCGTCGCCGACTTTTATCGGATTCGCCACTTGCCGTTGCCCACTTCATGAGGCCGAAGAGGTCAAACCGGTTGATGAACGGCCAATGTTTTCAAATCTTCACGCTGCATGGTGAGATAAACCACTTCTTCATCAATTCGGGCAATCAGATGCACGGGAATCAATCGATAATCGGCCGCTACAGGCAACTGGCAAAGCAGGATGTGGCTTACTTCTTCCCGCAGCGAATGCACCATCACACCACCAACCAGGCCCAGCTCCGTGCCGTCCGCATCGTATATCTTCATACCACGAGCAAGTTCTACCATTGCAAAAGGTGGCTGTGGTGACTTAAAACGGCCGTTTACCATAACCTTCTCAGACGATGCCATCATTTGTGACTTGCTATCTTCTATGGCCACTGTGATTCTCCCCAAATAAAAATCGCTCGAATAATATGCTGCCGCTCACAAATTTCAGCATATCATTCGAGCGATTGAGAGTCTCCGACAAAAGTCGGATTTAGGAAAAGCCTAGCTTACTCGCCTACTTCGGCCAGCGCCGCACGATCCAAAATATGGATAACGTGGCGCTCCACCTTTAGCATCCCTTCCTTTTCTAAATTGCGCAAGCCACGCTGCACGACGTCTGGCACCGTTCCCAAACGAGCCGCCAGTTCAGCTTGGGTAAACCAGTGGGGTCGATGAAGCACATCGTCCTCTGCTTCTTCCAGAATCAATCGGGCCAAGCGCGCCGTCACCGGTCGCAAGGAAAGATCCGTCACCAGCGACACCAGGTAGAGCAGGCGATCGGCCATTTTGGCAATGATCTGTTCGGCAAAGTCGGGCTGTTCTCGCAGCAGAAGCATGACCGATTCTTGCCGGATCAACCAAACGCCAGCTGGCTCCAAAGCAATGGCCGTTGCCGGATTTGGAAATTTGGTAAACACGCTGACCTCGTTAAACGTATTGCCTGCTTCGATAAAGCGCAACACCTGCTCTCGTCCACCGACGGATATTTTTACCACTTTGAGCCAACCAAATTGAAGGAAATAAAGTCCGGTTAATGCCTCACCCTCCAAAACGACCACTTCGCCGGTGGCATATTCACGCCACAGGGCATTTTCGGCTAAGCGCTGCAGCGCCTTGTCACTTAAATCTGAGAAGATTGTATTATCTCGCAGCTGTGCAATCAGGCTCTCTTTGTCGGGGCGGTTGGTTATCATGGCGTTGATTATACGTTGGATAGCTACCTCTGAACAATTCCCGCAATCACTCATCAGTCAACGAATAATTTTAGCGCCCTCTCTTTCATCATTTTCTTAAAAGCGCACAGTATAGTAGGCGCCATCTTTGGAATAATTCGTATTTAAAGGAGCTGTAGAAAGATGAACCTTAATCAACCAAATGGGGAAACGGCCGTTCAGCGCAACCCCATCCTTTCTGCCCAAAATCTACACAAATCGTACAACGGCACGCCCGCGTTGCGCGACTTAACCTTCACCCTGCACGCCGGCCGTATCCTGGGATTTTTGGGGCCAAATGGCGCCGGAAAAACCACGGCCATTCGCATCCTGACCACAATTTTCGAACCATCGGCTGGCGAATTCTATGTCGATGGGGTCAGTTCCAGCCATCCAGCAGAAATTCGGCGCAAAATTGGCGTACTGCCCGAAAGTCTGGGCTTCCCCAAACAGATGACGGCCGTCGAATTTCTTAGTTACTTCGGGCAACATTACGGACAGACGGCCGTTGCAGCCAAGACCAATGCCAACAGATTACTGGCCGAGGTGGGACTGGCACAGCGCGCCAACGCCCTCATTGGCAGTTTCAGTCGCGGGATGCGCCAGCGCCTCGGCATTGCGCGCGCGTTGGTCAACGCGCCCGTGGTCGTCTTTCTGGATGAACCCACGCTGGGCCTGGACCCAAGAGGAAAGCAAGAACTGCTAGACCTGGTACGCCGGATCGCCCACCAGCGAGGGGCCGGGGTTGTTCTGTGCAGCCATCTGCTCACCGAAGTAGAAGAAGTTTGCGACGATGTCGTCATTTTGCGACAAGGGCAGGTTGTGGCCTCGGGCACGGTGGTGGAAGTGCTGCAAAATGCACAAAAGAACCTGGCACGGCTCCGCGTCCCCGTCCATATGCTGTCACGTGCCCAACAGCGGCTGCAATCCTTGCCCCAGGTAAAGGCCGTTTCTCCCACAAAAGGCAAGGTGGATTGGCTCGAGATCGGCTTAACCGACCATGCCGACCAGCAAAGCAAAAGTGATATGTTGCGCAGCTTACTTCAAGATGATATTCCCGTCCTTAGTTTTGAATCGGAAAGCGGCCGTTTGCAAGACGTCTTCTTCCAGCTCACGGAGCAATTAACCGATCAGCGCCCACAGGAGGCACTCGTATGAGCCAGCAAAAAAAGAATAAAGAGACGGCCGTTCCCGGCTGGTGGCTTGTAACCAAAAAAGAAGCGGCCGATCTATGGCAAAATGGCCGTGCCATGACCTTTCTCATCCTGTTTAGCGTGCTGCTCGGCATCACCTCCTTTCTCCTGGCAACCAATGGTGAACTCAAGCTGCTTCCCCCGCGTGAAATGGTCGTCATGATTCTAAAAATCAGCATCAGCGTCAGCCTTTTCATTAGTTTACTGATGGCGGCAGACAGCATTAGCGGCGAGCGCGAACGGGCCACACTGGAAGGACTAATGCTGGTTCCCACCAGTCGCCGCCAAATTGTAATAGGCAAATTCCTGGCCGCTATCTCCATTTGGCCCGCGGCGCTGCTCATCACCGCTGCTCATCTATTTGTTCTTTCACCCGACAATTCAATATTCATCCAAAGTCTGCTCTGGGGTGGCTTCCTGGGCACCTTGCTCGTCACAGGTTTTGCCGCATTTGGCTTGATCGTTAGTTTGGCAACAAGCTCCAACCGCACCAGCCTCTTTGTATCGTTATTTGTCGCCGTCTTATTTCTGATTCCTACCCAATTTCCAGGGACGGCTCAAACTGGATTCATGGGCCAAATGGTCAAAAGAATCAATCCAATGGAATCAGTCATTCACTTTATGGAAAAAATCCTGGTCAACAACCGCTCCCTTGAAGAAATGGCTTCCTGGCTCGCCGCCCCAATTTTGCTTGTTGTTGTCACCTGCACCCTTCTCTTTGTGCTGGCTGCGCCACGTCTGGATTTAACCGGTGAAAAGCTGAAATCGTGGCGGCCCAGACAACGCCATGTTGTAGGCCTGTTACTGCTGGCGGGCCTCATTGCCAGACCGACAGCCACAACCTATGCTCAGGCAGAAACGCTTGACACGCCGCTGCAAATTGATATTGACGTCACAACTCAGCAGATAAAAACAGGCGACAGCTTCAACTTCACCACAACGGTCACCAACAACAGCAACTCAGGCTCGACGCCGCTGGCAGTCGCTATGAATCTGGTCAATTTGGGCGCTGGCGATCCGGTAGATCCGGAAGATTGGTCACCTGTGCGCACCCAGTCATTGGAATCATTGGCTCCGGGAGAATCGGCTAACTTAACGTGGACAATCAATGCCATTCTGGAAGGCAGCTACCTGGCCTATATGGTGGTCATTCCCGAACCAGCGTCCCCAGAAACAACGACGCTGCCCGTTGCCAGCCAGGGCATTCACCTGACCGTACAACAATTTACCGCGCTAAATCCAGGGGGTGTGGCTCCCGTTGCCTTTGGCACACCTCTACTTTTGGCACTATTGCTTGCGGGACAGAAATGGCAGCGGCGCCGCAAGATTGAGCGCAGCAACGCTCCCATCCTGCAAATGTAACCGGCACAAAAAAGCGTTGTAGCCGCGTAAAAAACCGCGGCTACAAATCAATTCCAAACTATGCCTTCACCGTAGTGATCGCGGCTACCACTCCTTAATTAACCTTGTTGCTTTCCTCAGCCGCCAGCTGCTCCTTCATCTTGAATAAAGCCTCGACCTGCTCGCTGGCCCTATAGCTGCTGCGGACCAACGGGCCACTTTCGACCCAGTTGAAGCCCATTTCATAGCCAAGCCGCTTTAGCTCAGCAAATTCTTCCGGCGTATAGTATCGTTCGATGGGCCAATGCTTTCTGGTTGGTTGCAAATATTGACCGATTGTTAGGATATCCACGCCCCATTTATGTAAATCTCGCATGGTTTCCAGGAGTTCATCCCAGGTCTCGCCTAACCCAACCATCAGGCCGCTTTTAGTAAGCCCATCCGGCGCCATTTTCTTGGCATTGGTTAAGGTTGCCTTGGCCCATTCGTATTTGTCCTGGGGTTGAATGGTGCGAAACAGCCGCTCAACGGTTTCCACGTTATGATTCAATATTTCCGGGCGGGCATCCATCACAATCTTGAGGGCATCCTGATTGCCTTTAAAATCAGGAATTAGCAGCTCGATAGAGCAATTCGGTTGTACGTCCCGAATTCGCTGGACACAAGCGGCAAAAATGGGTGCACCGCCATCGTCACGCTCGTCGCGGTTGACGGAGGTGATGACCACATGCTTCAGCCCCATCGATTTAACAGCCTGGGCCACTCGCTCTGGCTCAGCCCAATCCATGGCCAACGGCCGTCCCGTTTTTACATCGCAAAAGCGGCAGCTGCGGGTGCAAATGTCACCCATGATCAAAAATGTGGCCGTACGCGACCCCCAGCATTCACCAATGTTGGGGCAGCGAGCCTCTTCACATACCGTATGTAGTGATTTGCTCCGCATCAGCCCCTTCAAGAATTTGTAATTTTCGTTTTGGTCGCCCAGGTTCTTGACCTTAATCCAGGACGGCCGTCTGAGTGGTTTGGGAGTTTCTTTAATAGAATCCAGAGAAATGTGAGACATAAATTTACCTCTATTTGAAGGATTGGCCTGCACCGCGCCAATTTTTTAAGTAAGCATCGGTTCTTTCCAGGAAATATACGCTTCCACCTGGAAGACGTCGGTAAAGGCAGCAACAATGTGAGGCAGCAGATCAGGAAGGCGCAACGGCCGTTGCAAAATCTGCGCCATGCTAATGACGCCATATTCCTGAATGCCACAAGGAATAATATTATCAAAATGAGCGATATTTGGCGCTACGTTTAAGGCAAAGCCATGGCTGGTGATGCCACCTTTTTGAATGCGCACGCCAACCGCAGCAATTTTGCCCAACCCATCTTGAGATGCGACCCAAACACCACGATGACCGGCAAACCGCTGAGCCACAATGCCAAACTGATGCAGGGCCTGGATAAGTACCGACTCCAAATCATTGACATATTGTCGTGTCAACCCTAAGCCCGCATGCCCGTAAACCTGCTTTAAAGAAAGTATGGGATAGCCAACCAGCTGCCCTGGCCCATGATACGTAATATCCCCACCGCGATCGACCTGATGAAAAGCAAAACCACGCTCGGCCAGTGCCGCCTCATCCAAAAGGAGATTTTCTAAACGGCCGTTTCTTCCCAGGGTGTAAGTCGGTGGATGTTCCAACAAGAGCAGCTTCCCGGGCAATTCCGGCGTCGCCAATCGCTCCGCCACCAACGCTTTCTGTCGCTCCCAGGCCATTAAATAATTGACCCTTCCCGCCCATTCAACATCAATATGCATCCCGAACCCCAATCAATCTTTATCGTAAAGTGTAACGGCCGTATTTTAACACATTCTGGCACAAGAAACGGCCAAAACCCAAACAAAAAAGGACGCTGCTGCCAACGCAACAACGTCCTTTTTTATTTTTCTTCTCGTCCCGCTCTATTACGCTGGCTTAAGCGAAATCTGAATCTCTTTGTCATCCAATTTAGTCACGGTGACCTGAATTTGATCATTCTCGCTGAAATTTTCTTCATACCAGCGTCGCACAGTTGGGCTCAGCACAACGCGCGCCATATCATTGGGCAGCATCCGCCAGACAGCGCTATCCTTGTCGTAAACACCATCGTAGTAAATGGTCACCGGACGCGTTTCCGTACGAGAGTTAATGGTAAAGAATGGCCAATGAGCCGAGGTAAGATTGATGAAGCCACGGCGCAGATGCAGCGGCTTGACCCTGGAGACATGGACAAAGCCGTCTTCGGGCTTAACGGCCGTTTTGGCAGAAGCGGCTGAAGTACTGCTTCCTTTCCCGCCCATCATTGGTTTGACGGTTCGTGCCTTTGGCTTCGTTTTGCGCTTGTTGGTGGCGCGGCGACCTGTGAAAAAATGAATCAGCGGCAACAGCGCATCAATCTGATCGCGCAGCACGTCAGTCACGGCCAAGCCCATGGCAGCAACCTGTTCCGCCTGAATGCGTCGGCTCAGGTAAAATGGCGTCACCCACTTGTCTTCACTATTTAAGTACCCTGCCTTACTCATCACTTCGGCAGACGTTTCAGGTGATAGCGCGGTAATACTATCTTTATATAAATCCTGATAGTGGGTCATCTCGCCACTTTCTTCATCTACCTGCATCTGCTGAATTCGCAACGACCACTCGGCCCCTAACTCCGTGATCAGCCGATGGGCATTAACCGGTTTCGCTTCCGCATTTTTAAATGCTTTGGCCAATGCCTTTCTATCGGTGATAGCTACCTGCATTTCCAGGCTCATAGGGCGAGCAAAAAACGCAATGTGCAAATCAGCTTCTGGCGTCTCGCTGGCAGAAATATAGACAGATTGATTTGCCCGACTCAAGCCAGCAAAAGGCAAATCGCCTCTAGCTTGCCGAGACAAGTTATTGTGTAAAGAATGCACAAACAGCTCAAGCTGCTCTAATGCGTAATTAATGGCTGTTTCTTCTCCCGCCCAGCCAAAAGCGGTAAAAACGGGCATTGCTAAGCCCGAGAACGATGATGTAGATGCCATTGGAAAATCCTCACTCAGTCAGAAAAATATGTGGCCACAAAACGAACAACTTTCTGACGATCTGTTTGTTTGGGGATGCGCAATTTAAGGGGCGTATTTCTGCTCCTATCTATTTATAGCCTACGATTGATTCTTGTCAAATTAGATCGCTCCGTTCAGACACACGATTTCCGAAAAAAAGACAACAAAATGAACCCTTATCAGGCAATCATAAGCCTTCTTCCGTAAATCACAAAAGATTCTCAATGAGCAATCAAACCGCTATTTGATGCGATGCCCTTGATAATCATTGTTGAAAAGCCAAGCAACCACGGAGCCAATCTCAATGGTTTCAGGCAGATAGGTTTTCATAGTGACGGACGAAGTGCCCCGCGTGTGCAGCATATGTTGCGTGCGTCGCATCTTCTCAAACCGAACCTGCCACGTTTTACAGTTAGACGGCCGTAAATCCACCCACCCTTTTTGCGCCCAGGCATCGATCTCCTCTGGCGTTAAATCCACTTCATGGTGAATGCTTTCCGGAATGTTGATGCGCGGACCGCGTATCAGCTGCTGACCATCTGGCGCCAGGATTGGCACACCAATGGAGGTGATTTGGGTGCGCAGCAGTTCGTTTTCCATGACGTGACCATACAATGTCTCCGACAGCTCCGAAGCAGGCGCCTGCAGGACATTCGCCAAGGTTCCATAGTTCAAACGCAGTAAGTGTGCTTCATAGAGCAATTTAGAGAGCTCAGGCGGGCCAAGCTGGCCCAGAGCGACGCTGTGGCTTTGCGTCTCTTCTTCAATCCGCGCCAGCTTGTCCAGCGCCGTTTGGCGCAGCACCCCAGCTCGAAAACTGGGATTGATGATGCTGCTGTCAATCCCGGCAATAACGTCATAGCCTGTGTTGCTGCCCTTGATTTCCAGCAGCGCCTGCTGGGCAATCTCTTCTGGCGTCACAAACTCCATTTGGTTGATGTGGGTGATGGCCTCAAATTCACCCCTGGCAAAAAATCCGTTTTCGCCCGTATCCACGCCGGCCATATGCAGCTTGCCAATACGGTAAAAGGTGTTTTCGTCGCCGCGTAGGGAAAGACGGCCGTTTAGCTGCTGCGTCTGGCTCTCATAACGAAATTGGGGCCGCCCGCGTAGCTTGACGGATTTATACGCCACGCGACGATAGCCAATCATGGCGCCCGGCTTGAGCTCTTTGACAAGAGGGCCATTTGGCGTACGCGCCATCAAAAACATTAGGCCCGTGTGGGCAAAGGCAACGGCCGTTTTGCTCATCAATTTGGCGCTGGGACGGTCTTCACTGTGGGTGTAGGGAATATTCAGCCCCATCCCGCCAGTGCCGGTTGTGCCTATTTTTAGATAGAGTCGCGTGCCCGCCTCGCGCATGGCGCGATGAATCATTTGCACGTGCCGAATGAGCTGCGGTATCGATTGAGAGATGAGCAAGGTGCTGACGTTTTGCTCCAGCAATTTCCCCAGCGCATCCAACCGCTCAATATCTTGATGATCGACAATCTGCTGCAGCTCTTGCAGGATCTCATAGGTCTGCTGGCTAAGGCTTTCAATATCTTGATAACTAATCGCCGTCGCTGTATTAATGCTGTCTACAATGACATCCGGTTTATGCTGTTGGATGAGCTGAACCAGGGCGGAACGGCCGTAAGCCTCGTCCAGTGAGCCAAACAAATCCGTATAAAGCATGTCCCGATTCGGCCGACTTTGCAGCAAACGGCGACGGCGCTCCAGGCTAAACGCATCCCGTACAAATACATCCCCCCACGCGCCAACAAACTCGATGTTGGGGAATTCTTTGCGGACGTCGTACAAAAATTCGCGCACTTCACCGCGAAACAAGCTGGCGACAACAATGCGTGCCGGTTCCATGACGCGCGCCACAGTACGCACAATTTGGGAGCCTACCAAACCCGAGCCACCTAAAACCAAGAAACAGCGGTCAGACATAAAAACCTCCAGGAAGGAATAGTGGAATTGTGGGAAACGGCCGTCTTACAGCGAGCCACAGATAGTATAGCAGGCACAAAAACAATCACGAACAGTGAGCACCCTCGGAAACTTGAGGATGCTCACTGTTTTTACGGCCGTTCGCCTACAGCCAGATAATTTGTAGGATCAATACTTTCAGGGCTACCAATCTCTGGCCACACTTATTCCAATTCAATTGCCAAAGCAACAGCTTCGCCGCCGCCCAGGCACAGGGAGGCAATCCCCCGCTTGAGGTCGCGCTGCTGCAGGGCATGGAGGAGCGTCACTAAAATACGTGCGCCGCTGGCCCCGATGGGATGCCCCAGCGCAATTGCGCCACCATTGACGTTGACCTTCTCCCAATCCCACTGATACCCTTTTTGCACCAGTTCCACACCATTGGCCAACACCTGAGCCGCAAACGCTTCGTTCAGTTCAAACAGGTCTACATCCGTCATCTGCCAGCCAATTTTATCCAGCAGGCGAGGAATAGCCCGGGCGGGTGCGGCAAAGAGCCATTTTGGCTCTACGGCAGTGTGGGTGTAGCCCACAATTCGAGCGAGGGGCACGCTGCCCTGTCGTTCCGCCTCGGCGCGATGGGTCAGCACCAGAGCCGCCCCGCCGTCATTCAGGCCAGGGGCGTTGCCTGCTGTGACTTGGCCATCTTTTACAAATGCGGGGCGCAGCTTGCTCAGACCTTCAACGCTTGTTCCCATTTCATAACTGCCGTTGTTGAACGTAGCCCGAATGGGCTCATCCTTATCGATTACAACGCTGCCTTTACGACCTTTTATTTCAATGGGTACGATTTCGGTTTGGAAACGGCCGTTCGCCGTCGCCTCGGCCGCTTTTTCATGACTGCGATAGGCAAATTCATCCATTTCAGCGCGGGATACTTCGTACTGCTTGGCAATAAATTCGGCCGCGTTGCCCATTGGCCACTCCTGGAAAGAACACCACAAACCGTCAGCCAGGACGGAATCCTGCATTTCGACGTGGCCGTAGCGCAGCCCCTGCCGCGCCTTGGGCAGCAAGTATGGCGCGTTGGACATGCTCTCCATGCCCCCAGCCACGTAGACATCCCCTTCCCCAGCCAGAATGCCATTCGACGCCAACATCACCGCTTTTAAGCCCGAACCGCAAACTTTATTGACGCTAGCGGCCCCTACCGTATTGGGCAGTCCGGCGTGCAGTGCCGCCTGGCGCGCTGGGGCCTGCCCCACGCCAGCAGCAATGACGTTCCCCATTATGACTTCATACACGCTGTTGGGATCGATGCCGGAGCGGGAAACAGCCGTCTTCACGGCCGCTGCGCCCAAATCGGTTGCCTTTTGGCTGGTGAGTGTTCCTGACATCTTGCCCGTGGGCGTCCGTGCCGCCCCCAAAATTACAACATCCTGCTCGCTTTTTTCTTTCATCGTGTTTGCTCCTCAGTGGGTGAGAACTGTTTTTTTTGGAATGAGATTATTGTACACGAAAGGGGTTGCAATTTGGGAACCTCAATTACCAGGAGGCGCAATAGATTGCCTCGATACGCTACAGCTCAAGCCAAATGGCAAGCGCTTTGCCAAGCAATATTCCCGATTCTGCAAGAAGGGCAGTGCCGACCGTATGCTTACGCCCATTGGCTTCTATTGGCCAGCCAAGAACCATCACTTTTTCGTCGGCGCGTACTCGACTATAGAGCTCGCCAGAAATCTGTCCCAGCACAAGCGGGCGCGGTTCGTTACCAATGGTGGCGATGCCGCCGGGGCAATCCAGCGCGGCCCACAAGTATTGCGTCTGGACAAAACCTGTTTCTGCAGCCAGGGTTGGGTACGGTTGCCATAGGGCAGCCACCATGTTTCGGCCCGGCAGGCGCGACGGGAAAATGCACAGGCCGTCGTGTAGCTTCCGCGATGGATCGCAAACGAAGCAGCGCTGGAATGGGTGCTGGCTTGCGTCTGCATAGCCGGTAGCCACCGCGGCTACTTCTGCAAAAGCAGGCAAGTCGGGCAGATTGAGTGCGAAGGTATCGGCTCTGGCCGAGGCAATGAGTGCTTCCCCTTCCGTTAGCTGCCAGCCGTTGCCATTATGCAGGGCTAACGGCCGTTCCAAAGGCACAGGTCGGTGCAATCGTACCGTCACAGCGCCAGCAAACGGCCGTGCCATTAAGCCCGCCACGTAGCCGCCATTGGCCATGCCAGGTGGCCCCATAAACTTCTGGGAAATCGTAACATTTTTGTTCATCATTTAGCCTATTATTTTGCTTTACAAAATGCCGACGCCTGTCATTTCGAGCCGATTTTGGCGAGAAATCCCTCTAAAATTGGCACCAACTTTACGATGCCAGCTTCAAAGGGATTTCTCCAGTTGGTCGAAATGACAGTTTATGATTTTGGTTTGATATTCTGGTTCCGACGGAACAGATTGGTTGGATCGTACTTTCGCTTGAGTTCGGCCAACCGTTCATATTGCGGCCCAAAGGCATCGGCCATCATCGCATCCCCTTCCTCCTGAAAACCAGCGAAGTTGAGATAGCGACTGCCGTCGGAAAACGGGGCCATTTCGTCGATAAACCTCTGCACCCAGCTGATGTTGGCATTGTCATCTTCGGCCTCTTCCCAGTTGGCTTCCGGGTTGAGAATGTAGGCGGCGTGACGGCCGTAAAATGCCCCATGCTCACCGCTGAACCGCTTTATTGCCCCGCCAATATGCCACAAGTCGGTGGTGCTGTGCTGCGATGGCTGACGATAGGCATGGTCAATGATGCGGGCAATGGCGTCATCGTCGAGGGTCAGTAAATTGAGCGATTTCCAGTAATAGCGCAGTTCGCCGGCCGGATAATCCTCATCGAAGAACTGCTGCGCTTCCACGTATGGTATCACGCCGCTAAAGTCGGCCAGCGGTTCGGCGCTGAGCTTGCGCAACGGCCGCATGATCGCTTCGCCGTCCTCCGGTTTGCCTGCATACAGAGAGACGAAGCCAATGAAGCGTTCGCCGTGTGCTGCGGGCGGGAAAGGGTCAGCACCCTCGGGCACAATGCCCAAAAAGGCCAACGTGCTCACATCGTCTGGCGCGATGGCGTTGAACTCACGATACAGCTTCAAACCGGCTTCGGCGCTATCACCATGATGGAATACGGCCGTAAAATAAACCTCCGGCCCGATAGGGAATAGCTGGTACACAAACTGGGTCACAATGCCAAAGTTACCGCCACCACCGCGCAATCCCCAAAGGAGATCGCTGTTTTCTTGTTCGCTGGCGTGCACGATTTGACCATCGGCCGTGACCACGTTGGCCGCTACCAGATTATCGGCGCTCAGGCCATATTTGTTGCGCAAATGGCCAAAGCCTCCGCCCAGCGTCAGGCCCGCCACGCCCGTCTCGGACACAACGCCCATTGGTGCTGCCAGGCCAAACGCCTGGGTTGCCTTGTCTAGATCGGCAATGGTAGCCCCACCGCCGACGTAGGCCAGGTGCGCATCCGAATCAACCGCCACGCTGTTCATCAGCGACAGATCAATTACCAGGCCATTATCATTCACAGCGTGGCCAGCCACATTATGCCCACCGCCCCGTACCGAGAGTGGCCAGCCGGTTTCGCGAGCGAACTTTACGGCCGTTTGCACATCAGCCACCGTGGCACAGCGGGCAATCAGCGCGGGGTGACGATCAATCATGCCGTTCCAAATGGCACGCGCTTCGTCATAGGCGGCATCGCCAGGGTAAATGAGCTCTCCCTGAAAGTTTTGGGCCAGAACGGCCGTTTCGTGTTCAGCAATAGGTGTCATCATTCGGTTTTACTCCTTGATTTCTCCATCGATTTCACAGATGACGCAGATTCTTTATGAGCCTCTGCGCGCAACTGCGTCATCTGCGGATTCATGTTGTTTACAGATTTAGAGCCAATCACACGGCCGATTTGGGCCAGCAGCGCTTCCCATCCCTCACTTTTTTCCACAAAGCCATCGGCCCCCATCTGGCAAGCGAGGTGACGCGTCCTGGCGTCGCCGAAGCCAGACAGGATAACAATGCGCACGGTTGGCGCGAGCTGCCGCAGCAAACGGGCTACGCGAAAACCATTCTTTTGCGGCAGGTCAATGTCCAAAATCAGGATGTCGGGCAAGAGGTCTACGGTGAGTTGAACGGCCGTTTCGCCATCCTTCGCCTCACCCACCACAGAAAAACCGGGGGTGTCTTCCAGCAGCCAGCGCAGCGCTTGCCGCACCGTAGGCGAATCATCAACCAACAATATGCGGAGAGGGTGGGTTTGTGTGATCATGCTGCCAGCATACGGGGAAACGGCCGTCGCCACATCTGGCAGCAGTTAGCTAGTTTGCTTCAAATTGAGGGGGAACTATTCCTATCAAAAGTGAGGGAACGTAGGTCAAGTTTGTACACTTGACCTACCGTCTATTCAACGCCATGTTTGACGGCGTAGAGGGCAGCCTGGGTGCGGTCGGCGACCTGGAGCTTGCCCAGGATGGTGCTGACGTACCCTTTGACGGTGCCTTCAGTCAGGTGAAGAGAAGCGGCGATCTCTTTGTTGCTTTGCCCCTGGGCAATGTGCCGCAGCACATCCATTTCCCGCTCGGTAAGGGAGCCGAGCAGGTTTTTCGGCACGGGCTGAGTCATTTGGCGCATAAGCTGGCGTTGCGCTTCGGGATGAAGGGTAGGTTCGCCGCGAACGGCCGCATGAATGGCCGCCAGCAAATCTCCTTTCAGCACATCTTTCAGCAGGTAGCCAATTGCCCCAGCCTGAATGGCGTCCGGCACGCGCTGATCTTCGGCAAAACTGGTAAGCACAATAACCTGGCAGTTGGGGGATTTTTGGCGAATGGCTTGGGTGGCAGCAATGCCGTCCATCTCTGGCATCATTAAATCCATAAGGATGACATGCGGCTGCAGCGCCTCGGCCCGAAGCACGGCTTCTCGACCATTGCTGGCCTCACCCACAACGTCAATATCGGCTTCCTCGCTAAGCAGCATGCTTAGCCCTTCACGCACGATGGCGTGGTCATCCACTATCATAACCTGAATCGTTGTCATGAGGATTTCCCTCCATTTTCCTGCGGCAAGCATACCGTAACGGCCGTTCCTTGCCCAAATTCCGATTGCACAACCACCCGGCCATTGAGAGCCTGTGCCCGCTCTTGCATGGTATGCAGCCCAAAGCCGCCATTTTTCTTTCCAGAACGACCGGTTTGCAACACGTCAAACCCTACGCCATTGTCCGTAATAGACAGGCAAACGGCGTTCGCCTCTTCATACAGCCGAATGGTCACTTGACTGGCCTGAGCGTGCTTAACAATGTTATTGAGTGCCTCCTGGGCAATGCGAAAAAGCGCAATCTCATACTCCAGCGAGTGGGTGTGGTAGCCTCTGCTCTGCAAATCAATCGCGGGCGCATCATGCACCATCAGGCCAATATGCTTCTCAAGTGCCTTCACCAAGCCATCCCGCCGTAAGCGGGCAATGCCAGGCAGCCGCACGCCCGTTTCTGTCGGCAGCGGCGGCGGATCTGTTGAGCGCAGCTCAAAGAGCAGGGTTCTCATT
>CBDUOF010000003.1:0-39356 GCA_965368765.1 uncultured Anaerolineae bacterium | reverse complement strand
AGTTTATCCGGTTCAAAGACCCGGTCAGAATGAATATTGAAGAACAGCGGCACGGCAATGACGACAAACAGCCAGCCCACTTCGATAAGGCCATCACACCAGCGAGAGAGTTTTGTTTCCATAACGCGCAATGTTAACTGAAAATTGGTTAATGGTAAACGGAAATTTGCAAATGGTGAAACAAATGAAAATCAACAGAACCCGGAGATTGACCAGATTTTTCTCATTCTCTCTGTGTATCTCGGCAATTCTTCTGTGAAACGCTGTGTTCCATTTTTTTGGGGAGAAACGGCCGTACTTGCGCCGGTCAAATGTCATTCAAGGTAATCCGGAAGATCACGAGTTACTAATATCGATCGTGCAGTCCGATGCCCTCGAAGATTTGAGGCATACATTTTTCTATCCGCGAGATGCGCGTTTTGGCTTGTTTCGCATCCGAGAAATGGAGAAGATAACCTCTCTGGCGTCCCGGCGTCAACGCTTGAAACGCTTCTCTGAAGGCCGGGTCTTCGTCAAACATCGCCTGCAATTCATCTGGCACATCGAATTCTGAAGTCTTCCTGTACGCAACTTCCAAACCCGCTTGCTCAACCTCAATCGCTTCCTGTACATACGCTTTTATCACCTGCTCCAGCTCTGTAACTTGCTGCACCGTGGTAAAACGTAGCTGGCGCTCGGCCTGCATATTTGGCGTTGACTGGATCAAAACGCCGTCAGGGTCCTTCAGCAGGACACCTTTGAAAAAACCAAGCGCCACATACTCCTTTAGCGCACTCATAATCAGGATGTTTTTGCCATTAAACGTGTAGCAAGGCACGCTCCATTTCACTTCTTCGGTCAGCTCAGTTTCCAGCAGAATTGCCCGCAATTTTAGCAACACGTCCGGCCAGCTATGTACTTTGCAGTCGGGCGTGCCGCCCAAGGGACAACGGCCGCAGCCTACGGCCAAATAGTTATCAACGCCTGAATTCATTTTGCCCATCCTCAGTTGCCAATTTCCCACAGGTGGAAATCCATGGGTAGGGGCAGACCCCCGTGTCTACCCACGCTTGGCGCACGCGCCTACCCAACGTAATTCCAAACGGCATTTCATCGTTACTTGTCATTCAGGCCCTTACCATCAAGAATGGCCTGCGTATATTTTTCAACCCTTGCGGCCCGCGTTTTGGCTTGTTTGGCGCCTGAAAAATAAAGCAAGTAGCCTCTTTGCCGCCCCGGTGTCAATGCCTCAAATGCGGTTCTCAGCGCGGGGTTTTCGTCCAGCTTGATTTGGAACTCTTCAGGCATGTCGAATTCGGCCGTTTCTTTCATTTCCACTTCCAAACCCGCTTTTTCTACTGCGATCGCCTCACTGATGTACCCTTTGATGATGTGGGCCATCTCCTCAATTTCATCCGCGCTCGTGAAGCGAATTTGGCGCGCTGACTGCACGTTCTTGGTTTGCTGAACAAGAATGCCTACCTCATCCTTGAGCAAAGCCCCTTTCATAAACAGCAGGGCACAATAATTTTTGAAGCCGTGCATTAAAACGATGTTGCTGTCCTCAAACGTGTAACAGGGATGGCCCCACTTCAATTCTTCGGTCAGGTCACAGTCCAATGCAATTGTGCGCAGCAGCTTAAATGCTTCTTGCCACTGGGTGTCTTTGTGGAAATAAAAATCAACGTCAGGATTCATACTATCTCGTTCCAATTGTCATTCCCGCACAGGCGGGAATCCATGCGCCAGGTCACACACAGTGGATTCCCGTTTTCACGGGAATGACAGGTAAAGTCGTTTACTTCCTGAAAATAATCTATATGGGTCAACTTAAGCGCCCTCAAATGCTGCCTGCACAATCTCTTTGGCTTCGGCCTGAATCTGGCGCAGGTGGTCTTCGCCTTTGAAACTTTCAGCGTAGATTTTGTAGATGTCCTCGGTGCCAGACGGCCGTGCGGCAAACCAGCCATTTTTCGTGACCACCTTCAGGCCCCCGATGGCGGCCCCGTTGCCCGGTGCGTGGGTCAGCTTGGCCGAGATCGGTTCACCCGCCATCGTGCTGGCGGTCACCATCTCTGGTGACAGGTTGCTGAGGACTGCTTTCTGCTCGCGAGAGGCGGGGGCGTCGCTGCGCTGGTAGACGGGGCTGCCAAACATGCTTTCTAGCTCCTGATAATGCTCGCCGGGGTCGCGGTTGGTAACGGCCGTAATCTCCGCCGCCAGTAAATTCAAAATGATGCCATCCTTGTCGGTGGTCCACACCTTGCCGTTGTGCCGCAAGAAGGAAGCACCCGCACTCTCCTCGCCGCCAAAGCCATAGGAGCCATCCACCAAGCCATCGACAAAATATTTGAAGCCCACCGGCACTTCCGCCAGCCCCCGCCCCAAATGGTTAGCCACGCGGTCAATCATCGAGCTGGAAACCAGCGTTTTGCCAATGGCGGCGTCCGCAGGCCAGCCAGGCCGATTTTGGAACAGGTACCAAATGGCGACGGACAAATAATGGTTCGGGTTCAGCAGCCCGGCGCTTTTGGTGACGATACCATGCCGGTCCACGTCCGGATCATTGCCAAAAGCAATGTCAAACTTATCCTTGAGCCCGATTAAGCTGGCCATAGCGTAGGGTGAAGAGCAATCCATCCGAATTTTACCGTCTTTGTCTACGGTCATAAAGCGAAAGGTGGGGTCAACGGCCGTATTCACAATCGTCAAATCCAGCCCATAGGTCTCGGCAATCGGTTCCCAATAAGCAATCGCCGCGCCGCCCATCGGATCCACGCCGATTTTGAGGCCAGCGTTGGCAATCGCGGCCATATCAATGACATTGGCCAGATCGTTCACGTAGGGCATCATAAAATCGTACTGGTGCACGTTGCTGGCCTGCATCGCCTTGTTTAGCGGCAATCGTTTCACCGCTTTCAACCCGTCGGCCAGAATTTCGTTGGCCCGATCTTGAATCGTTTTGGTGGTCGCCGAGGCCGCTGGCCCACCTTCAGGTGGATTGTATTTGTAGCCGCCATCGTTGGGCGGGTTGTGGGAGGGGGTGATGACGACGCCATCGGCTTTTGCACTGAAACGGCCGTTGTTGTATGTCAGAATTGCATGAGAAATCGCGGGCGTTGGCGCATAGCCCAAATCGGCCTGGATGAACAGTTCGACGCCGTTGGCGGCAAATACCTCAATTGCCGTTGCCTGGGCCGCTTCGGACAATGCGTGCGTATCCATGCCCAGATACAGCGGACCACTGATGCCCGCCTGCTGACGGTACTCACAAATCGACTGACTGATAGCCAAAATGTGATCTTCATTAAAATTGGCCACCATCGACGAGCCGCGATGGCCAGAAGTGCCAAAACTCACGGTTTGGTCGATGTGCGCCGGATCAGGATGGGTGGTGTAATAAGCAGAAATCAAGCGGGGAATATTGACAAGCATGTCGCGTGAGGCGGGTTTGCCAGCACGGGGATGGTGAGCCATTTGTTAGACGCTCCTTTTAGTCGATGTTTCAAAAAGGGTAGAAGAATTCGACGAATTATAGCAGGGATTGGCTGGGGTCAAGCGGTCGGGGAAACATTCTAGTAGACAAGAATACCGCCTTTCCTCAATCATCAATCAAGCACGGCCGTATACACTGTCTGTACCTTCTCTACCATCTGCTCTAAATTAAATTCCTGCCTGGCGCGAGCTTGCCCTGCCTGGCCCATCTGTTGGCCTATTTCTGGACGACTGGCCAACTGCTGGATGGCAGCGGCCAACGCCTTCGGCTGCTGCGGTAGCACAACGCGCCCCGATACACCGTCCTGTACCACATACGAGGTGCCTGTACCGAGCTCAGTCGTGAGACAGGGCAGTCCGGCGGCCATCGCCTCTTGTAGCACCTTGCCAAACGCTTCGGCGCGGCTGTTGGCTGGCAGCACAAACAGATCGCCGCTGGCATAAAAGCCTGGCAGATCAGCGTCGCTTAAATTGCCCACAAACTGAATTTTGTCCTGCAGTCCCAACCGGCGGCTCAACTGCTCCCATTCGCCGCGGAGCGGCCCATCGCCCCCCATCAGCAAGCGCACAGACAAATCGCTCGGCAGCAGTCCCACGGCGCGAATTAGATCATCCCCCCCTTTGTAGTAGCGATGCCGCCCCATGAATAGAAGCGTAAAACGGCCGTCCTTCTCAAAAAGCGGTTCGGCCCTGGCAAACCGTTCAAAATCCACTGCGTAGGGAACGACGGTGCATTTGGGGGCAAACGGCCGTAAATAAGCCGAACTCTGCACATAATTATCGCTGCCTACAAAAATGCCTGCAGCGCCAGCCAGCACCCGCTTGAGCAACGGGTTGTACAGACGAAGGATTTTTTGTTGTTTTACGACGTCACTGTGGTAGGCAATGAGGTACGGCCGTTTCCAGCTTAACAACCATTGGCTCACCTCCCCCACCGGATAGGGAAAATGCACCTGGGTGATGTCGGGCTTCAGGGTTGCCAGCAAAAACGGCAGCGCCAGGCTCAACGGCGTCGAGGCCACCGTGGCCAATCGTGCCGCTCGAATCACGTTCACGCCATTCAGCAGCTCGCGCCCCCGCTGCCCGCCCGGATTTGTCACCAGCACCGTCACCTTGTATCCTAACGCTGCTTCCGCCTCTGCCAAATCCTTGATATGGTTTTCAATACCGCCCACAACCGGCCAATAATCTTTATAAACATGCACGATGGATAACATGACTGGATTATAACCTGGGGTTTAAGCCACAGGCTAATTGGCACACCAAACCCAAACCGCTACAATCCCCGCATGAATCGCGCTCGCCATCTGTTCCGCTCCTCGGTCCTGGTCATCCTGTTTTTGGGATTGGGCAAACTTACCGGCCTGATCCGCCTTCAGCTGGTTGGGCGCGCTTTTGGCACCTCGGCCAGCTATGACGCCTTCACCGCGGCCAATCAACTACCCGAGGTCTTTTTTGTTCTGATAGCTGGTGGCTCCCTGGCCGCTGCGTTTATTCCCGTTTACTCTAACTATTTAACCAATGAATCGCGCCAAAAAGCGGTTCAGCTAGGGAACGCGACGCTTACGATTGTGATTTTGCTGCTCGGGGTCGTATCCGCCATTGGGGCGCTCATCGCCCCCTGGCTGACCCGCGTGGTGCTAGTGCCTGATTTCAGCCCGGAACTCCAGCAGCTCACTGCTGACATCATGCGCATCATTCTCATCCAGACGATTCTCTTTGGCATCAGTGGCGTGCTGAGCAGCATGTTAAATGCTCATCAACATTTTGCGCTCCCTGCTCTGGCACCGTTAGCGCTCGACATTGGTTATGTGGTCGGGCTGTATCTGTTTGTGCCGCAGTTGGGCATTGTCGGGCTGGCCTGGGGCACGGTGGTGGGTGGCGTCCTGCATATCGCCATTCAGTTGCCTGCACTCATCAAGTATCGCATTGGCTACTGGCCATCTTTTAACTGGCGGCTTAACGGCGTGGCTGAAATTGTGCGGCTGATGGGGCCTCGCATCGTCACGCTGGGTGCAATTCAGTTTGCCGATCTTTTTATCATACGTCTCACCTCTGGCCTGCCAGAAGGCAGTACGTCGGGCTATTTTTATGGCTACGCCCTCATGCAGCTGCCGGAAACGCTGTTTGGCACGGCTATTGCTCTGGTCATCTTTCCCACGCTGGCCGAGTTGTTTAATTCTGGTGAGGTAGCACGAATGCGGGAAACGGCCGTTAACGCCCTCAGCATCATCTGGACCCTCACAATTCCGTCGGCGGCGCTCCTAGTGCTGCTTGGAGAACCTGCCATTGCCTTCTTATTGGAAGGCGATGTGTTTGATGCCAACTCAACCCGGCTGGTTTACAGTGTCTTACTCGTTTTTAGCGTGCGTTTGGTCACAGAAGCCACTTTAGAAATTGTTGCGCGGCTCTTTTATGCCCAGCACAATACCCGTACCCCCATGTTTGCCTACATCGGCTGGCTAGTCGTTAATGTAGCCATCGCATTTGCACTGGTAGACAGCCTGGGCGTGGTTGGCTTGGCCATCGCCAGTACCGTGGCGTTCACTCTACTTTCGGCCGTACTATTCTTGCTCAACAAATTAGAAATTAGACCGCTGTTGATTGTTGCAGGGCGGGCTTTGCTGGGAACCGTCGTCCTTAGCCTCATCATCCTTGGCCTCCGCCAGCTTATCACATCGCCTATCCTTTTTCTGCTCTTGTCCAGCATCTTTGGCGTCACCAGCTACGTCGCCTTAAACCTATTGTTGGGTGGCAAAGAGATCCCGACGCTGCTTCGCCTGCTCCGGAAACAGCCAGTCTAAGCTGGTAAAACAAGCATCAACTCACAACAAATGAACGATGGTTCAAAACCGAGCGTTTAATCTTGACACATTAGAACGTTCGTGCTAAACTCCCAAACATATCATCCAAGTTAGTTCAAATAGCCAATGCAATCTCACACACTTTTGCCCAACAACCAGGCGGGCCCGGTTTAGGCTGCATTGTCCAAGTAAGGAGAATATCTCATGGCAAAAGCATCAAATGGAGACGGCCGTAGCAGCACCCTGGAGAAAACCCTGGATTCCATTACCAAACGATTTGGCGAAGGCACCATCATGCGCCTGGGCGAGGCCCATAGTATGCAAGTAGAAGTTATTCCCACCGGCTCTATCTCTTTAGACATCGCTCTCGGCGTTGGCGGCCTACCCCGCGGTCGGGTCATCGAAATTTATGGCCCAGAATCCTCGGGTAAAACCACGGTCTGCCAGCATGTTATCGCTGAGGCACAAAAACGGGGTGGCATTTGCGCCTTCATAGACATGGAGCACGCCCTTGATCCCACCTATGCCGCCAAAATTGGCGTTAATATCGATGATCTCTATATTTCCCAACCCGACACGGGCGAACAAGCGTTGGAAATTGCAGAGGCCCTCATCCGCTCTGGAACGATGGATGTAGTCGTCGTGGATTCCGTCGCTGCCCTGGTGCCCCGTGCTGAAATCGAAGGCGAGATGGGTGACACCCACGTCGGTTTGCAGGCCCGCCTCATGTCGCAGGCATTGCGCAAATTGTCGGGTGTTATCAAGCAAACCAATACCGTCGTGATATTTACCAACCAGCTACGTTCAAAAATTGGCGTCATGTTTGGTAGCCCAGAAACGACCAGTGGTGGCAACGCCCTCAAGTTCTATGCTTCCGTACGTTTGGACATTCGTCGCATCCAGGCCATCAAGTCTGGCAGCGAAGTCACCGGCAATCGTACCCGCATCAAAGTAAAGAAAAACAAAGTTGCCGCGCCGTTCACGGAATGCGAATTTGACATCATGTACAATGAAGGCATCTCGCTCACAGGCGATGTGTTAGATCTGGCGGTTGAACTCAATATCGTGGATAAGCGAGGCGCCTACTTCCGCTACGGAGAGACATTGCTCGGTCAGGGCCGGGAAAATGCGAAGGTCTTCCTGGCAGAAAATCCCGAAATCCTAGATGCACTTGAGTTCCTCATTCGCAAAGAAGTGGGGCTTTCTACTGAAGAGTTCGAAGGCGTGGAACCCCAGAACGGTACCGTAGCGGAGGATGCCGTCTTCTAAGCCGTTTCTAAAAGTCATTCTCATCATTAATTTAGCAAAAGAGTCCTGGCCATCAAGGTGTGCCAGGGCTTTTACTTTTAGTGCTTCTCTTTTTGACAGGCACTAGAGCCTTGTTATAATTGCCCTAGACACATTTTTGGGCATAACTCTACTAATTTGCTGTGTTTTGTCCCCAACGACCTACATAAAAATTTAACATTTAAAAACGCAGAATCTACATGACATTATTCCCTGCGTAGGAGAGACTAGATATGAGTGAAGAAATCGACGAAACAATGGAGTCAGAAGCTCCAGAGGTCAAGCCAACCAGCATCAAAGACCTAAAGCCCAAAATGAAACTAAAAGGGACCGTCAGCCGCCTAGAGCTGTACGGTGCTTTTATCGACTTGGGGATTGGCACGAGTGCCTTGATCCATATTTCCCAGTTAGGCAAAGAACACGTTAACCGCGTGGCCGATGTGCTAAACGTGGGCGATGAAGTTTCTGTTTGGGTTGATAAAGTAGACCTCGAACGAGAGCAAATCATGGTTTCCATGATTCCCCCATTAGATGTTGAGTGGAGCGACCTTGAGAAAAGCCAAGTTTACGCTGGCTCGGTCAAGCGCTTAGAAAATTTTGGTGCCTTTATCGACATCGGGGCAGAACGAGAAGGGCTGGTCCACATTAGTGAACTAAGCCACAACTATGTTAAGAATCCTTCTGAAGTTCTGACCGTCGGTGATGAGGTTCAAGTTCAGGTGTTGGGCTTCAGCAAACGGAAGCGTCGTATTGATCTGAGCATCAAGAATCTGCTGGAAAAGCCAGCGTCTGAAGCCAATGAAGCGACTCAGGCGGAAGTTTACGAATTTGAGGAAGAAATCCAGGAAGATATGCCGACGGCTATGGAATTTGCCTTGCGCCAGGCAATGGGTGATGACATGCCACCGCCCAGAAAGCGAGGCGGCAAGAAAAAACGCCGGCGGCAAGCGAAAAATCGTGAACAGCAAGATGATATCCTGAGCAGAACGCTCCAGGTCCAACATAACGGCTAAAAATAAAAAAAGCCCCGAAATTCGGGGCTTTTTTTATGCCTATCTGCGCCTGGCGGCCTTATTAGGCGTCCGATCAAAATACAGTTTCGGGCCAATCGATCATCCAAGCAGTTAAGGCACTACCTTTGGCGACATATTGGGTACCTTCTGGCACAATGAGCAATGCATTTGCCTTAACTAAGGATGTCATGATGTGAGAGCCTTGTTCACCGGTCAGTGTAGCCTCGTAGCCATTCCCATGTGATGTCACCACAGCACGAATGTAACTCTCACGCCCGTCGGACTCGATCGCATTTTGTACCGTTGCGGTCAGCGTTGGACGGCTTAAACGGATGTGACCCGCCATTTTGCGAATTGCAGCACGGGCAAATCGTTCAAAAGAAACCATGGCTGAAACAGGATTGCCTGGCAATCCAAGGTAAGGCACTCCGTGATAAGTACCGTAGGCCAGCGGCTTACCCGGGCGCATCCGCACACGCCAAAAGCCAACGTTTCCTTCTCGCTCCAAGACGGCTTTTACGACATCATAGGCTCCGACAGAAACTCCGGCTGAACTAATGAATAGGTCCACGTTTGCATCGAGCCCTGCTTGAAGCTTTTCACGCACGGCCGTTTCTGTGTCACCCGCAATGCCAAGCTGAATGGGTTCTGCACCCAAGGCCAACACCTGCGCCACCTGTGTATACCCATTGCTGTTGCGAATTTTGCCCGGTTGTAGGGGTTGATCAAGTTCTAGCAGCTCATCTCCCGTGGCCAGAATAGCCACTCGGGGGCGACGAATGACAGAAATCTGATCAATCCCTAATGAAGCCAAAACGCCTACCTCTTGCGGGCGCAAAATATGGCCTTTATCCAAAACCTTTTGACCTGATTCAATATCCTCACCGGCGTGTCGAATGTAATCCCCCGCTTTAACCGCACGGCTGACCTGAATTTGCTCAGGCAACGGCCGTTCCCGATTTCGCCACGCTTCGTCGGTATCTTCTACAGGTACAACAGCATCTGCTCCGGCGGGCAGTGGGGCGCCCGTCATGATGCGTACGGCCGTTCCCGGCGTTAGCGTCACGCTGGGCATCGCCCCGGCCGCCACATCGCCAATCACCTGAAGTGTGGCTGGATTGTGTCGATCTGCACCGGCCAAATCTGCTGCAATGAGCGCATACCCATCCATGGATGAATTGGCAAACGGTGGCAGGCTGTCTTGCGCCACAACCGCTTGCGCCAATACGCGCCCCAGGCCGTCTAGCAGCGGCACCTGTTCGGCAGGCAGAACAGTTACGCCGGCCAAAACGGCCGTCAAGGCTTCTTTTACTGTCAAATATTCTGATTCACTCATAGGGATTGCATTTTGTCCAAGCTGTTAAGTTTGGCTCTGGGATTCAATGGGTTACCGTGGTTTTCGCTTTTTACTGACTACATGACAGAAGCTAAACGGCCGTCTAACTCCAGGGCCTCTGCCGCCTCCTGCATGGCAGTGAGTACATTTTGCACATGCGTCCACAAATCCAACGTACCGTCAAAGCAGACGCGGCTAAAATCGGCCGTTACTTCCAGAACATGATCCCGATCGACCCCAGCCGCAAAACGGCCGTTTTTCCACTTTTTACGGATAGATGAGAGCTTTACTTCAGCAATATCTTTAGACGGCCGTACCAGCGTCGTGGCAATCACCAGGCCCGTGATCTCATCACAAGCCAGCAGGGCAAAGTCGATAGGTTTTTCCCGGGGAACGGCCGTACCTGCCTCATAATGGGACAAGATCACGCGAATTGTCTCTTCATCCCATCCGCGTTCACGCAAAATCTTGCTGCCCTCAATAGGATGACGATCCAGATCGGGATGAATCTCCCAATCAAAATCATGCAATAAACCGACCGTTTCCCAATAGGCGACATCTGTATCCAAAGCGGTTGCGTACCAGCCCATTGCTGCACTGACGGCCAACATATGCCGGCGCAAGCCACTGTCCTGCACAAATTCACAAACCAATGTCCAAGCATCTGACTGATCAAGCATTACGACTTCCCTGGCTTTTCCTTCTTGTCTGAGCCACGCTTCGCCCCACACTCACAACCGCCCCCTTCATGTTTGGAGCACCCAGCCGCAGCCTTTTTCTGCAAAGCTTCCAACTCTGCTAATGGCTCTAGCTCGTGCCGAAAAACTTCATGATATTCCCCTTCAATATATACCACAACGGAATCTCGCAAAGCGCGTACGTCACGCACCTTGCCCTCACCATAGGGTGTGCCAACCCGCTTGCCCGGTTTAGGCAAGTTTTTACGAGCTTCCACGTATTGTTCATATTCATAAACAAGACAGCAACGCAAACGGCCGCACATCCCTGTGATTTCCTGTGGACTCAACGAAATGCCTTGCGCCTTTGCCATACGAATGGAAATCGGGCTAAATTCCGTTAGGAACGTCGAGCAGCAGCGAGGTGCACCACAAGCGCCATACCCGCCCATAATTTTAGCCACATCCCGTGGCCCAATCAGCCGCATCTCAACCTTTGTACGAAATTGCTTGCCCAGCGCCTGCTGAAGCGAATTAACATCCAGCTTTTTGTTTTCTGTAGTGTAATGAAAGGTCAGCCAAGAACCATCAAAACTATACTCAGCCTTCACAAATTTCGCGTCACGAATATTAAATGAAGCTGCCTTCTCCCGGCAGCTAATAAGTGCGTCCAGCTCTTTGGCTTCCCATACCTGCTTCATCACCATGTCACGCGGATTTGCCTGGCGCTCAATGGTGCGCATCCCTCTCTGGCGATGCACATCCTCCGGAGCAACAAAATTAATGATTTGCCCGAGTTGACGCCCCCGTTTTGTCTCCACAATAACATAATCACCAGGCTCCACATCATCACGATGACGGCCCAATTTGAAGTGATAAAGTTTGCCCAGTTTTTGAAATCGAACACCGACGATCGAGGTTCGTTCTGCTGTCATGCTTGTCATTGAATATCTCCGCTACGAAAGAAAATTAAACCGTTTCCCACATGCCAAAGCAAAAATGGATGGTGATTTTGCTCTAATTTGCAGATAGGGGTTGAAATCAATAAGATTTACTTATGTTATCATATTCCGTCTATTCTTTACCAGTTCTTAATAAAAAAGCCAGCCTCACTGCTGGGCTGGCTCAAAAATCTGTTGAATACAACTATTTAACCAATTAGCTCTATCGGAATAAAATTGGTCGCCTTTTGCAGCGTCAAAACGCTAATTCTTGCTGCCACCTTTTGGGCGATTTGATCGAGAGCCTGGGCTGCTGGTGAATCTGGATAGGCCACAACAATGGGTTCGCCGCTGTCCCCGCCAAGCCGAACGTTGGCATCCATCGGCACGGTCCCAAGAAATTCAGTTTCGTAATCGGTTGCTAATTTCTCACCAGCTCCAGTACCAAAAAACTCGCCGCTCATATTTTCTACCACGCCCAAAATAGGCACTTCCAGTTTCTCAAACGTCTTCAAACCGCGCAGCGCATCGGACGCTGCGACTTGCATGGGCTGAGTAACTATAACCGTGCCAGACAGCGGTAGCACCTGAGCTAACGTGAGCTGGGCATCTCCGGTGCCAGGTGGCAAATCGACAATGAGATAATCCAATTCACCCCATTCCACGTCGGTAAGCAGCTGGCTAATGGCGCTGTGCAGCATAGGGCCACGCCAAATCAGGGGCTGATCGGGCTTCACTAAGAAGGCCATAGAGATAAACTTTACGCCAAAGTTCTCAGCAGGCGTCATTTTTCGATTCTGCGGAGGAGGCATTTGGTTGACACCCATCATCATAGGCACATTTGGCCCTAAAATATCGGCATCAAGTAAACCAACGCGTGCCCCTGAATTGGCCAAAGATATAGCCAGATTCACAGCCACGGTGGACTTGCCTACACCGCCTTTACCGCTGGAAATAGCGATGGTGTTGCGGAATGCTTGACCCAGCTGGTCCTTTATTCGGGCATCTGCCGGCACATTGGCGTCCCAGTTAACGGTAATGTTCCCAATACCAGGCACATGAGCCAGGGCGGCCCGTGAGTCGCCTTCCATCTTGCCCCGCAGCGGACAGGCTGGCGTGGTAAGCATGATGGTGAAAGATACATCGTTGCCTTCAATTTTCAGGTCGCGAATCATGTTGAGTGAAACAAGATCACGATGGAGCTCTGGTTCAATGACGGTAGCGAGGGCGGCCATAACGGCCGTTTCTGTCACACCCCCCGTCTGTTCTTTACGCTTAAACATGGTTACACCTTAAAAAGAGAGTGCGTATTTCACCTGAAGTGGATGAAATACGCAACGCTCGCAATTTCAACAAGTTTTTAACACTTTAGAAAACCTAATAATATTCGCCGCGATAGTATAGTTGCTTGGTATGTTCTTCAGACAATTTCGGAGCGTCAGCGGGATCGGCGTCTCGGCCATTGGCCTTCTTCCATGCTTTCAGGTCATCTACATGGTCCCGAATGGCTGCTTCAGCCGCTGCTTTCTCTGGAGCAATCTCTCGCCAATAGCTCAGCGGCTTGCTCAAGCGCTCCTTGTCATGAATATGAGCCGTAGTGCGGTCATAGCTGGCCAGTTCATAATCATGATCCATTTTAATCGCATCAAATGGACAAAATTCGGCGCAAAAGCCACAATTCATACAAATGTCGATATCGATATAAAATTCGTTGGGCTCTGGCTTGGGACGGCCGTTCGGCTGCTTGCCACGCTCAATCCAAATACATTGTGGCGGACAAACCTTGGCACAAATACCGCAAGAGGTGCACCAATCTTTACCCCACCTTTGTCCAGGTGGCGGATCATCAGTCACGAGGAAAGGTACAAAACGAAATCTTTCCGGCACGGCCAACTTTTCTTCCGGATAGAAGACGGTCTTAACGCCTTTACCTTTTAGCCCCTGCCGTACTTTCAGCGCCTCGTCATTGTAATAACGGCCACCGCGAGCCGCCCAAAAAATATCGTCCAGGTAGGAATCAACAAAATGCTTCATGGTGATTGCCATACCTCTTAAAATGCCAAGTCCGAACATAGCTTCTCCTTGGAAAAAGGAATTCTGAGTTGCACAGAAACGATTGCCTAATGCTTTCTGGTTGAGCGTGTGTTAAGACGCACAAAGCTACAGCAAAAGACTTAATCTAGTCTGCGGTTTCTATCTTTATCGATCAACTTCACCCAAAACAATATCAATGCTGCCCAAAATAGCCACAACATCAGCTACTTTGTGTCCTTCACACATCTTGCCCAAAGCGGTCAGGTTAATGAAAGAAGGGGCTCGAACATGATATCGATCGGGGTTTGATTCACGGCGGCGCGTGGTTACGTAATAGCCGAGCTCACCTTTTGGGTTCTCCACACGGCCGTAGGCTTCACCAGCAGCCGGCATACGGATGGCGTACTGTGGTTTTCCAGAAATAATTGGTGCACCTTTCGTCGCCTTAATGTGTGGCAACACCTGCTCTAAAATTCGCAAACTTTGCCGCATCTCATCCATCCGAATCAAGTAGCGATCGTAGATGTCCCCGTTATAGCGAACCGGAATATCAAAATCGAGCTGTTCATAATACGAATATGGCTCGGCACGGCGCACATCATAATTGACGCCGCTCGCCCGCAAAACAGGTCCAGCCGCACTGTAAGCAATGGCGTCCTTCCGAGAAAGCACCCCCACGCCGATGCTGCGGGCGCGCACTATCTCGTTGTTGGTGATCAGACCATCGCCCTGATCGAGAACGGCCGGAATATGCTCATAAATTAACTCTTCCAGGAAGCGAATTGTTTCCTGATCGCGAACCATGTCAGGCAAGTCGTAAGCCACACCGCCAAAACGCATGTAGTTGCATAACAATCGTGCCCCGGCAGCGGATTCAAAGAAGTCCAGAATGAGCTCGCGTTCCAAATAAAAATAGAGCATCGGCGTTTGCAAGGCACCTAGATCATTCAGCAAAAAGCCCAAAGCCCACAAGTGGTTACAAATTCGGGTCAACTCCACCATCAATATGCGAATCCACTCGGCGCGTTCAGGCACTTCTGAACCCAACAGCTTCTCAATTGCCAGCACATACCCATGATTGTTGCCCATAGAGCTGAGATAATCGAGCCGGTCAGTGTATGGAATATTTTGGATAAATGTATTGCGTTCCCCAATCTTTTCATGGTTGCGATGCAGATAGCCCATGACGGGTTTGAGATCAATTACGGTCTCACCATCGAGCGTCACGACCATTCGGAAAACACCGTGCGTGGACGGATGCTGTGGCCCCATGTTGACGGTGATTTTGTCGGTCTTCATGCCAGACTGTTCGTCGCGTGTGTAGGTAATACCGGTATACATTTCTGTTTCGACGTCGTACTCATCACCTGTGGGCAACCAGCCAGCTGGATATTGCACATTTTTCCCATAGGGGGATCTTTCTTCGGCGCGAAAAACTTCACCACCTGGCCAGCGACTGCCAAACGGCTTGTGTTCCTCTTCATAAAAAACCTCGCGCCAATCTTTACGCAGTGGATGACCATCGAAACCATCCCAGGTAAGAATTCGGCGCAAATCATGATGTCCCTCAAAGCGAATGCCAAGCAAGTCCCAAGCCTCACGCTCCTGAAAATCAGCCCCTGGCCAAACGGGCGTCAGTGAGGGCACGACAGGATCATCTCGATCTACCTGCACATGCAAAACCAGCGCACTGCCACCCTGATCGATACTATACGTGTGGTAAACCACTTCCATTTTATTATCGTCGATCTGGTCTACGCCCGTGACGCTGCTAAGATAATTAAATCCGATATCGTCGCGCAAGGCAGTGGCAACATCTACCAGTTGCTCTGGAGAAACCACAAGCCCGGTATACCCATCGCGGGTCTCATCGCTCACGGCATCGGGAAAGCGCTCTTTTAGCAGTGCAGCGGCCCGTTCTACCGGGTTTTGGCTAACGGCCGTACCGTCATCCTGGGGAATGTCATCAAGAATCGTATCGGTCATGAGTGATCCTTCTTCATAATATTGTGGCGCACGCTAGGCGGCCGTTTCGGCGGGTTCAACTTCCGGCTCAGCCTCAGCCACGACGGCTTTGGCGGCTTCGGCTTTAATAATGTCAAGCTGACGCAAATCAACCAAATCTGGCCCCAATACGGGCACTGGCACTAACTCGGCCGTGGGATCATCTTTGCGATACCAGGGCACAGTTGCAATCGATTGCTGGTCAATTTTCTCTTGCAGGGCAATAAGGCCGTTAATAAGCGCCTGGGGAGTTGGCGGACAGCCTGGAACATAAACGTCAACCGGAATAAATTTGTCAATGCCGTCGACAACGTTATAACCTTCTTTAAAAGGGCCACCGCCAGAAGCACAGGCCCCCATGCTTAAGACATAGCGCGGTTCCGGCATCTGATTGTAAAGGCGCACAATCGTTGGCACCATCTTCTTGGTCACCGTTCCCGAAACGATCATTAAATCTGATTGACGTGGCGTGGCGCGGAACACTTCCATGCCAAAGCGAGCCAAATCATAACGGCTAGCTGCCGTACAGATCATTTCAATGGCGCAGCAGGCAAGCCCAAAAACCATTGGCCAAATCGAGTTGCGGCGTCCCCAGTTGTAGACGGGGTCCAAAAGTTTGGCAATATTGGTAATCACCACGTTGTTGCCCACTTCATCCGGCACAACAATTTCTGGTGATCCAGCTACTGAAGAATCAGCTTGAGTCATGGATTGGTTGCCTCCTCATACCATACAATTTGAATATCCAGCAAAATCCGCTCGGTGACCATGGTAGGGTCGTCGTCGAAACCTGGCAAAGATTCTATGAGCCGTGCCAACTCTTCCAGCCCAACATCTTCTGGATTGCGCTCTGGATATTGGGCAATCAGCCCCACAGCAATGGCGTAGGTTGATTCCCAGTACAGCTGTGGCGTAGGTTGACTCACCGAGTTGCTTCCTGCCTGGCAGATTGCTGCCACTGGCCTGTTAATCGGGTAAATTTGATAGGTAACGGCCGTTTACAGGGATATTTTTCTTTTAATTCAAGGACAGAATTGTCTCTTTCTTTCACTATTTTTAAGTATATTACAATGTCATGTGTGGGGCGAGTTTATTTATGACATTTTTCACAATTAGTGTATCTTTGGCATGGGTTCTTGTCAAAAATTATGAATCGTATTCACCTCCTTTCACCCTACCATGGCGGCAGCCATAAAGCATGGGCAATTGGCTGGCAGCAAAGCAGCCAGCTGCAGCTGTCGCTGCACACGCTGCCAGACCGGTTCTGGAAATGGCGCATGCACGGTGGCGCCGTAACGCTGGCACGCCGCTTCCTGGCCAGCCACCCCCAGCCAGACCTGATTATTGCCACCGATATGCTGGATTTAACGACCTTCCTGGCGCTGACCCGCCAGCAAACCGCAAACATACCGACGGCCGTTTACCTTCATGAAAATCAGCTCACCTACCCTTTGCCGACAGACGGCCGTACTGGCCCAATGCGCCGACAGATGGGCGAGCGGGACCATCATTATGCTTTCATCAATTACGCCTCAATGCTGGCAGCGGATCATCTCTTCTTCAATTCACGTTATCACTTAGAAAGTTTTTATGCAGCCTTGCCCAATTTTCTGAAACATTTTCCTGAATACAACGAATTGGGATCGGTGCAGCTGTTGAGAAAAAAGAGCCAGGTACTGCCAGTTGGCATCGATTTTCAGCGGCTGGACCCGCTAACGAGCGCGAGCCGCAACAATAAAACGCCGCTCATCATTTGGAATCAGCGCTGGGAGTACGACAAAAATCCTGAATCGTTTTTTGCGGCGCTTTATGCCGTGGCAGATGCGGGCGTTGCATTTGAGTTGGCCCTCTGTGGGCAGCAATATGGCAAACGGCCGTCCAGCTTCGACGACGCGTTGCAAAACCTGGGCAGTCGGGTTGTCCATGTGGGTCATGCCGATTTGGCTACTTACCGTCGCCTGCTTTGGCAAGCCGACGTTACCGTTTCAACGGCCCACCATGAATTTTTTGGCATTAGCGTCCTGGAAGCCATCTATTGTCGCACATTCCCTCTCTTACCCAATCGTTTGAGCTACCCGGAACTGCTGCCTGGCCCGTTTCATGACGCTTGTCTCTACCAAGACCATAAGACATTAATTGAAAGGTTAATATGGGTCTTAACCCATCGCAATGAAACGGAAAAGATGATGCAGGCGCTGGCAACGGCCGTTTCCCGGTTCTCCTGGCAGCAGATGGCCCCGCTCTATGATGCAAAAATGACAGAAATTTGTCGCAGTCATCTAGTAGCTTCTGGTACAAAATAGGATGGTTATCCATTTGGCACAACGCCCTACTTGGGGTATCGTTTTCTAACGTTGTGCGACCCCGCAGCAAAGCGCAAAAATAAGTTACCAAATTTAGAATCATCGGGAGAACAAATCAATGAGCGAACAGGCAAAAAGAATTGGCCTGATAATTGGTCAGGAATGGGATTGGCCAGAAGCGTTTATGAAAGTTATCAACGATAGCGACACCAATGTCACGGCAGACCTGGTTGAGCTAGGCGGCACCTTCATGGATGAGTCTTGTCATTATGATGTCATTGTCGATCGCATTTCTCACGAAATACCCTATTACCGCGCCTACCTCAAATATGCCTCCATAAAGGGGACGTATATCATTAACAACCCCTACACATTGTCAGCTGACAGCAAATTTTCCAGCACGGTGATGATCAATCAGCTTGGTTTAAAAAGCCCACGTACCGTTGTTCTGCCGAATAAACAGGTCGATAAGGATGTAACGCCCAGCACTTTCCGCAATCTAAAATACCCTATGGATTGGCAAGCCATCATCGATTATGTAGGTGTGCCAGCCATCTTCAAAGACAATCTTGCGAGCGGACGGCGCGGGGTACATCGGGTTCACAATGTCGATGAATTAATTCAACGGTATGACGAAAGCAGCACCCGTACCAAGATTTTGCAGCAGATCATTGAGTCTGATAAACATGTCCATTGCTATGTTGTCGGCCAGGAAAAAGTGTTGTCGCTGCAATATTCGCTAAAAAACGGCCGTTATCAGCAAGACAATCTCTCGCCAGACAGCCAGCTAGGGCAAAAACTTGCCAAAGACGCCATTCGCATTACCCACTCTTATCAATACGATCTCAATATGGTCGAATTTGTCATCAAAGACGACAGCGCCTACGTCATAAACGCCACCTACCCCACGCCAGACATCGACCTGACCTTAATGACCGAAGCACATTTCAACTGGCTTGTTGATGAAATTGCCGCCCTTGCCATAGAGCGCGCGCTACGGCCGTTGCCACAAACAGGCATCTTTAACCAACCAAGCACCGTCGATTGATCCTTCCACGTTAAAGCTCATTGAAACCAGGCTCAACCATGATATAATCAGCCCAATTAGTTGATGCATCAACCAAAAACAAGACAGCATCTTCCAAATTAAAAACGGGATGGGGCAAATTGCTCACGCCGCTGCAATAGCTTGGCATCTATCTGAAATTTTAATCGCTGTACTTTAGCTGTGACCATGGAAACAACAAATGTTTCTAACGATTCAACAACCAATATAAAAAGACCCAGTTTGGCAAAAAGGATCAACAAATATGACATATTTGAATGACAAAGTTCCAGAAAAAATCGGCCGTATTACAGAGTTAGCCTACAATCTTTGGTGGAGTTGGACACCCGAAGCGCGCGGACTCTTTCGCCGTCTCGATTACCCTCTCTGGCGACGAACCTTGCACAACCCCGTACAAATGCTCCAGGAAATTAGCCCCACTAAATTAGAAGAAGCCGCTCAAGACTCCACTTTCTTGCGAAAATACAATAAAGTGATGATGCTGTTCGATCAAATGATGGAAAATAAGGGCACCTGGTTTCACGAAACCTATCCCGAGTTGGGCGATAAAACCATTGCCTATTTTTCCTTCGAGTTTGGCCTACACAGTTCCCTGCCAATCTACTCTGGCGGCCTTGGTATTCTTTCCGGCGACCATGCCAAAGAAGCCAGCGATTTGGGACTGCCCTTCGTTGGCGTCGGCTTCATGTACCCGCAGGGCTACTTTCGCCAGCGCATACCGTCGCATGGCTGGCAAGAAGCGGTCTACCAGCAGTTAGACATCAGCGAAGCCCCCGTGCTGACCGTATTGGATGAAAATGGTCAAGAAATGCGCATCGCCGTCAATCTAGCAGGTCGGACGGTCCACGCTCGATTGTGGCACGTCCGCGTTGGACGCAACCCGCTCTTCCTGCTAGATACGGACGTGGATGAAAACGAGCCCTGGGATCGTGAATTGTCTGCTCGTCTGTACTCTGGCGATTCTGAAACCCGCATTCGCCAGGAAATCATGTTGGGCATCGGTGGTGTTCGTGCCTTACGGGCGCTCGGCATCAACCCATCTGCCTGGCACATGAACGAAGGTCATTCTGCCTTTCTTATTCTAGAATGCATCCGCGAATTGGTAGCTCAGGGTAAAAACTTCGAGGAAGCTTCCGCGATAGTCAAAAAACAATCCGTCTTCACAACCCATACGCCCGTACCCGCAGGACATGATGCCTTTAATTTCCATTTGGTTGAGCAATATTTCCAAGGCTTTTGGGACGAACTTGGCATCAATCGTGAACATTTCTATAGCTTGGGTGGGCATGATGAGGAGTGGGGCACGGCCTTCAATATGACCGTGCTTGCGCTGCACTTAGCTGGCCAAGCGAATGGCGTGAGCAAACTACACGGCGAAATTTCTCGCAAAATGTGGCAAGAAGTCTGGCCCGACAAAGCGATTGAGGATGTGCCAATCACTTCCATTACCAATGGTGTTCATGTTCCAACCTGGATTGCTGGAGAAATGCACAATATCTTCGATAAATATCTGGGGCCAGATTGGCTAGACCATCATGATAATCCGACCGTGTGGCAACGCTTGTCCGATGCCCCCGATAAAGAAATGTGGGAAGTTCACTTGACTCTTAAACGAAAGTTAATGAGCTACCTCCGTGAGCGCGTCCGTCGTCGCTGGGTCAACGGCAGCAACGATCCGACCCAGGTCTTAACCAGCGGCACGTTGCTAGACCCAGAAGCTTTAACAATTGGCTTTGCCCGACGCTTTGCCACTTACAAGCGAGCCACGCTCATTTTTCGCGATCTGGAGCGGCTGGAGCGTATCCTTTTAGACATCCATCGCCCGGTGCAAATTGTGTTTGCCGGCAAGGCACACCCTGCTGATGAGCCAGGCAAATCACTCATCCAGCATATTTACAATCTGGCCAAGCACAACCGCGTTGGCGGACGAATCGCCTTTATAGAAGACTATGATATGCATATGGCACGCTATCTTACTCAAGGGGTGGACGTTTGGTTAAATAATCCGCTCCGCCCCCGTGAAGCCAGTGGAACCAGCGGCATGAAGGCAGCTATCAACGGTATCCCTAACCTCAGCATACTCGATGGCTGGTGGGTAGAAGGGTATAACGGTGCCAATGGCTGGGCAATTGGCGAAGATCGCGCCTTTGCCAACCAGGATGCGCAGGATGAGTTTGATGCAAACTCGATCTATCAATTGTTGGAAGAGGAAATCGTTCCCCTTTACTATGATCGTGATCGGGATGGCACGCCCCGTGGTTGGCTAGAAATCATGCGCGAAAGCATCCGTTCAAACATTTCAATGTTTGGCACTCGTCGGATGATCAAAGAATACACAACAGAGCTTTATATCAAGGCAATGATTGCCAGCGAAACAGCCTAAGGAATAGCATATTGCCTATGAATCGATGGCTGAAACGACTTGGTTACGGCGTGATGGCTCTTTTCTGGCTGACCGTTATGATCTTCCCAACATTTGCCTTTTTCCTGGCGACGCAGGGCGAGATTCAGCTGGGCAAAGAGCCGCGTAACCATGTTCGTTTTTTTATGGTCCAAGAAGAGACGTCTAGCGGCGTCGGCGTTGAATGGGTTCGGAATGTCCGGCAAACGGTCAATTGCAGCCGAACCACCATACGTTATCTTTTGTGGGAAGGCAGCAACAGTGATGACAACGTTAGCTTTTGCCAATGTTATGATCCGGCTACTGATGCGCCACTCCCCCTAGAGGAGAATAGCTGTACCCAATGAGTAATGTTGCTGTGAAATGGACTGGCCAGGGAAGCCAGATGTTTATGGGGCGAGATACTTTTGGCCATGTGGTCATGGCTGGATCCTGGCCTCAGGAAAATGATTCGTGGCAGGAGTGGAAGGCGCTGAAGCCTTCTGATATGCTGCTTTTGAGTCTGGCATCGTGTTCCGCCTATGATGTGGTCATGATTTTAGGGCGACAACGCCAGCAGCTAACAAATTTATATGTCAATGTCGATGGGCAACAGGCTTCTGAAGCACCCTATCAATTTACGGAAATACACCAGCACTACACGGTGGAAGGCGTCGATTTGGACCCCAGTAAAGTTGAAAGAGCAATTGAGCTATCGGAAGAAAAGTATTGTTCTGTGGCAGCCACGATACGTGGTGTCGCAACCTTGAGCCATAGCTTTGAGATTGTAACGGCGAAATAAGTTTGTGATTGGCTAACTATTAAGGTGACAAATAATCTCCGGGGGACACTATGTGAACGGCCGTTTCAGGGTGCAATCGAGCAGCGTGCTGGAGAAATTCATGGGGTGGGATCGTAAAGAATTGAGGCTGCAGCCAACCCATGCCCCAGGGCAAAAAGGCACCCCAATGAATCGGCACCGCCAGGCGCGGTTTTAACAATGCCAGAGCTTGAGCAGCGGAAAACGGGTTTAGGTGGCCGCCGCGCAGCGTCGGTCCCCAGCCCCATACGGGCAGCAGGGCTAAATCGAGATTTCTTGCCAGGTTTGCCATCTCGGGGAAAAGATCAGTATCGCCGGCAAAGTATATTTGTTGGCTGCCCTGTATCAGGAATCCCAGGCAGTGAACGGCCGTATTCCAAGGCATGCGTCGCCCGCTATGATCGGCATACGTTGCCTTAATCGCCACCTTCCCCACGGATACAGCTTCGCCCACGCGCAGCTCATTCACTCGCATAAAGCCAAATCGCTGCAGCCACTTTTTAGCGCCAAAAGGCACCACCAAAGGGACATCTTTACCCAGCAGGCGCAGCGACGGCAAATCCAGGTGATCCCAGTGCATGTGAGAGATAAGAACGACATCAATATTTTGATAATGTGCGGCTGAAACGGCCGTTGATCGGCGTTGTAAATGCGCCACCTTGTTACGCAGCAGCGGGTCAGTCAATATGCGCAAGCCATCCATTTCCACTAGTGTGGTCGCATGACCTAAATAAATTAGCTTCATATCCACTTCACTTCATCTGGTTTCCCATACACAATCATAATAAAATCTGTTCAACGGAAGGAGGTACATTGTATGCCTGACACCCTTAGCCTGAACATAATTCTTATCATTCTCTTTGGCACGTATGCCCTGGGCGTCGCAATATTCCTCATCATGGACAATCGCAGTCCCCAATCCACCATCGCCTGGATGTTCGTGCTGACGCTATTTCCCGTTTTGGGCATCTTAATCTATTTGTTCTTTGGTCGGAGCTGGAAAGCGTTCAGCAAAGAATCTGCACTGTCCAGGCAAGAGTTGGGCGGCGACCTTTCTCCTATCCTTGGGCCCTTGGCTGCCCAACAAATTGCATTGATTGACCAGATTGAACAAACCGATGGTGTTGCTTACAAACAGAAGCTTTTGGAACTGGTGCGGCACAATGCCAGTTCCATGTTAACGGCCCACAACAAACTGGAAGTCCTGCAAAATGCCTCGGAAAAGTATCCACGGCTGATGGCAGACATCGCAGACGCGAAGCACACAATTCACCTGGAATATTTCACCTGGCAAGTGGATGAATTCACCGAGCAAGTCAAGGCACTGCTCATCAAAAAGGCAGAAGAAGGTGTGGAAGTACGCATTCTTTACGATGCGGCAGGTTCATTTCCCACCTTTCCCTTCAGCCGTAGCTACCTTCGTGAACTGCGCGAAGGAGGCGTGCAGATCTTTCCTTACCTTGATTTTATGTCCCCACTAACTATCCACACGGTGAGCTATCGTAATCATCGCAAAATTGCCGTTATTGACGGCAAGATCGGCTATCTAGGCGGCATGAACATGGGTCAGGAACAAATAGATGGGGGCGAGCATTTTGATTCCTGGCGAGATACCCAAGTTCGTCTGGTGGGCGAAGCAGCCCTGGTATTACAGGCCATATTTGCCACAAGCTGGTTCAGTACAACAAAAGAAAAATTAGTGGCAGATGGCTATTTCCCGACGCCCCAATCAAATGAAACCTTTCTGCCAGTCCAGCTAATCATCGCCGGTCCAGATTCCCAGTGGGCGGCCATTCGACAGCTATATTTCCTCATGATAATGTCTGCCGAAAGGCATATTACCATTCAATCGCCATTCTTTATCCCTGATGAAAGCATCGCCGAAGCCCTGAAAGCGGCTGCATTGTCCGGGGTGGATATCAAGATGATGTTTGCTCCACGCGGCACCACCTACAAGATTCCCTATTGGGCCGCCAATACCTATTTTGCCGATATGGCCAAAGCGGGAATTCGAATTTTTCTTTACCAGAAAGGGTATTTCCATCCCAAGACCATGAGCATTGATTCAGAAGTGTGCAGCATTGGCACCGCCAACATGGACATTCGCAGCTTCAGTTTGGATTATGAAGCCAATGCGGTCATATATGACAGCAAGATTGCTCAGGAATTGGAAGCTGACTTTCAGTGCGATTTGGCGCACTGTACAGAATTTAGTCTTGAAGAGTACAAGAAGCGCAGCGGTCTGCGTCGCTTTCGCGATTCGTTGTGCCGCCTGGCCTCCCCCCTACTCTGATCAGGAATCGAGAAAACGAGTGACGCAGCTCGGTGGCCCTAAAGCAGGACACGTCTATTCGGTTCCCGTGCCTGTCCATGGTTTTGCCAGACAAACCATTCGCTTTCCGAAGCATTTCCTGGCGTTAATTGCTATGCCCATATGGGCAACGCCCTAATTCGACTTATTTCACATAAGATGCCATAAAAAGCCCAATTGTGATACAATGCAGACCAGTGTAGCATGACCGTGTTATTTACTTTGCCACACGCTAAGTAGCATTATTTTGCAGCAATTTTGAGGACTATCTGACGTTTCAGGAACATGAATTCAGCTTCAAACAACACACACTCTTATTCTCTCGAAAGTGAATCAGCGCCAAATTGGCAGCCGGGACCAACATCTTCGTTTGTGCCAACGGCCGTTCAGCTAGAAAGAGTCCAGGCACTCAAGCGATTTAATCGCTGGGTCATTTATGTGCCGCTCGGGCTGTTGGCAACGGCCGTTCTTGGCTTGCTGGTTTACTTGCTCATTCTTGCCATTCGGCCACCGTACGAAGACACGCGCCTCTTCTTATCCGGGGTGGCAGACCTCATTTTGATTTTATTCATGTTGCCCGTCGTATTGATCTTTGGCCTGCTGTTGGCTGGCAGTATCGGGGGCGCCATTTATTGGCGACAATCGCGTAAAGAAGAAGGCGAACCGTCGCTACGGCAAAAATACGGCCGTTTGCGGCTACTCCTGTGGCAGGCAGACCAAAAGTTGAGTGGCGTCTACCGGCAAGCAAACCAGCTCATGCCGAAGGTCGCGACCCCGGTCATTCGTTTTAATGCCTGGCTCAACTATCTTATCGCCTGGCTAGGCCAACTTGGCACCCTATTAAATCGTCATGATGCGGAGTAAAAAAAGTATGAACCAAGTGACTTCAAATGCAAATTGGAAAACAAATTTATTACTGGTTGGGGCAATAGGGGGCGCGGTCATTGGGGCCGGAACCGCTTACCTGCTGGCCCGTTCTGCAGAAAGCAATCGAGGCGGCCCCCCAGAGGTCTCCACCAAAGATTTACTAAGTACTGGTATCGCCATCATTGGCGTAATTCGTGGCATCGCCTCACTGGGAGATGGCAAATAAAGGATCGTACATTCCCCAATTGTGCATAGTGCATCCTATCCTGTGCATGCAAATTTACCCGTTCATTTTTGGGGTGCTGCAAGTTAACTCCATGTACCCATGAACAATCTCGACAGGCCCGACGAGGGTATGCTGCTGGTGACTGAAAAGAGTGCCGATCACAACCGTCGTTCACCCACCAGCGGCGCACTGTCTGGTCGCATTATGCAAATGCTTCGCCAAAGCAATAACCCGTCCGAATGGATGAAGAAAATATGACACAAATTATTGTTGTCGATGACGACAACACGAACTCAAGTTTAATAAAGATGTTGCTGGAGCTGGATGGCTTTGCCGTCACGGCCTGCGAAGACCAGGAAAAAGCAGTAGCAGCAACCACACCGGAAACCAAAGCATTTGTAATCGATTGCCACCTGGCGCGAGGACGCAGCGGGTTAGACCTGCTGAAGGCAATTCGGGCGGGAGAGACAGACGCTCATGCGAAAACGGCCGTTATCATCACATCTGGTGATTATCGACGCGAAAACGAATCGCTGGAATTAGGAGCCGATCTATTCTTCCTGAAACCCTATCCACCAAACGCCTTGTCAGAGGTTATTACCGATCTATTGGCTACCAACGGATTGTCAGATGGAGGCCAAGATGAGCAATAATCGTTCGCGGCGGCGCAAGTCAACCAGCAAGGCGCCCTCCCGCCAATGGCGGCGCATGGATCTCCACCTACATACCCCCGGCTCCATCGACTATCAGGAAAGTAACGTCAGCTATTTAGACATTTTACGGCAAGCAGAGATTCGCGGTCTGGACATTGTCGCCTTTACCGATCACAATTCCGTGGCCGGTTTTGCCGCCATGCGCAAAGAAGTAGAACGACTCCTTTGGCTCGAAGAGCTGCAAAGACTGCTGCCAGAAGAAAAACGTCGGCTTGATGAATACCGTCGGCTGCTGGAAAAAATTCTGGTATTACCCGGCTTTGAATTCACTGCCACCTTTGGCTTTCACATCTTGGGTATCTTCCCACAAGATAGCGCCATCAGCCTGCTCGAGCATCTACTGCTGACCCTGCGCGTACCGCAAGAGTCGTTGTACAAAGGCAGCGCCACCGTGGGGGCAACGGCGGACGTGCTAACCGCGTATCAAGTTATCAATGAGGCCGGCGGTATTGTTATTGCCGCGCATGCCAACTCCAGCAACGGAGTGGCGATGCGCGGGCTTGATTTTGGCGGCCAAACCCGCATTGCCTACACTCAAGATCCCAACCTGCATGTCTTGGAAGTTACTGATTTGGATAAGCGGGCCCGCTACACGACGCGCCGCTTTTTCGATGGTTCCAAACCGGAATATCCTCGGGCCATGCGCTGCATCCAGGGCTCAGACGCCCATCGGCTGCTGCGTGAAACGCCTACTTCAAAATCATTGGGCATTGGTGATCGGGTCACGGAAATATTGCTGCCTGAAGTGTCTTTTGAGGCACTGGCAGCCGTGTTGAAAGGGAACGATCTGTCCTTAACACGGCCGTATCGCGGCCCAGCCACTCCAATGGATTTTGTTCAGCTGGCTCGGGAGGAAGGGGAATCCATCGTCCAGGCATTTCATGCTTCAATGGTGCAGCGCGGTGGCTATCAGGACAAGGTACTGCAAGATATCTGTGCCATGTCCAACGGCAACGGCGGCACCATCTACATTGGCGTTTCCAGCAATCCCAAAGAAAAACCGGTTGGCGTACGCGATCACAATCGGGCAATTGATCGGCTGCAAACGGTGGTCAGCAATCGCATGACGCCGGAGCCTAATATCCATATCGACAATTTACCGTCGCAAGGAACGCAAATCGTTCGGGTGACGGTTCAGCCTGGCCAGGAAACCCCGTATGCCATCGATGACAATCTTTTCTACATTCGGGACGACACAGAAACCAGTCTTGCCGTGCGGGATGAAATAGTCCGACTGGTAAACCCCAACCTGACTGAAAAGCCTGAAGTAAAAGAGATTCTCCCACCATTACCCCCCATTGGCCAGGTGCAGCCCCAAATCGGCACCTCGACCGTCATTGAGCCACCCCGCACAGGCGTAGAAGTGGTGGAAAGCGAAAAGCGAAAAGGCACGTACTATCATACGGTGCGCGATTTACGGAATGGCAGCCTTATTAAAAACGTGACCCGCTCCTCAGCTCGCAAACTATGGCATTATGCCATCACAAAGGTGGAAGATGGCTTGCCCAAGATGTCTGAAATTACCTGGCAAGACAATATCGCCGTGCTCGACATTCGCAAGAAGAACGATAACGTATGGTATGATCTAGCCCTCCGTGAAAATGACAACATCCACTTTTTCTTCGGCGTGACAGACAGCGGTCTTAACGACAAGTGGCTAACCCTCATCCATAAGGTAGCCTAAGTGATTCAGGTTGGCCTTCTTACCGTTTCCGACCGGGGCGCACGAGGCGACTATGAAGATCGCAGTGGGCCAATTCTGGCGGAGATTGTACAAAGTAAGACGGCATGGGAAGTCAGCCATCGGGCCATAGTAGCAGATGAGGCGGCCGAGATTTCTGCTATTTTAATCCGCTGGTGCGATGCGGGTACGAACCTCATCCTCACTAGCGGTGGTACGGGCTTTTCTCCGCGTGATGTAACGCCAGAAGCCACCAAAGTCGTCATTGAGCGGGAAACGCCCGGCATTGTCGAAGCCCTGCGCGCCGAAAGCTTGAAAATTACCCGCCATGCCATGCTTTCACGAGCCGTGGCGGGCATTCGCGGGCAGACACTCATCATTAACCTGCCAGGTAGCCCGAAAGCAGTACGAGAAAATATGGCGATCCTATTACCGATTTTGCCCCATGCGCTGGCGCTTCTGGCAGATTCCCCAAACAGCGAAAGTCAGCACAGACAGGTTTGAAAGCGTTTTGCGGAAATTTGAGCCTTAAACGCTTCCTTACTTCTGTTTAATCTCTACCGTCCACTACCTTTTAGGCACCAAATTGGAGCGTCCCTAGATGCATGCTATTACTGCGCAACTCATTCTTAAGCCGAAGCGGGAAAAATCTGTCCTTAACCGACATCCCTGGCTGTTCTCCCGAGCCATCAGTCGAATTGAGGGGGCACCGAAATCAGGTGATTTGGTACAGGTGCTGGATGCAAACGGCCGTTATCTAGCCACAGGTTCCTTTAGCCCACAGTCACAAATCCGGGTGCGCCTGCTGAGTTGGGATGCCGATGAAGCGATTGACGCAGAGTTCTGGCACGGCCGTCTTCAGCAGGCCAACCAACACCGCCAACAGCTCGACCTGGAACCCGCTACCAACGCCTATCGCCTATTCAACGCTGAAGCCGATGGCTTGCCTGGCCTAATCGTTGATAAATATGGAGACTATTTGGTGCTGCAATCGCTAACGGCGGGCATTGAGCGACAGAAAGAAACAATTCTGGCGGCGCTGAACCAGATTTGGCAGCCCACAGGAATCGTAGAGCGCTCCGATGCCGAGGTGCGCAAGAAAGAAGGGCTGCCCAAAATCAGCCGGGTGGCCAGCGGAGAAGCTCCGCCTGAGACGCTCATAATTCAGGAGAATGGCATTAAGTTTGGCGTTAATTTAATGGGCGGCCACAAGAGTGGCTTCTATTTGGATCAGCGCGACAACCGAACGGCCGTTTGCCAACCTCATCACGTCAAAAACAAACGTGTTCTCAACGTTTTTGCTTACACGGGTGGCTTTGGTTTGTATGCCATCGCCAATGAAGCCAGTCAAGTGACCCACATCGACAGCTCTTACGATGCGCTGGCCCTGGCTGAACAAAACGTGCTGCACAATGGCTGGGAACGGCCGCAGGACGAATATCTCGCCGGTGACGCCTTCGATGTGCTGCGCCACTACCGTGACTCCAACGAAACGTTTGACCTCATCGTGCTTGACCCACCCAAGTTTGCCCACAGCCAGCGTGACATTGACCGCGCCTGTCGTGGCTACAAAGATTTGAACTTGCTGGCAATGCGGCTGCTCTCCCCCGACGGCCTGCTGGCAACCTTTTCCTGCTCGGGCCTAATCAGTGCCGATCTATTCCAGAAGGTGCTGTTTGGCGCAGCGATCGATGCCGAGCGGCAGGTGCAAATCTTGCAACCGCTGGCCCAGGGGGCGGATCATCCGATTTTGCTCACATTTCCTGAATCGGCTTATCTGAAAGGGTTCTTGTGTAGGGTATGGTAGGGGACGGCCGTTTCTGGTCGAGAATTTGCTATCAAAAATCTGTTAATTGAATATTTTGCGCCTCGGCCAATTCCTGGGCACGCTGACGCAGGCGGTCACTTTGGCCCTTATTGCCACTATCGGCTTCGTGAGCAGACCAGGCCCACAAGGTGCGTGCCTGGTCCCGGGCAGAGGCAACGCCGCCGCCATTGACCGTGGAAAAGAGACGTAAACTTTCGGCAAAGCAGTCGCTGGCATTATAGGTCTTGTCCTCGATTTGCAACGGCCGTTTCTCATTGCCACCTTTAGCCAAAACCCGAGCCAACCCATACCAGGCAAACCCAAGCGCCGAGTCACTCTCCTGCATCGCTGCCTTGCGGTGTGCCCGGTTCGCCGCCCGCATTGCCAAATCCAGCTTTCCTTGCCCCAAATAAGCCTGCGCCTGATAGACATACACGCGCGAGTTATCATACCAGCCAGCCATCTTGCCAAAATCTTCAATCAGCCGCAAAACCAGCCGCAATGCCCGCTCCGCCGCTTCGAAGCTTTCCAAATCAACCAGGGCTGCAGCCAAATTAATGCGCACCCTAATAATCTCCAATCGATTTTCCAGGCCATTGACAATTGCCAGCGCTTTGCGATAGAGCGGAATGGCGGCTCTTGGCTGGCCTCGCAAGCGAGAGGCTTCACCTAATAAATTTAGCGTCTGTCCTATCGACAGCTCATCATCCAGCTCGCGGTAAACTTTCATTGCAGCCAACAACCAATGCACCGCCCTATCGAAACGGCCAAGACGGTTATTGACTTCGCCCAATGCACGGTTGGCCAGGGCAAACGCCGGACGGTTACCCAAGCGTTCTAACAGTGCCGCCTGCCCCTTCAGCTGCGCCAGATATTGCTCAACGGGCCGATAACGGCCGATCGTGATATGCTGTTCGCAAACCTGTTGCAAAGCGCGCGTCAGCAGGTCAGCTTCATCAAGTCGCTGGCTGGTTTCCAGGGCGCGATTCACCGCTACAAGAGACATCTCCACATCCCCATGATGCATAAGCGCCACGCTTTTGTGCAGCAAAGCCCGCACCCAGGCACCCTCGGCATTGACCAACCAGGCAACCCGTTCGGCCTGCTTGGCGCTGGCCAGCATAGAATCGTAATCGGCCTGATACTGTTGAATTTTAGCCAGCCCATTCCAGGCACGCGCTTGCAGCAGCAAATCACCATCTTCTTCGGCGGTAAAGCGCATGGTCATAAAGGTCTGAGCTGCTTCCACCAACCGAGCCTGCCGGAAAAGGAGTTGACCCAGCTCCTCTTGCAAACGAAGCTGCCAGATGGCGTAATGGGGCATTTCAGTGAGCAGGGAAAGGGAGCGGCAGTAATAAAGCGTGGACAGCTCCATGTTGAAAATGTCCTGGGCACGCTGGGCCGCCATTTCATACAGCTCCGCGGCAATGGACTTTTCTTCGGCCAGCTCGTAATGCTCGGCAATCGTTCCGGCATATTCTGAAATGCGCTCACCGCTTTGCTCAGCCAGCCAATCTGCCACCTGCTTATGATAAATGGGGCGGGAACGAAGCAGGACAGATTCGTAGGTGACCTGGTGTAAAATGGCGTGCTTGAACAGGTATGCTTTGGTTCCGGCAAAGCCAGATGATTGGCGCTGAAAGATCATTTCGCGCTTTTCCAGGGCCTGCAGTGCGGTGCGGGTTTGGGCGTGGTCAAGTGGATCATCGGCGGCTTCGTTCATTTGCAAAACGGCCGTATCCCAAAATACCCGCCCCACCACTGATGCTCGCTGCAAGGTTATCCGTTCCATATGCGTCAGGCGGTCCAACCGACCCTGCAATACAGATGTAATATTTAGCGGCACGCGCACTTCGGTCAGCTGGTTGCGCCGCAGCTGCCATTTTTCCTGACCGGCAATAATAACGCCATCTTCAATCAGGACTTTGATCAGTTCTTCTACATAAAACGGATTGCCTTCAGCCCGCTCTAGAATAAGATTTGATAAATCTGATGGGATTTCGGGCAGTTTTTGCAGAATTTCCACCACCAGTTGATGGCTCTCATGCTCTGAGAGTGAATCGAGGTGGATACGTGGCCCGGGCAACGGCCGTTCACGACGACTCCCCCCGGCTTGACCATCTGTGGGACGCGTAATGGCAATAATGATGAGTGGCGCCTTATGACAGCTGTCCGCCAAATACCGAATTAATTCCAGCGATGCATCATCTGCCCAATGCAAATCTTCCAAAAATATTAGAACGGCCGAATTATGAGCGGCAATCATTTCAAACAGATTGGCCAAATATTCGTAAGCCGCTCCGCGCAGCTGCGGCGCCTCACCCGCCTGCCCCAACGACTGCACTTTCATTGACAAATCCAGACCAATCAGCTGGCCAATGACATTTGCCCGCATGCGAACATCATCATTTTCCTGGCCCATAAACTGGCTCATGCCCAGTACAAGCTTCTCCTCCGCCACAAGCGCAGGATCATTGTCCTGAATGTCAAAATACGTTGCCAACATATCCCGGATAAGGGCATAGGGCAGCTGTCGAATTTGCTGATAGGTACGCCCCTTAAAAACAGGGACGTCATACGGTAAGGCACGAATCCAGTTACTAAATTCATGAATCAGCCTGGACTTGCCAACCCCGGCATCCCCTGAAATGGTCAAGATTTGTCCCACCCGCTCTTTAACTGCTTTTGGCAACAAATCTTGCAGCTGCTTCAATTCGGCACCGCGCCCCACCATCCGGGTTTCAACGCCCTCTACCCCACGACCGGAAGCGTAAAAGAGTCGAGGCTTAATGCCCAAGACCAAATACACTTGAATTGGCTCAGATCGACCGCGAATTGTCACTAGTCCAAGCGGTTCTACATTAAACCGATCGTGCACCAGCATATAAGTATCATGGGCGATAAGTATTCCGCCAGGCGGTGCAGATTTCTCTAAACGACTGGCGACATTCACGGCATCGCCGATTACAGTAAATTCTTCGCTGCTGCCCACGCGTCCTAGCATCACCGGCCCACTATTGATGCCTATGCGAATTTGCAGTCCACGCAAATGGGCCAGCTCCGTTTGCTCGTTACGGCCGTCTTCCCCAATCAATTCAAAAATGAAATCACTTAGGGCTGCCCGCATTTGCAGCGCGGCACGAATGGCTCGTTCGGCATCATCCTCATGCACCACGGGCACGCCAAATAAACCCATTACCGCTTCGCCCATGTGCTTGTCAATCATGCCATCCTGATGGGTGATCGCACCGTCCAGGCGACGCCACAGGACGTTCATCATATCTAGCATGTTGGTATCTGGGAGGGATTCAGCGACGTTGGCAATGCCGGTGACGTTGGCAAAAAGTATGGTAACTTGTTTGCGCTGTGCCTTTTTGGTAGAAAAATAATCCTGGGCGGTTTCGTCTAGAACGGACAGCCGTTCTTGCAGGGCAGCGACCGTTGTATCCACAACCGCATGACCGAGAATCAAACGCTGCTCTTCCAAGGAGGTGATGGCTTGTTGTAGTTGTTCCTGCTCAGTCATCAATACAGCTCAATCTTGCTTGCAATACTGGGGAGAGTGGCATTGGCAGCCACTATTAACTTAAATCTAGGCTTGATTATGCGCTTTTCAGGCATTTTTATCAAGGCAAGTCGGGAGAACTTTACTGTTTTTTGACGGAAATAGGAGAAACGGCCGATTATTCAGCCACCGCGGGAACGATGAGCTGCTGGCAAAGCCGGTCTGCCTCAGCCATTAATGCCTCAGCCCGGTCTACATCATCCCGTAATCGTTCAAAAGTTGCCCAATGTCGCAACGTGAGCAGCAGTTCATCTGCGGCTGATCCGTTCATCTCGCTAAGAAGGCGATGGCTGCGGCTGAAGCATGCTTCAGCCGTAACCACAATCTGCTGGACCGTTGCTTGCCGATCTTTGGCAGGCTCTTTGGCCAGCACCATGCCCAACACGCGCCAGGCAACGGCCGTTATCCGCCGGGCTTCATGGCCAAACTGCTGCTTACGCGCCGCCAGCCCCATCTCTACTGCTATGATTGCCTGGGCTAGCGCCTCGTCCAGCAAATGATCTTCTAAAAAGAGCTGCGCCATTCCGGCAACGGCCGTACTGATTGGCAGCGGTCGATCAAGAGCACGCGCTAAGCGCAACGTCTGCTCCCACCAATTATACGCCTGCTGCAAATGGGCTTCTTTAGACGCCAAATCGGTTGCCGACTGCGGATCTGCCACGGCTTGCTGCAAATGCAGCTGGCCCAAACAGCAAGAAACCTGCATCCGCAACACATCATTATCGCTCTTGTCGGCCTGGCCCAGCGCCTGCTGTAGATAGGTTGCACTCTGTTCAAACTGGCTTTGCTTCATGGCAATCGTACCCAGGCTGCGTAATGCCATCACCGTGCCATAGACATCCCCCAAATCACGAGCGTAGCGCAAACAGGTTTTGTAATTGGCAACGGCCGTTTCCCAATCACGTCGCTCAGCGGCAATGTGCCCCAACTGAGCCACCATCAACGTTTCCCAGATACGTTCGCCCTGTTCCCGGAACTGCTGTCGCGCTGCTTCCGTCGTTGTCATCGCCCGGTCATAATGGCCCGACTCCCTGGCAACATGTCCAAGCAAAGCCTGCATATACGCTTTGGGCAGCGGCGCCGCACCCTCTTTGAGGTTGGTGTAAAGCGTCTTGCCAATTTGAACGGCCGTATGCTGATCGCCAATCAACACAAGCACCCAACCAACCGCGGCCTGCGTGATCAACTGATAATCTGCTAAGTTGGCCGACGTAGCAGCATTATCTGCTACGCGAGCGGCATCCAGCGCCATGGTTAAATCATCCTGCAAAAAGTGGCATAAAAACAGACCCAAATAGCCGCGCACCACCGCTTCGTCATCTTGTATAGATTGCGCAGCGGTCACCATCGCCTGATAAGCATCAGTCGCATCTTCAAATTGAGCCAGCCAGCGCAGCATTTCACCCAGGCCCTCATTCAGGGCAATGCGCCGCGCGGCCGTTTCCGGCGACACAGGCATCAGGTTCAATGATTGGCAATAATGCAAGACGGCCGTTTCCGGCGCATGATCTTTTCTTGCTTGCTCTGCTGCGCGACCGTACCAGACAGCACCCTGGCTAAATTTCTCAGCCTGCTCCAGATGGTAGGCAACCATGCCAGCATGCTGTGCGGTTTGTGGGCTGTCGTGGGTGATAAACCAGGCGGCAATGCGGGCATGGGCCGTTTGGCGCTGACGCGGGGTCAGGGTGTTGTAGGCAATCTGTTGAACCTCATCATTGCTAAAGGCATATTCTTGTGTGCCAGAAAATGCCGTATTTTTGCGTCGATGGATCCAACCCTGTGTGGTTAGCTCGGCTAAAACGGCCGTTAAACCCTCCAGGGTGAGAGGCACTTCATCCTCCGCACTTAGCTGAAGCAACACCATATCCCAAAAAAAAGAGCCCATCACCGCGGCCCGCTGCACCACGCTTCGTACGGTGGTAGACAGACGCTCCAGGCGATTGCCCATCAGCTTGGGCAGCGAAAGGGTGGCGGGCAGATCTGCCAAATTGGCCATCCGAACATACCAGCGGCTGCCAGAGGTATCAATCACGCCTTCCTGAATAAGAATCTTAATCAATTCGGCCAGATGGCGCGGATTACCATTTGCGCCATTCACAATCATCTCACTCAGGCGAAGGGGCACCTTCTCTGCCTGCTGCAAAAGTTCAGACAACAAATGGCGGCTGTCGATCAGCGACAATGGCTGAAGATCGATATGATGATAGACCGTCTGATTATGATCCTCAGCTACGCGCCACGACGGCCGTTTTTCCAGCAAAATGGGCTGTGCCAGGCAAACGACTAAAATCGGTAAATGATGGCACTCACTGATCAGGAAATCGAGTAAATCAAAAGACCATTCGTCAGCCCAGTGAATATCTTCCAGGAAAAGAACAGCGGCATCATTTTGTTGGCAAACGGCCGTAAAATAGCTCACCAGGTCTTCAAAGGCATATTCGCGCAATTGACGTGAATCTGTCAAGCTCTCGCCCAGCAGCGAGCTATCAGAAAAGTCAAATCCCAACAGATGCCCAATATAATGTGCCTGAGTTAACGACGGCGCATTGCCGTCCTCAAATTGCGTCATCAACCCTCGGATGAGTTTTTCACGCGCAACGGCCGTACTGTTTCGGCTGTGAATCTCAAAATGATTGACAAACAGGTCGCGAATGAGCCCGTACGGCCGTTGCGTCATGCTGCGATCTGCCCCACCTCGAAACAGAGCCACCTGGTCCGGCCACAGCCCCAGGAGCCGCTCAAATTCATACAGCAGCCGCGATTTGCCCAGGCCCGATTCGCCCACGATAGTCACCACCTGAACCGTGCTGGACTCAATGGTGGTTTGCAAAATGTCCTGCAGCCGTCCCATCTCCTGTGCTCTGCCCGCCATGCGGGTTTCCAGGAAGCTCGTGCCCCGATTGCCGCGCTGGAAGGCATGTGGCTTTTCTCGCGTCACAATATAGGCACGACCACTGCCCGTTTTGCCATTCAGCGTCAGCCCATCCTGCACCTCGGCATCAAAAAAGGGATGAATTTGCTCGTAAATTTGTTGGGAAACTAAAACACCATCAACCGGTGCCAACTGCTCCAGCTGATGAGCCACCGTAACGGTATCCCCCAGGACGCTGACCTCACCGCTGCTGCCCAATGGACCCAACAGCACCGACCCATAGTGCACCCCAATCCGCATGCGCAATGCCTGATTCTGGGGCATTGAACTATTCATTTGCCGCAGTGGGCCATCATTAAACAGCGCCAGCTCCATCTGCATATCCAGCGCCGCCTGCACTGCCCGCTCCTGGTCGTCGTCACGCGGCATCGGCAAGCCAAAAAAGGCGATCACAGCATCGCCCACGTGCTTGTCAACACGCCCGCCCCAGGAAACGATCACGCCGTCCAGCTTTTGCCAGACCGCGTTAATCATATCGCGAACCTCCTCCGCATCCATCATTTCAGAGAAGGTCGTAAACCCGGACATATCGGCCACCAGAACCGCGCCCTCTGTGTGCTGGGGCGTTGGCAGTGGTTCTATGAGCGTCGCTAACTTATCGCGCAGGGTCGCTATTGCCACCTCGGCAACCTCTGGTTTCAGCGCTGACCGCTGCGCTTCCAGAGTAACGATCGCTTGTTCGATTTCTTGGCGAATTAACACAACAACAATCCGGTATCATTTGCAAGGTGGAACATGCTCTCACCTTTTGGGAGTTTGAAAATAGCCGCATCCATACCACTTACAGTATTTTAGCAACAAAATCTGACAATAATTCAAGTGGTTTCCTAAATCGTATTATTATAGGCGGTTTGATAACAAGCAACGAAACTGGTTTGGCACGGCGTTTGTAACCTTGTTTTCATTAACGTGGCAATTCAAACGGCCGTCTTGCCACAACTTGCATAGTTTACCAGATATCACTATACTGCGCGCCGCCTATTTAGCAATAAAAAACAGGCCATTTATCTTTCTATGAGACTCAAAAAACTCGTCCTGCAAGGCTACAAAACATTCGCCACCAAATCAGAATTTGTTTTCGATGAAGGCATTACCGCCATCGTTGGCCCAAATGGCAGCGGCAAAAGCAATATTGCAGACGCCGTCCGCTGGGTTTTGGGAGAACAAAGCTACAGCACCCTGCGCGGCAAGCGCACCCTCGACATGATTTTTTCTGGGAGTCAAAGCCGCCCCCGTGCCGGCATGGCCCAGGCCATCCTCACCCTGGACAACAGCGACGGCTGGCTGCCCATCGACTACAGCGAAGTAGAAATCGGCCGTCGAGCCCATCGATCCGGCGAAAATGAATACATCCTCAACGGCCAGAAAGTACGCCTGAAAGACATTACCGACCTGCTGGCTACCAGCGGCCTGGCAGAACGCACCTACACCATCATTGGGCAAGGGTTGGTTGACCAGGCACTTTCGCTGCGGGCGGAAGAGCGGCGGGCGTTGTTTGAAGAAGCCGCGGGCATCAACCACTATAAATCGCGCCGTGCTGAAACATTGCGCAGGCTACAGGAAACCCAGCGCAACCTGCAGCGCGTTCACGACATTTTGGCCGAAATTCGGCCCCGCCTCAACTCCCTGCGACGCCAGGCCACCCGCGCCCAAAATTATGAGCAAGTTTCGGTGGACCTGCAAAATTTGTTGCGGATTTGGTATGGCTACCGCTGGGAGCAAGCCAAGCTCGAAATTAGACGCGCCCGCGAAACGGCCGTTTCCAGCGAAAAAACGTGGCAGGCCAGTCGCCAAAAGATGCGCGTCCAGCAAGAGAACGGCGATGATTTACGTCGTCAAATTCACCGTCTCCAGCAAAAAAGCAGCGAGACCCAAAACAAACGTGATGAACTGCGCGATCAGCTCGAAACTGCCCGGCGTGAAGTTGCCATTATGCAAGAGCGCAAGGCATCGGTCCAACGACGACTGCAAGAGGTCGCGCAAGAGCTGCCACCCATTGCCCAGCAGCGGGAGGCTGCCGCTGCCGAACTGGAAGCCGCGACGGCCGAACTCACTGTGGCCCAGACCAACCTTACCCAGGCGCGGGAGCAGCTGCAGCAGTTCAACGCCAATTTTCAAACTCAGCAAGCCACGATTAACAAATGGCAGTCTGAATTGCAGCGCTCTGTAACAGCGCAGCGCACAACCCAAACGCGCCTGGCCCAGCTTCAAGGGCAGCTTAACCAACTGCGTGAACAGTTGCAGGAACAAGCCGCGCTGCCAAGCGACCCAGACCTTGACGAAAGCGTCCGTCTGGAAAACGAGGTAGAAAAGTTAACCACCGTCTACAGCGCCACTCAAAAAGAGGCTGATGCGCTGCGCCAGGAACGACAGGAAAAACAAGACCAGCGGCAGGCGCTCATTCAGGAACTTAAGAATATGCGGCGCGACCTGCGCAGCCAGGAGCAGCAGCTCAATCAGCAGCAAAAAGAACTGGCCCGGCTGGAAGCCCAAACGGAGATGTTGAATCAGATGCGCCACAAGGAAACAGCCGTCTCCGCCAACATCACCGTCCAGGGCAATTTAGCCGGCTTTATTACTATTCCTGCGCAGCATCAGCAGGCTATTGAAGCTGCCCTCCAAGCCCGGCTGGGCACGCTGCTGCTGCCCGACGAAGACAGCCTGTGGCAGCTCATCACTGACCGCAATCCAGATAGCGCCCTCGCCGTGGCCATCGCCGATCAGCTTCAGCCCGCCGCGCAGCCAAAAATTGATGACGCAGCCGCCATTGGCTGGGCAGATTCGGTTGTGCGCTTTGCGAAAAAGCACGCGCCGTTGGTGCAGCTGCTGCTCGGGCGCGTCTTGCTGGTTGCCGATGCCAAAACGGCCGTTCGCCTGGCCAAAACATTACCAGCAGGCACCGTGGCCGCTGCCCCGGACGGCACGGTGGCCCACGCCGGAGGATTGATTGAGCTGGCCGGTCAATCCACACAGGACAGCATTTTGGCCCGAGAAGAAGCGTGGCGGCAAGCCCAGCAAAAGCTGGCAGAGCGCAGAGAAACGGTGGCGGCGCAGGAAACGGCCGTTGCTGAACAGCAAAGTCAGATCCAGGCCAGGCAAGAAACTGCCGATGAAT
>CBDUOF010000002.1:0-40146 GCA_965368765.1 uncultured Anaerolineae bacterium | reverse complement strand
CGTGCTGCTGGACGACGCGACGGCGCAAAGCATCTTGCAAGGCCTGCGTCAAAGCTTTAAGGAAAGGGAAGGATGGCAGCCAACGGCCGTTTTTCATCCCATCCGCGCCGCCCTCACGGGACAAAGTGGCGGACCACCCCTGGCCGAAATTATGGCCATCCTGGGTAAAAACCGCACTTTGCAACGCATCGCCAATGCGTTACGATTGTAAAAAACTTGCCACAGAGAACAAAGAGCATTTAGAGATTTTTGACTTTTCGTCAGATAATGTGTTTTTCAAAAACTTTTAACAAAGATTTCGCAGATTGAAAGGATTAAAAAATCTGGCAAATCTGCGTAATCGTTGATAATAAATCACACAAACACAAACCATCCTCGATGGACCTTCTCTTTGCCCTCTGTGACTAAATCTGGAGTTTTTTCATGCCATTGAAAATATATAATGTTCTTAGCCGTAAAAAAGAGGAATTTGTGCCGCTGCAAGACGGCCGTGTGGCCATGTATGTTTGTGGACCGACCGTGTACGACCATTCCCACATTGGCCACGCCAAAACTTATGTTGGCTTCGACATCATTGCCCGCTTCTTGCGCTACAGCGGTTACAACGTTTTGTACGTGCAAAATATCACCGACGTGGGGCACATGCTGACCACGGGTGAAGATCGCATTTTGCGCAAGGCGGAACAAATGTCTGCGCTGCCTATGCAGGTAGTAGAAACATACATGCGCGGCTACTTTGCCGATATGGACGCCCTCGGCGTGCGCCGACCCGATATTAGCCCCCGAGCCAGCGCCCACGTACCTGAACAAATCGCCATGGTGCAGGAACTCATCGACAAAGGCCACGCCTACGAGGTAGATGGTTCCGTTTACTTTAGCGTCACTTCCTACCCGGAATATGGCAAATTAAGCGGCCGTAAAATCGAAGATCAAGAAGAGGGTGCCCGCGAAGCCGTCCGCAGCGAAAAGCGGCATCCAGCCGACTTTGCTTTGTGGAAAAAGGCCGAACCTGAACACATTTTGCGCTGGCCCAGCCCGTGGGGCGATGGCTTCCCCGGCTGGCACGTGGAATGCTCTGCGATGGCCAATAAATATCTTGGCCCTACGTTTGACATTCATGGCGGCGGCATCGACAACATCTTTCCGCACAACGAGTGCGAGATTGCCCAAAGTGAAGCGGCGCATGGTGAAGCATACGCGCGTTATTGGATGCTAACAGGTTCGCTCACGCTCGATGGCGTGAAGATGAGCAAAAGTTTAGGCAACACCCTCACGATCAAGGATGCGCTGAAGCGCTGGCGGCCCGAAGCAATCCGCGCGTTTATTATGTCAAGCCACTACAGCAACCCTATCGACTTTTCTGATGAAGCGGTGGAAGCGGCTACCAAAGGCTGGCAGCGGCTTTGGGGAGCGGTGACGTTGGTACGAGAGCAGCTGCGCACGGCCGTTTCCGGCCAAATATCGCCAGCAGTTCGGGAACTTGTCGAGAAAACCAATGCTGCCTTCATCGAGAAGATGAACGATGATTTCAATGCCCCGGCCGCGCTGGCTGTCCTGCAGGATTATACCCGGCAGGTGAACAGCCTCTTGAATGAACAGGGCCCTCAGAGTCGGGAATCGTTGACGGCACTAGATGGACTTTACCGTGAACTGGGGGGGGATGTCCTTGGCATTGTCCCGGATGAGGCCGGGCAAGACAGTAACGCAGAACGAGAAGCCGGGCTAATTCGCCTGCTGATTGAGCTCCGTGCGCAGGCTCGTGCCAACAGGGAATGGGCCACTGGCGACATGATCCGCGACCAGCTGCGTGAGCTTGGCGTGGTGCTGGAAGATCGCGCCGATGGCACCATATGGAAGCTAGGCTAACAGTGGAGACCGGAGATTTAAGATTGGAGATCTCCAGTCTTTAACTCTCCACTCTCCGATCTCTAATCTCCTATGAAAGAAATCCTTATTCGCCGCAACACCGTCCTGGAAGCCCTGCGCGGCAGCCGCCGAGAGCTGTTTGCACTTTGGCTGCAAGATGGCCTGGACAAAAAGCTGGCCCAGCCGGTGCGCGAAGCGGCAAGTAAGAGGGGAGTGCCCATCCAAACGGCCGATAAACAGAAAATCGGCCGTTTGGCCAAAGACAGCAGTCATCAGGGGATGGCGCTGGAGGTTGGGCCCTACATCTACAGTGAAGTGGATGAGATTCTGGGCCTGGCGGAGCGACGTGGCGAAAAGCCTTTTTTGCTGCTGCTGGATTTGCTGCACGGGCCGCAAAACATCGGTAGTCTGCTGCGTACGGCCGAAATTTGTGGCGTGCATGGCGTCGTTGTTCAGGATCGGCGCGCCCCGGAAATAACCCCCGCTGTGGTGCAATATTCCGCCGGAGCCGCCGAACATTTGCTGGTAGCCCAGGTCACCAATCTGGTTAACACGATGCGCCGGTTACAGCAGCGCAACATTTGGCTGGTAGGCATGGACTTGGCGGACGATGCCCAGTCGCTGGGTCAGGTTGATTTAGACATGCCGCTGGGCATTGTGGTGGGGCATGAGGGGCAGGGGATGCGACGCCTGGTTCGGGAAAGCTGCGACATTCGCCTGAAGCTGCCGCAGAAGGGCAATGTAGAATCGTTAAATGCGGCCGTGGCTGGCTCGATATTGATTTACCAGGCGTGGCAGGCGCGTGGGTTTAGTTGAGAGGGTGGTTCCATTTTTAGCTAAAATGAAAAGGGGAACCGCCGTTTCCAATCCACAGTTCACAAATCACAACGCTCCATTCACACGTACCAACGGCCAAATTCGGCACGCCAATCTCCCCTGATTCCTATGGGCCGCTACGGCCATCTTGACAGCAGTGATCATAGCCTGTAAAATTTTTAGATATATCTAAAAAATTAGTTTGAAATAATTATAAATCAGGAAAGGCGAAGCATGGAAAATGAAATAGGCATCTCCCGACGCAAATTTCTCATTACCGGGGGCGCGGGCGCATTGGGCGTGGCCGGGCTGGCGACAATCGGCGGCAATCAGCTAGGCGAACGGACCGTCTTGCAGGCTCAAAGCGACGCTGATCCCTTTGCCGGGCATGGCGAGGCCGGGATGGTGGGGGAAGTAGACCATGCTGCCAATGAGTTTGATCCGCATGAACTCCTGTATGACTTTGATTATGGCGTGGTGACAGAGGAGAACGGCCGTACCGTCCGAACCTGGAAGATATTTGCTTTGGACAAAGAGTTTGAAATTGCTCCAGGACTCCACTTTCCCGGCTGGGTGTACGGCAGCCAGACATCGGCCGCTTCTAGGCGGCTGGGCCGAATTATTGGGCAGTGCCCTGGCCCTACGCTGCGCTGCGTAGAAGGGGATCGGCTGCGCATTGAGTTCACCAACGCCAGCACTCATCCACATACCATCCACTTTCATGGCATCCACTCCGCTTTTATGGACGGCATCCCCGGCGTGGGGCGCGGTAACGTCAATCCGGGCGAAACGTTTGTCTACGAATTTGAGGCCAAACCATTTGGATGTCATCTCTATCACTGCCACGCGTTCCCTCTAAAACGGCACATTCACAAAGGGCTGTACGGCGCATTTATCATCGACCCGGATCCAGAAAAGTACAGCGGTGAAGAACGCGAAACGGCCAAAACGCGGCACCATCTGTCGCCAGAAAATCAGACCGTCAATGAAATGGTGATGGTAATGAACGGGTTTGACACCAATTTTGATGGTGACAACGAAGTGTACGCGGCAAATACGATTGCCTTTGCTTACGGAATGCAACGGCCGATTGTCATCAACCGGGATCAGCTGCAGCGCATTTATTTGGTGAATATGACAGAGTTTGACCCTATCAACTCGATGCACATTCATGCCAACTTTTTTGACTATTACGATCACGGCACCACGCTCACGCCCACGCTAAAAACGGTGGACACGGTGATGCAATGTCAGGCGCAGCGGGGCATCATTGAAGTGTCCTTCGCCGATTTTGAGCCAGGACTCTACATGTTCCACGCTCACCAAAGCGAATTTGCTGAGCTGGGCTGGATGGGTTTTTTTGAGGTGCAGGCATCATGAGCAAGATGACAAATGAAGGCGCGGGGACATTGCTTGATCGGGTGCCAAATTGGCTGTTGGCAATTTTTCCATTGGTTATTTTGGTTGGCCTGATTGTCTTATTTATTGCGGCGAACCCACTCTCGTTTTTTACAGGTTCCTTCCCGCCGCTGGAAGCGTTAACAATTGAGCGCGTGACGTTTCCGGAAAACGGCCGTATTCAGCTCAACATTATCAACGGCGGGCCAGATCCAGTCTCCATTGCCCAGGTCTTGGTAGATGATGCGTACTGGCAGTACGAAATTTCGCCAGACAACACGCTGGGGCGACTGCAGCAGGCAACAATTGATCTGAACTATCCCTGGGTTGATGGCGAGCCACTGCCCATTGTTCTCATCACCTCGACTGGCGTCACGTTTGGCACTGAAGTCGAGGTAGCGGTGCAATCGCCGCAAACCAGCGCCAGAACCTTTGGCGCTTACGGGCTGCTGGGCATTTATGTGGGAGTCATTCCAGTGATGCTGGGGATGCTTTGGTATCCGTTTTTGCGGCGCGTTGATCAAAAATGGGTCAATGCCTTCCTGGCGCTGACCGTCGGACTGCTGGTCTTTTTGTTTGTCGATACGATTTTGGAGGCGTTAGAAATTGCGGGGGAAGTGCCGGGCGTCTTTCAGGGCGTGCCGGTTGTCTTTTTTGGCACGTTGTTAAGCTTGGGCATTTTGTTGGCCGTGGGTGGTCGGCGGGGCGGGTCTGCCTTGCCTGTGGCAACAATGATTGCCCTGGGCATCGGGCTGCATAATTTGGGCGAAGGGTTGGCGATTGGAGCGGCTTTTGCCACCGGGGCGGCTGCGCTTGGCTCTTTCCTGGTGATTGGCTTTACACTGCACAACATCACCGAAGGCATCGGTATTGTGGCGCCGCTGATGCGAGCTGAACGGCCAAAATTTACCACGTTTGTTTGGCTGGCCTTATTAGCAGGCGCGCCCGCCATGTTGGGCACCTGGATTGGCGGTTTTGCCTTCAATCCGCTGCTGGCCGTCATTTTCCTTAGTTTGGGTGCTGGTGCGATCTTGCAGGTGGTGTGGGAAGTCGGTAAGCTGCTGGTCAAAGAAGCACACCGTCGCGGGGATACGGCCGTGTCCTGGCTAAATTTTGCCGGGATTACGGCGGGCATCCTGATCATGTATGTGACTGCTTTTTTGGTGAAGTTTTAGCTTTCTTGCGTTACTAATTGCCTAAACGGCCGTTCCCCGCTCTGATTCCACATCCCGTTTTAGCGGCAGCTTTGCCTCCCGCCACAGCCCAAAACGAAACTGCACCAGTTCCTTAAAGGCGCGCACAATTACTTGTGGATTGGCCCCGGTAGGATTGCCTGCCACGCGAGGACGATGACCGTTAATCGGCACTTCTTTAATTTTGAAACCTGCCCGCTTGGCGCGGACCAGAAATTCGGCGCTGAAGGTAGCTCCCCCAGAGGTGATTTCATCTTGCAGCTGCTCAACCACGCTGCGCTGCATGAGTTTGAAGGCACAGTCGATATCCCGGGCGGTGTAGCCAAAGAGCAGCGTCACCAGCCAGCTCCACCCCTTGCCGTTCAGGCGGCGCATAAAGGGATCGCGGCGCGGGGCGCGGTAGCCAACGACCAAATCGGCCGTTTCGATATGGGCCAGCAGTTTTTCAATCTCGGACAAATCAAACTGGCGGTCTGCGTCGGTGAAAAAGACGAGCTCTTTGCTGGCGTGGGTGAGTCCGGTGAGGACGGCCGTTCCGTACCCCTTATTCACCCCATGCTGCACCAATTTTACCTGGGGATGTGCGGCGGAAAGCTGTTGGGTCACAACGGCCGTATCGTCCCGACTGCCATCATCGACCACAATTACCTCGAAATCATCTGTTAGTTTCGGCAGAATGCGCAGCACATCGGCCACCATTTCGGGAATATTTTCTGCCTCGTTAAAGGCTGGCATCGATAGGGTTAGGCTTTTTCTCACAAAAACTCCAGTAAAAAAGTAATTGGGTATCCTGGCAATGAGTTATTTTGATCACTCACCGAATGAATGCATTGCCAATTACCTATTTTTTATACACAAGCACGCCGCAAAACTAATCACCTGTGCGGGCCAGATTGCTCAATTCGCCACCGCTCACGCGCAGCAGGTCAGCAAAGTCGATGGCCAGCGTGACCGTATTTTTGCCGCTGCCGCAGTAGACCGTCCCCACATCTGCCAGTTGCGCATCCAGCAAGACAACCACGTCTGGCTGAAGGGCAAATGGTCCAACGCCACCCACAGCGAAACCCAGTTCGGCCTCCACCGCTTCAGGCGAAAGGCTGGCTACGGCGCGCCGGTTCACGCCAAAATGGGCTGCCAGCTTGCGATAGTCGATGCGATCATGCCCGCGTAACCCTGCCAGCACGATACGGCCGTCTTTTAAGCGAAACGCAATGGTCTTCAGCATTCTGTTACGCAAAAAAGGCTGTTTTTCCTCGACTTCAGCCACGGTGCGCACCGGATCATGTTGATGTCGTTCGTATGCAACGTTTTGGCTTTCCAGCAGGTGTAATATCTGTTCGTAAATCTCCATACTAGCCTGGATTTTAGTGGCTCTGGCCTGTTTTGCCGAATTGGGCCGCCAGTGCGTTACAATACGTTCATGAATAAGCGCTGGCTGGTTTCAGCAACAACGATTTCGCCACGGGCGCAGCGCTGGCTAAGCAAGCCGACGGCCGTTTCCCTGCTGCACATTTTTGATCGCGCCATCAATCTAATGGATGCAGATGCCGAAATCATCTCCGTCGTTCAGCCCGGCATTGGAGCGGGGCCATTTGCCATTGTGATCGATACGGAACGGCCGTTTCCCGACGTCATTGCCAGCAACGCTTCTGTCCGAAAAATGGCTGCCTCGCTGCAGCTTGGCTCCTTGCTAATTGACATAAAAGACGCAGCCTTGTGGCGTCCCCGGCCAAATTGGGACGCGCTGCGACGGCAAACGGCCGTTTGGCAAACCCAGCTGCCGGCGCTGCAAGCCGCCATTGCCCAACAGCAACAGCGGCTAACGGCAGGCAGTCCGGCTCACTTTGCTGCAGCGTTTAATGAAGCCACTGCAGCAGTGTTGCAAGCGCTGGCTCAGCAAGATAAGGCATATTTGGCATTGGCCGTGGCGAATTGTGCCGGACTTGGCCCGGGATTGACCCCCGCAGGGGATGATTTTTTGCTAGGATTACTGCTGGGCCTGTGGGCCACGCGGCCCGAAGCGGAGGTTGTGGCATGGGCACGACTTGTGGGGGAAACGGCCGTGCCGCGCACGACCCAACTCTCGGCTGCCTGGTTAAAAACGGCCGCTCTTGGTGAAGCCGCTCTCCCCTGGCATCATCTTGCCAATGCTTTGTTAGAGAGCACCGAATGGGAAACGGCCGTCAACACAATATTAAACACCGGCGCCACCTCAGGCATCGCTGCCCTGCTGGGTTTTATTGCCGCAGCAACCACTCAGGTGAAAACGGGAAAGTTCTTTGAATCTAAAAATAGTGATTCTCCCGTTTTCCCTGAGTAAACCACAAAGAGATGGCGATTTTTACGTCAAAAGACTTTTTGTGGCTTACCTGTAAAAACCAAAAAGAATTTTGAATAAGAATGAGCGGAAAATTGGTTTTTACTTGAGCAAATCACAGATAAATTGCCCTTCGTTTTTCAAAGAACTATCTGTGATTTGCTCCAAAATGGCATGAGGCGCTTAACGAAGGAACCAGGAGACGAAGGAGGGCTTTGTACCTTTTAATCTTGCTGCCTTTGTGTTAAATTTTTCTTTGCAACTTTGTGTTTTATCATCCGAAGGAGATTTTTGTGGACCAATTAGATACCACCACCGACCAGATTCGTGCCGAGTTTGAACAAGTGAACACCGCCCGCGACCACGCGTATCAGCGTTCCCGCAAACTCATCAGCTTGTGCGCCCGGGCCATTCGGGCCGTTCACCGGGAAGAGTGGTCGGTGGCTGAATCACTCATTGCCGAAGCCAAGGCCGCTACCGAAACGCTGGTGGCGGGTGTTGAAGCGTATCCAAATTTATACTACGCGGGCTATACCCAGGACGCCATTAAAGAGTTCATCGAGGCGAATCTGACCTATGCCCTAATCCGCAACCGTCCCTTGCCCACACCAGACGCATTGGGCACCGAAGGCAACACCTGGCTCAATGGACTGGCCGAAGCGGCTACGGAACTGCGCCGCCGCATTCTGGACATCATCCGCCACGGTCACAGTGATGAAGCTGAGCGCCTGCTGGACGTGATGGACCAGATTTATAGCCAGCTCGTTACCTTTGATTTCAACGACAGCATCACGGGTGGCTTGCGCCGCCGCACTGACACGGTTCGTGCCGTGCTGGAACGCACCCGGGGGGATGTGACGACGAGCCTGCGTCAGGCTCAGCTAGAGGATGCCTTGAAGACGGTCGAGACTCGTCTAAAAGCCTAACTATCGACCCCATCTTGTTTACGGCATCCCAGGCTTCCTAATCCTCTAAATCTCCCAGGCATCCAAATTATTGTGAGCAGGACAACGGCCGTTTACGGCCGTTGCTTTGCCGTCCCCGACCTTCTTGAAATTAATCATTTCTTCACAACTTGCAGAATTGCAAAGACCCCGTTCTCAACCTCGTGTAGGCTGTTTAAGTTGCAGCCTTGCTGTCTCATAAAGGCCTACTTTTATTGGGCATGTAAGTATTGTGCAATGAACATTTAATTTATACGTGGAAGAGGGTTGAAACAGGCCGTTTCCACAATTGCAGGAGAGGACGGAATGAAACATTGGATAGCTAAGAACTTAAAAATGAAGACCTTTGTTAGCCTGTTTGGCATCATACTGCTGATTGCCTTGGCAATCAGTTGTCGGGAAGACGGTGGCGACACGTCTGCGGCAACTGGCGATACTGGCGTATCTGGTAATGCCCAGGAAATTGCAGAAGCCCGTGGTTTAACCCCGGCCGATATTGAAGCTGCTATAAAAACGTACACACCTTCTGGCACGCATGATGAATATATGATGTTTGCCTCTGGGGGACATTCTGGCCAAGTGTATGTTATTGGCATTCCCTCGATGCGTATCATCAAGCAAATTGCTGTGTTTACACCCGAACCGTGGCAGGGTTATGGCTACGGTGCGCAAGGCACCATGGAAGTATTGGCTGGGGGAAACGTTGATGGCAGCGACATTACCTGGGGGGATACGCACCATACGGCGCTGAGTGAAACTGGTGGCGATTATGATGGTCAGTTCCTTTTCATCAACGACAAGTCAAACGGCCGTGTCGCCGTCATCGACCTGAAGGATTTTGAAACCAAACAAATTGTCAAAAACCCGCTGGCATTGGGTGATCATGGTGGCACATTTGTAACGCCAGACACAGAGTGGGTTATTGAGGGCGGGCAATATGGCTCCCCGTTGGGCTGGGAATATGCCTCTCTTGAAGATTATCAGGCAGATTATCGCGGCATAGTGACGTTCTGGAAATTCGACCGTGCTTCTGGACGCATTCTTGAAGATCAATCCTTTGCGATTGAATTGCCTCCCTACTGGCAAGACCTTTGTGATGCGGGCAAGTTGGTCAGTGAGGGCTGGGTCTTCTGCAACTCGTTTAACACAGAAATGGCAACGGGTGGCGTAGAAGATGGCGAACCACCTTTTGAGGCTGGTGCTTCGCAAAACGACATGGATTACATGCACGTCTTCAATTTGGATAAGGCGATTGAGGTAGCCCAGGCCGGGAACACTACAGACATTCGCGGTTTTCCTGTGATTTCTTTAGATACGGCCATTGCAGAAGAGTTGCTCTACTTTGTTCCCGAACCTAAGAGCCCACATGGTGTTGATGTATCACCCGATGGTGCTTTCATGGTCGTTTCCGGTAAATTGGATCCTCACGTTAGCATCTACAGCTTCCAGAAAATCCAGGATGCCATCGCCGCTGGTGGCTTTGAGTTTGATTCCTATGGCGTACCGATTCTCGCCTTCGACGATGTAGTAGAAGCCCAGGTTGAAGTAGGTTTAGGCCCGCTCCATACCCAATTCGACAACCAGGGCTATGCCTATACCAGCTTGTTCCTGGAACCAGCCGTGGCTCGTTGGTCCTTAGGCGGCAGCTTCTCTGACCTACACGAAGAGGAAGATTGGACTTTGGTTCACAAGACACCTGTGCAGTACAACGTTGGGCATATCGCCGCTGCGGAAGGGGATACGGTTAGCCCCGATGGGCGATACCTGGTCTCGATGAATAAATGGGCCATTGATCGTTTTAATAACGTTGGCCCGCTGCTGCCGCAAAACTTCCAGCTGCTGGACATCGGTGTTTCTGGCGCAACGATGCCGGTCATTTATGACTTGCCGATTCCTGATGGGGAACCCCATTACGCCCAGATCATCAAAGCTGACAAGCTTGATCCATGGGAAGTTTATCCAGAAATCGGCTGGAACCCGCATACGGGTCAGGTTGATGAAAATGTTGTGCAGCTAGGTGAAGAACGAATTGAACGCAACGGCAATGAAGTAGAGATTTGGATGACGGCCGTTCGCAGTCACTTCACCCCGGAACACGTGGAAATTAAACAAGGTGACCACGTTACCTGGCATATTACCAACGTAGAGCGGGCCTATGATGCCACGCACGGTTTTTCCATCCCCCTTTACAACATCAACTTGAGTATTGAGCCTGGTGAAGCAACCACGTTTGAGTTTGATGCTACGCACGATGGCGTTTTCTCCTACTACTGCACCGAGTTCTGCTCGGCATTGCACCTGGAAATGACTGGCTACATGCTGATCGAACCAAACGAGTAAAAATCAAACCGATTCTGACAGGCTGGTTGGCGTTTGTCATCAGCCTGTCAGAGTCAAAGTTCTCCTAACTGCTATGAATACTTTTATGAAGTTTATTGGCCCTAGAATGCCAAAAGATGTTTCCCAAGAAGACCGCAAGCGCTACTTGCTGCCCACATTGCTGTTCGGCGTCGCGGCCCTTCTTCTTATCATTTCCATTCCCTTGCCTTATTGGGAGATGGAGCTGCAGGCGCCTCAATACCCTAAAGGCTTGCATATTACTGCTTATGTCAATGAACTAACCGGGGATTTGGGCGAGATTAACGGGCTGAATCACTACATTGGGATGCGGCCGCTTGAGGAAGCGGCCCAGCTTGAAAAGTCTGTTAGCCAGGTGGCTATCGGCTTGCTGGCGCTGCTGACGTTGACCTCCATTTTTATTCACACCAAGTGGGTTGTCGTTCTGGCGCTGCCCGCCATTACCATGCCGATCATATTTCTGGCTGATTTGCAATGGTGGATGGCCAAGTTTGGCACAGAACTAGATCCCAAGGCGCCGTTGAGTAGTGCGATAGAGCCGTTTGTACCCAGCGTGTTGGGTCGTGGCGTCATTGCCCAATTTGAGACAATTGCCCTCCCCGGCATTGGGCTTTATCTGGCAATCCTGGCTTCAATTCTGGTTATTGTCGCTTTGTATTTTCATCGCAAAGCATACAAGCCGCTGGTTGATGGCGCGCAGATAACGGTGACTGGTGAACAGTAAACAGCGGGTGCGGTTTGCTTTTAGCCTGATGCTAATGGCCCTCTTTCTGTTGATAGAGAGTGGTCAAATTCTGGCTCAGAGTGATGGCGATGCCACCATTACGGCCGTTGATCTAAAAACGGCCGTTGCCAATGCCCAGCCTGGCGACACCATCCAGGTAAGCGGCGGCACCTACGTGGGCTCATTGATCATTGACAAACCGCTTACGTTAATTGGCCTGGGGTGGCCGGTGATTGATGGCAATAACGAAGGCACCGTTATCAATATTCAGGCACCCAATACAACGCTACGCGGCTTTGTTATCCAAAACAGTGGTCACGTCTTGGATCAGGAAAATTCAGGTATTGCTGTCGAGGCAGAAAATGCGCTTATAGAAGGCAATCGCTTTGAGAACACCTTGTTTGGTATCTACTTGCGCAAGGGGCACGGCACGGTTATTCGGGATAACCAGATTACAAGTAAAGATTTAGATTTGCCACGCCGAGGCGATCCGATCCGCGTTTGGTATAGCAATGATGTGTTAATTGAAAATAACGTGGTTACCAAAGGGCGAGATGTTGTTTTGTGGTATTCAGAACGCTTAACCATTCACAACAATACTGTTAGTGACGGCCGTTACGGACTTCACTTCATGTATTGTGACGATGCGATCATCAGCCAAAACAGCTTGCTCAATAACTCGGTTGGGGCATTTATGATGTACAGCCGCCGCGTGAATCTGGTCAACAACACCATTTCAGGCAATCGTGGGCCAAGCGGCTATGGTATCGGCTTAAAAGATATGGATGACGCCGTGATAGAAGAAAATCTATTCCTGGACAACCGTATTGGTGCCCATTTAGATACCACGCCTCGTGAAGTAGACAGCATTGGAAAATTCACCGGTAACGTCTTTGCCTTTAACGACATCGGGGTAGAGATGCTGCCTTCCGTACGCCACAATGAATTTGTGGGGAACAGCTTCATAGAAAATGAAGAGCAGGTGGCCATTGCTGGCGGTGGCGGCCTGTATCAGGCAAACAGTTGGACGGTAGGTGGCCAGGGGAATTTCTGGAGCGATTATGCTGGTTACGATGCCGATGCCGATGGGCAGGGCGATATCGAATACAGATCGGAGCGCCTTTTTGAAAACCTGATGGAGGAAGAACCGACTTTACGTCTGTTTTTGTACAGTCCTTCCACGAATGCGATTGATTTTGCCGCCAAGGCGTTTCCCGCGGTACGACCCCAGCCAAAACTGGTGGATGAACGGCCGTATATGACGCCTTTAATTCCTACAGGAGCACCCGCGTTACCAGCGCCTTCCGGGCAAGGCTGGTTGTGGGTAACCCTGGCCGTGCTGGCTGTTGCCGTGGGGTTGGCGCTGCTGCCCCGACTGCATTGGCGGCGCTATCAGTTTGAACCTAGATTGGAAATAAAATGATTAAAGTAACAAATCTTACGAAGCAATTTGGCAAGGTAACGGCCGTTGACGCACTTTCCTTTTCAGTTGAAGCTGGTGAGGCGGTTGCCTTTTGGGGAGCAAATGGGGCAGGCAAGACCACTGCCTTGCGCTGTTTGCTGCATCTCATTCCGTATGAGGGCCAAATTGCCATAAACGGCCTCGACGTCAATCAAAAAGGGAAAGCTGTGCGCCGCCTGGTTGGGTTTGTGCCGCAGGAATTGAACTTCCATGATGATATGACCGTGGCAGACACACTTTCCTTTTATGCCCGGCTTAAAAAGGTTCCTACCGATCATGATTTTTCATCCCTTCTAACGCGCCTGAACCTGCAAGCCCATCTGGACAAACGTGTGGGTGAGCTGTCTGGGGGATTGAAGCAGCGGTTGGGCCTGGGCCTGGCCTTATTGGCTAATCCGCCTATCCTGATGCTGGACGAACCTACCGCCAATTTGGATATCCGTGCCCGCGAAGATTTTTTGATGCTGCTGCTGGACTTTAAGCGCAGTGGCAAAACCCTGCTGTTTACTTCGCATCGCTTTGAGGAAATCACCGCCCTGGCGGATCGGGTGCTGCTGTTAGAGGCTGGGAAGTTGATTATTGACGCGCCACCACATCAAGTTGAAAAACAGCTTGGTTTGGAATCAACCCTCCATCTCTACATGACGGATATGGAAATTGACCCCGCCATGGCAACGCTCTCAGCCCACAAGATGCCGGTCAGCAGAAACGGCCGTGGCGTGCGCGTTCAGGTTTCCCCGGGCGAAAAAGGCAAAGTGCTGCGTGTGCTGCATGAAGCTGGTGTCACAATTGACGACTTTACGGTGGAATAACCCGAGATAAATCTTATGATTGATTTTGAAAACATCCTTATTTTAGCGCAAAAAGAATTACGCGATGCCCAGCGAAATCGCTGGTTTGGCCTTTACACGGTTGCCTTTGCCGGCCTATCGCTGGCCTTGGCCTGGATGTCGTTGTCAGGGACGGGTGATTATGGCTTGGCCGGATTCGGCCGTACCAGCGCCAGTCTGATCAATATGGTGCTGATGATCGTTCCTCTGATGGGCCTGACCCTGGGCGCGCTCAGCTTGGCAGGCGAACGGGAGAATGGCACGCTGCTTTACCTGCTTGCCCAGCCCATTAATCAGATGGAAATGCTGTTGGGCAAATTTGTCGGGCTTTCGTTGGCTTTGCTGGCAGCCCTGGGGTTGGGCTTTGGTTTGACTGGTGTGCTAATTGCTATTCAAGGTGGCGGAACTGATTTTGGCGTTTTTCTAACGCTTATTCTGCTGTCATTTTTGTTGGCGATTGTTAGCTTGAGTCTGGGCTTTTTAATTTCGGCGGCAGTACACAAGGGGGCAACGGCCGTTGGTCTGGCGCTGTTCCTTTGGCTAATTCTTGTCTTCTTCGGAGATCTTGGGGTGATGGGCACGGCCCTGGTGCTTCAGCTGGATGTCAACCAACTGTTTGCGCTGGCGCTAATAAACCCGCTGCAGCTGTTCAAAATTGCGGCCGTTTTAGACCTGCGCCAAAACCTTGAATTGCTCGGCCCGGCTGGCATCTATGCCTTTCGTACTTATGGCACACAGCTGTTCCCTGCTTTAATTGGCCTGTTGCTGCTCTGGGTGATTTTACCCTTTGCCACCGCCACACGAATTTTCAAACAGAGAGGAATTCTATAATGACTAACAATAGTCGAAGATGGCCCTATCTTCATCCTGCGCTTTCTATTGTGCTTGGCTTCTTGCTTGCCACTCTTTTCTTCGCGGGTTGCAGTCAATCTGCCAATCTAGATGAGCCACCTGAAATTATTTACGGGCAAGATGTTTGTGATGAGTGCAGCATGATCATTAATGAAGAACGGTATGCTGCGTCGTATGTCACAAAAACAGGCGATGTCCGTCGCTTCGATGACATTGGTGGCATGTTGATGTATGACCACAAGCATCAAGAAGATGTTCATTTTTACTGGGTTCATGATTTAGACACAAAAGAATGGGCTAACGCAAAAGAAGCCTATTTTGTATTGAGCGATGATTTGATAACTCCGATGGGTTGGGGCGTAGCCGCCTTTGCGACGCAGGCTCAGGCAGATGATTATGTTGCGGAAAACAGTGGGGTAATTGCTGACTTTGCTACCTTACAACAGGAGATTGCTGATGGCACACTTGATCCAACGACATTATCCACCCATCAACACGAAGATAGCATGGAAGATGGCAGTATGGAAATGGAAGGCGAAGCGGATCATGGCGCAGAACAAGATATGGAAAGTGGTGATGAATAGATAAAAGGGACGCTTGCTAAGTTACAGACGATTAGAAAAATCAAAAAATAAATCATATGGAGAGTTTCATGAAGACGAAAAATATTATTTGGTTCATTGCAACATTGTTGCTGTTGGGTGGGTTGGCCGCCTGTGGCGGTGGTGGCGACGGTAGTGCCGACACAGATTCAACCTCGACAGAAGAAGAAACGGCCGTTGTCAGCACGGGCGATCCTGAAGCTGGAAAGACGCATTATGATCAGGTTTGTATCGCCTGCCACGGGCCAGGTGGGGAAGGGATTGATGGCCTAGGAAAACCCTTTACAACCAGTGAATTCTTGCGAGAAAAGAATGATGAAGAAATGCTGGCATTTATTAAGACAGGCCGCCCATCGGGAGATCCGTTGAACACAACAGGTGTGGATATGCCGCCCAAAGGAGGCAATCCAGCCTTAACCGATGAGCAAATCTTTGACATTATTGCTTATATTCGGACGCTACATTAATGCGTAACAGTGTAGTGCGTGTCAATTTTGGCACGCACCACACTATCTCGTATCCAATCTCAAATAGAGACTTAATTGTTTCAGCCGTTTCCTAGCTTGACCTCTGATTTCTACTCGCTTGACTAATAGAAAATAGGTCACCCTCAGCAGCGGGTTTGTCGCAGCCACTACTGTGAATAGTCATGGTTTATTTAGGCTGCATCCTGAACAAAAGGTAATGATCTCGGCATGTCTGATGAATTGGTAATCGCAGAGATGACAGTACAGGAACTCCTGGCACGTTGGCCGCAAACCGCTGTAGTTTTTAACCAATACGCTTCCCTGTGTATCGGTTGTGCTATTGCCCCATACTGCACAGTTTCAGATGTCGCCAAGATTTATCGCTTACCGCTTGAAGCGTTTATCAACGACTTGAAAAAGGCAATTGAAGCTTGACCATCATCGCCCGGACGATTAAGGGGAAAGGCATTCTGTTGCCCTGCGATTCCTCTTCAAAGCGCGCTTAATCACTCTGAACCCGCCCAAATTAACCCTAATCCCAAGCCAAGCAATAGCCCGACGGCCGTCCACAAGGGCAGTTGGCCAATAGTCCAAGCAAGCTCAGCGGCGCTGAATTCTGGGCCGTGGGCATGCAGGCCGGTCTTCACTGCCATGAAAATGAGCGTGAGAACACCACTGCCGCCGCCCGCGATTAGGCCAGAAACGGCCGTTAGCGTCACAGCCATTCTGCGGCTGACCGTTTTGCCACCAAGCCAGCGCTGCCAGCCGTATCCTACGGCCAACATCGTGGTAGCCACCCCCATTAGCGCAACACGCCACAGCGCGCCCTCCAGGCTTATCCAGACGGCCGTATAGCCGCCCCACAGTGCCAACAGCAACCTCAATATTGGAATTTTGGGGGGAACGACCATATTAGAAACCCTTTAGCAAATTTAAGCGGACGGCGGTCAACTTTTGCAACCTGCGCTATCATTCAGGCTTAAGTTATACCATTTTTAGGAGGTAGTAAATGACCAATGTTATTGTAGTCGGGGACGGTGCAGGTGGTTTGAGTGCCGCACTATTTTTAGCCAAGAATGACCTGGACGTCACGGTTTTTGGCAAGAACGAGACGGCGCTTCACTATGCTGACCTATACAATTACCTGGGGATTCCCCAAATGCTAGGCAGTGATTTTGCAGAGATTGCCCGTCAGCAGGTGCTTGCTTTCGGTGCAAACCTGCAGGATGCTCTGGTGACCGCCATCAACAAAACAGACGATGGGTTTACGGTTACCACCGACGATGGCGGCAGCCACACCGCCAAATACGTCGTTTTGGCTGAGGGTAAGGGTGTGAAGTTGAATCAAAGCTTGGGGCTGACCAAAGAAGGACGGAGTGTAGAAGTGGATCGTAACGGCCGTACGGCCGTTGCCAATCTCTATGCTGTCGGTCGCAGCACAAAAATGAATCGCAGCCAGGCAATCATTTCTGCCGGGGAAGGCGCCGCTGCGGCTCTGGACATTCTTTCAACTGAAGCTGGGCGCGATTTTCTGGATTACGACTCGCCGCCTAAAGAGTAAGAATCGAGCTGGCACCCTTTATTTTGGTTAGCCAAATGCCAGGGTCCTATCCTCACTGACCCCAGGGCAATTGGGCAAACGATTCACGCTTGCCCAATTGCCCCGGTTTCCCCCGATTTGCTGTAAGAAAGACACCTAAGATTTAAACATAGGTTGCAAGCCTCTTTCAGTCGCTTGCTATCAAAGTAAAGTATCGCATCCTGCACGTGGATGGGTTGGATAAAAGTGCCTGTCCCCAGGAATGTCACTATAATCGGCGGCATAAGAGAGGATCTTTCTATGCATGTAGCCATCAACGCTGCTTTTTGGAACCAACCACACACGGGCAGCGGACAATATACTCGTCAGCTTGTTTATCATCTTAATCGTTTGGTTTCTGACCTGACGATTACGCTTGTTTTTCCACAGGCAGCGGGGGAGCCGGAGCCAGAGGCCGTGCCGCCCAGCGTGAATGTGAGCCTGGTTGCGGTGCGCCCAGGCAATGTGGGCAAAGTCTGGTTTGAGCAAAGGCAGTTTCCTCGCGCTTGCCGCGAGGTGGGCGCGACAGTGGCGCACGTGCCGTACTGGGGGGCCCCCTTGCAATCGCCCGTGCCGCTGGTGGTCACGGTGCATGATCTGACGACGCTGCTGATTCCTGAATATAGACGGCCGTTTCGCAACCGCCTCTACAACGCCCTCGTTTCCGCTTCTGCCCGCGGGGCCAGTCACATCATCACCGATTCCGAAGCCAGCAAGCAGGATATCATTAAACATCTGCACCTTCCCGAAGAAAAAATAAGCCGCATTTACCTGGCAGCCGGTTCGCAATTTAGCAGCCAGGACAATGGCTTATTGGAAATGGCTGTGCTGCGCAAATACGATTTACCCGAAACCTACGTGCTTTATTTAGGCGGCTATGAACTGCATAAAAACGTAACAACTTTGCTGCTGGCCTGGACCTATGTGGGGCAAGCTTTGGGAGAAGATTATCCGCTGATTTTGGCAGGCAGAAAACCAAGCGAAGCCTCTGATATCTATCCCGATTACGATTTTTATATCGAGCAGTTGGGCATTGCAGAGTACGTGCGCTGGTTGGGGTATGTGGCTGAAGAGGACAAACCCGTGCTGTACCGCAACGCGGAGACCTTTGTTTTCCCTAGCAGGCAAGAAGGATTTGGCCTGGGTGTCTTAGAAGCATTGGCGTCTGGCACGCCAGTGGTCACCACCAACGCCTCTTCCCTGCCAGAAGTTTTAGGCGATGCGGGCTTTGCCGTCGATCCAGATGATGCCCGCAACATGGCCGGAGCGATTATTTCTAGCATCATACAAGATAATTTACGGGCCGAGCTGCGCCAAAAGGGTATAAAGCAGGCAGCCGCCTTTTCCTGGGAGAAGACGGCTACAGAGACCTTGCTGGTCTACGATACGGTACTGGACGATCAGTAAACGGTTTACTGGTTACTGCTCAGCTTCTCCTAGCTGAATCGAGTTGACAATGTCGGCCATGAGCTGACCGTATTCATGATTCTGGCTGGCATCGTGAACGGCTGCGACAACGGCCGTTTGGTTCACCGTTAAATTTTCAATGATCACATAACGCAATATGACTTCATTTCCCTGACTGTCTGGCCCTTGCAGCACCGTTTGCACAGCCGATTGGCTGTTGATAGTCAGCGCTTCAATCTCCTGAACCACTTCTGCCCCGTCCTGTTCACGAAAATCGCGAACGGCCGTGTCGATCAATTCCATTGCCGTCGCGCTGCCCGTAAAAAACGTTGGCGTCACGATAATGTTGATCCGCGCTCCGTCCTGCACCGAACTGGCAAACAGCAATCGGTCCTCAGACGCTATCGAGATCGAATCTTCATCATCAGCCACCGCCCATATTTCCGGCAGTGTAAAGGTAATTGGGTAGTTGCCGCTGTGATAAGTAATCTGTTCGCCACCGATCTCCTCAGAACGACAGGCCAGCAGAAATAACGGTATCAACAAAATAAAAACCAAACGTTTCATCAAAACTCTCCTTCATAAATGCAGCTCAAGCCTGCCAGCGCAAGCAGGCCAACGGTACGCCGAAAAGCATGGCAGAACAAACTGTCCAACCCAATTAAGGATATTGGCGTGATTTTCACTGGCGCAGGTTGCGATACCATCGTGGGACATGTAAAATCCGCCGAATCTAAAGCCAAACATATTAGCTGCAATCCAATTTGCAGCATGACTGGAGTTATATGAGCATTCATCATCAATTAGCGGCCGTTGTGCAAGAAGCATTAGTGGCGGCGCAATCTTCCGGTGCACTCCCTCCTTTTGCGCCCCCAGAAATTGTCATTGAGCGACCGCGTGAAGCTTCCTTTGGTGATTACGCCTCCCCCACACCCTTAAAGCTGGCGCGGGATGCCCGGATGGCTCCAATCAAAATCGCTCAGGCAATTGTCGATCATCTGCCAGCGACGGATTACATTCAGGAAATGACGGTGGCGCTGCCCGGCTTCATCAATATTCGGCTGACCGAGGCGCGGCTGCAGCAGATTGTGGATGATGTTTTGGAGCAGGGAGACGAATACGGCCGTCTCCATATTGGCGATGGCCAAAAAGCCCAAATTGAATGCGTCAGCGCCAACCCCACCGGGCCGATCCATATCGGCCGTGTTCGGGGTGGCGTCATGGGAGATACTTTGGCTCGCGCCATGCGCCTGGCAGGTTACCAGGTCGTCCTGGAATATTACTACAATGATGCAGGTCGCCAGGTTACCCTGTTGGGTGAATCCACCAAAATCCGCTACCTCCAGTTACTTGGTCAGTCCACAGAACTGGGTCCAGAGCATTATCAAGGCGATTACATTACAGACATCGCCCGCGAGCTTCAAGCTGCACAGGGAGATGGCTTACAAGACCAACCCACCGACTATTTTGCTCAATACGCCAAAGATCACATCGCTGCTGCCCAAAAAGAAACGCTGCGCCGCATCAACATCATCTTTGATGTGTACTACAACGAACAAAGCCTCTACGAAACAGGGCGTGTCTGGGAAGCGCTGGAAATCTTGCAAGAAAAAGGCTACGTTTACCAGGCGGACAATGCACAATGGTTCAAAACCACTGAGTTTGGCGACGATAAAGACCGTGTTCTGGTCAAATCAACGGGAGAACCCACCTACCGCATGCCCGACATCGCATACCATTGGGACAAAGCCCAGCGCGGCTTTGACCTCGTCGTCGACTTTTTTGGACCGGATCATCATGCCACGGCCCCTCAGGTGTTGATGGGTGTACAGGCATTGGGCTACCCAACAGCGTTTGTGCGTACCGTTTTGCACCAAATCATCAGCGTTATCAAGGATGGTAAAGAAGTCAAAATGAGTACCCGGTCTGGCACCTTTATTGCCCTGGATGACCTGCTGGACGAGGTAGGGCCAGATGCTATTCGTTACTTCATGATTTCCCGTTCTGGCAACAGCCCTATTGAATTTGACCTGAACCTGGCGCTCGAAAAATCAGACAAGAATCCAGTTTACTATATTCAAAATGCCCACGTGCGCTGTGCCGGTATCTTCCGGAAATGGGCTGAAGCAGGCGGTTCGTCTGAGGCCGATGCCCAGGCCGATCTCAGCCTGCTGACGCACGAAAGCGAGTTGGCCTTTTTGCGCAAAGCATTAGAATTGCCGCAGGTGCTAGAAATCATGGTGCTTAATTCCGAACCTCACCACATTACCTTTTATGCTTATGAACTTGCCGCAGCATTTCATCCAGCCTATGAGAATTGCCGGGTCCTCAACGAGGATGTGCCTGAGCCACTGCGTCGGGCACGCTTGCGTTTTTACCGGGCAGCCAAGCAGCTTTTTGGCCATGTCCTCAACCTCATGGGCATGAGCGCGCCAGAAATCATGTAGTTACCATTCATTCATTTACCCAGGCACATTATCGGCAACTAAGTCACTGGGTAATTGAACCATTATGTAAAGGAATTTGTATGTCTATAAAACCAGACAGTTGGATTCGTCGTATGGTCAAAGAAAAACAAATGATTGAACCATTTGTGGACGGCCAGGTGCGCGACGGGGTTATCTCTTATGGATTGTCCTCCTATGGGTATGACATTCGGGTGACCAATGAGTTCAAAATTTTCACCAATGTGCACTCGGCGGTGGTTGATCCCAAACACTTTGATCCACGCTCCTTTGTCGATTTCACAGGTGATGTCTGCGTGATTCCCCCCAACTCTTTTGTGCTGGCCCAAACGGTTGAATATTTTCGCATTCCGCGCGATGTACTGACCGTTTGCTTGGGTAAATCCACCTATGCACGCTGCGGCCTGATTGTAAACGTCACGCCCTTCGAGCCAGAATGGGAAGGGTATGTGACCCTGGAAATCTCCAATACGACACCGCTGCCTGCCCGTGTCTATGCCAATGAAGGCATTGCGCAGGTACTATTTTTTCAATCGGATGAAATCTGCGAAACATCGTATGCCGATCGCAAGGGGAAATATCAGAAGCAGCAAAGCATTGTTTTGCCTCGAATATGAGATTTTGTTTGCTTGTTAAGCCACAGTGGCTATAATTTGTTTCTTCCCTTATTTGGGGCGCTTAGCTCAGTTGGTTAGAGCACTTCGTTTACACCGAAGGGGTCGGGGGTTCGAGTCCCTCAGCGCCCATTTAGTCCCCTTGTTATCCATTCACATTTTGCTATAATCCCGATTGTGATAAAAAGCACACATTTCACTCATGTGCTTTTCATGTTCAACAGACTGAGTTGTTATAGTGAACCCGGAAAACAACTTCGCAAAGATCTATTTAGTAGGAGAATAGCCTCATGGCAGACGTAGCCGTAAGTGCCGAAGCAAACAGCGGTGGTATCTCAAGACGTGAATTTCTTTATTACATTTGGGGGGCTTCTATTGCGCTCTATGCTGCTCAATTTTCTGGTCTATTGATCTGGTTTTTGCTGCCCCGTTTCCGCGAAGGTGAATTTGGTGGTAAGTTCCTGATTTCTGTAGATGAATTGCCTCCTGTGAACGCTGAACCAGCCAATGTTCCTGCTGGTCGTTTTTGGTTGGTGAACCTGGATACAACGCAGGGCAATGAATTGATGAAGAAGGCCGAAGATGAATCGCAAGATATTGTGGGCGTAGCGGCAATTTACAAAGTATGCACCCACCTTGGCTGTATTTATGCCTGGACGCCAGCTAACAATCGGTTTGAGTGCCCTTGCCATGGATCAAAATATCGGCTAGACGGCCGTCGTATTGAATCTCCTGCACCCCGCACCCTGGATCGTTTTCGCATGGAGTTTTTGGATGCGGACAGAAATCCCATTCCAGACACGCAATCTGAACTAGTAAATGATTTTTATGCACCAGTGCCATTGCCACCGAATGCGGCCTTTATTAGCGTCGATACTGGTGACCGAAAAATGGGGCCATCGCAGCAATTGCTTTGCAGTTTTACAAACGAATGCCCATAAAAATGCTTAAGAGAAGAGAGAGATAAGGAGTTAGAGTATGGCTACCTTTTTTGAACAAGTCAGCGAAATGGGGGTCAAGCAGGCCATTGTCACTAAAGCTGATGATGTGGTTGAGCGACTGACCGCTGGTATGAACATCAGTGATCTTCGTGGCGTGCTTCGTGGAGACGAGCCGCGCCGCCCCAATCCCCGCTTACGCCCTCATGCCGATAGTTTCTGGTTCCATATTCGACCCAGTTTTTATCACACTGAGGTCACCCATATTTACCCTACCTTTCGCTTGGGGTGGCTGTCTACCTTCATGTTTATTTGGGAGACGATCACCGGCATTATATTGATGGTGTTTTATACGCCAAGCCCCTTGATAGCGTACGACAACATGTGGAATATTTTGGGGAATGTGCCGCTGGGACAACTGATGCGCAATATGCACCGTCTGGGTGCAGAAGCAATGGTTCTGGTGGTGGCCCTGCACATGCTTAGGACGTTTATAACCGGAAGCTATAAGAAGCCACGACAGTTTACCTGGGCGACAGGCGTGATTTTGTTGCTTTTTACAGCGCTGTTAAGTTTTTCTGGTTATCTCTTGCCCTGGGATCAGTTGGCATACTGGGCCTTGACCGTATTCCTTTCAGGGGCGGAAGCCGCGCCAGCTCCGGCTGAATTTAATGCCAATGTGTTGCTTATTCTACAGGGTGCGCCGTCACTAGGGGCCGGTGGCCTGCTGCGCTGGTATTTATTCCATGTGCTGCTGTTGCCGCTTCTAACAGCCATTCTTTTCTTTGTTCATTATTACAAAGTTGTCTTGTATGGCATTTCTCTTCCTCCGGGCCGAGAAGAAATTGGTGAAGATACAGCCAAGCGCGTCCCGCGTGATGAGCGAACGTACTTTACGCCAGACATCTTGACCAGTGAACTGATGTGGACTGCTTTGACAACGCTTTTGCTAGTGGCTGGCGCGCTTTGGTTCTGGGATGCACCACTGGAACATCATGCTGACCCCATTGTGACGCCGCTTCATGTCGTAGCGCCTTGGTATTTGTCCTGGTCGCAGGGCTGGTTGAAATTGGCAGATAAGACGATTGTTGTTGGGTTTATTCCGCTCTTACTTGTGGCATTTATATTGATGCCGTACGTAGAGGTGGGCAAGAGCCGCCGGTATGCAGACCGGCGCGTCGGTTTGACCGTCGCTAGCTTGTTCTTTGCTTTCATGCTGGTTTCTAACTGGATGGGTTCGCCGGAATTCCGCGTACAGAGTTCTCCAGAACTGGAAGTGGCTCAGGAAATTATGCCGCAAGAAGGCCCGAACATATTGCTGGGTGTGCCCTATGAATATCTGGAAACCGGTGTTTATCTTCCGGGGGAAGAAATTCCTGGCAATCCATATCTGACGCGTGCCCTGGAAGAGTTTGAAGCAGCCATGCAAAATCATAGCTGTGTTTTGAATGGCAATCCGGATATGCCGCGTGAAGGCGTTTGGGATGATTGTCGTGTTCTTGATGGTGATCGGTATGGCAATGATTTTGGCGACAATGCGATGCCGGATCCATTTGCTACTTTACGTATTACGCAAGAGCAGGCCAACTTGGTACGGCTAACGCTGAACTTTGAAGTTCCTGACCCGAACAACCCAGGCGAGTTCTTGGTGAAGCCAGATAATTCGATTTTTGCCTTCCGTCATGAAGCTTCATTCTATGAAGAGGAGTGCCGCTTCTTAAATAAAAATTGCTAATTGGGCGTGAAACCTGACAGGTTTACGAAGGGATGCTGAAGTTTAGCTGATTTGCTATTTGTAAACCTGCTGCCATTAAACTGTTAGAGAAACCTATCAGGTTGTCAGGTTTGAAATTTGGAGATAACAAGCGACAAGAGGATACGCTTATGCAAGTAAAAGTTGTGATCGGAACAATTGCATTTATGCTGACAATGATTATTTTAGGCTATGCTGCCTTACGTGAGCCGGAACGCTTGGAACACTTTACCGGGGCACGTGAAGGGCGGACGATTGAAACCGGGGCAAATATCTACATTAACAATTGCGCCACTTGCCACGGTGTGGAGGCTAAAGCTGAGGACTGTTTTGACTCGGCTGGGGAATCCATCGCTTGCCAGGGCCTGCCCTTAAACAGTTACTTCTTGGTTTGTGGTGATGTTCCAGAACGATTGACACAGACACGATTTGAAGGAACTAAGCTGCAATTTGTTGAGCGCACGATTGCGGCTGGACGGTCGGGCACGGTGATGCCGGCCTGGTCTGGGCGATATGGCGGACCTTTCCGGGACGATCAGGTGCAGGATGTGGCGGCCTTTGTGCTGAACTTTGCCAATGAAGAGTTCTGTGCGCAAGAACCTATTCGGTTTGATTGGCCTGAATCTGTGGATGATTTCTTGATGTTGGATACGGCCGATTTTGTAGCGGCACCGGGTGATGCTGAAAATGGCGCTGCCTTGTATACCAGTTATGCCTGTAACAGCTGTCACGGTAATATTGATGAGGCTGGTTCAAACCAAATTGGTCCGTGGCTGGGTGAGATTGCTGAAGTGGGGGCTACGCGCGTTGAAGGGCAAACGGCCGATCAATACGTATATAACTCAATTCTATATCCCAATGACCACATAGCGCCGGACTGTCCGAATGGTGCCTGTGGAGAACCTAGCGCCATGCGCGGTGATTATGCTTTTGCTATTGCAGCCAATTCGCCACAAGACATGGCTGATTTGCTGGCATACCTCCTTGGCCAATAAGTGCGATAATCTGCTTTGATACGACGAAGACCCAGCCAGCTGGCTGGGTCTTTTTTGTTTCTATTTGCGGCGGTGGTAACGGTGGCTCGCTTGTTGAATGGACCGAGATTGCATCCGGTTAACGGCACGCATGTGTTTATCTCTCTGTGGGGTAGGCTAATTTTTTACGGCCGTTCCACAATTGCGACAAAACTTATCCCCTGCTGTTAAAGCGTCACCACATTGGCGACAATAATTTGCTTTGCCTTTGCTCGCCCCTTGTGGCTTGGGCGAACTGCGTTGTGGCTTCGGCCGGACTGGGCGACTCTGGGTCGCTGTTCGGTTACTCGCAAAATAGTAAACGGCCGTTCCCACCAAAATCAAAACGCCTAGCCCGATAAGCCATATTTGCCAATTGACCCCACTTTCTTCAACCGGCACGGCATCCAAAAATGGCAGCTCCTCATTCGTGGTCACCGGGTCGGGGCTAGAAAAAGAGACGGTGAGTTGAGGGACACTCATCGTATAGTCAACTTCCACTGCGTACGTATCGCCAGCGGCAATCGCCTGGTTAGGCAAGCTGTGGTAGGTGAGTCCATCTTGCCCCTCATTCACCGATGCCGCTGCGGGGATAAGCCGCATGTCAGTGGCGGCGATCGGCTGCTGAACGGTCACGGTCATCTGCTCTACAGCCATGTCCGACTGCCAGGAAAAGGTGAAAGTGCGCTGGGTGTTGCTGGCAATATAGGGCTGGTAATATTCTACGCGAAAGCGGTTGTCAGGCATGGTGAAGGTTACCTGATCGGCCGTGACCTGTGGTGCCACACCTTGGTCGGTCATGACATCATCCGGCGTGATACGCGCCACAACGTTGAAATCTGCGCCCTCGGGAAGGGGGATGGTCAAGGTAGCGGGCAAGGGCGTGTTGGCCGGTAAAGTTCCCGTGAGCAGAACGAGTACGGCCGTTTCATCATAATCAGGCCATAACTCAACCTCCAGTGATTGCAGGGTAACGGCCGTTTGTGCCTGAGTCACGGTGGCCGGTACAAGCAAAAGCAAGAGTAGAAATAAAAGAGAGCGTTTCATAAAAATCCTTCTTGTAGATGTTAGGCGTGGCCACGCAGCCTGATGCGATTGGCACGGCAGTAGGGACACTCCAAGTCTGTGTAGTCGCGACCGCATGTGCGGCACGTGCGCGTTTCAACGGGTCGCTCATCTTCCAGGGAGCCAAGCACGATGACCAGTTCTTCTCCTTGGTGTTGTTCCAAAAAGGTGATGAGATCATGGTGTCCAACGTGCCAACGGCCGTCTTCCGCCCGCGTCACCACGCCATTCATCACGTCTAGCTTCATTTCATAAGCGGCTGAGGCCAATTTTAGGATGGCTGCCCGTCGTATTGCTGCCATTGTTTTTTCCTTTTGGCCGGCGAAAGCAAGTAGCCGGCCAGCTTTGCCAGTTTAAACTGTGTAGCATATTATACCGTAGCAATGATTATGAACGAAGGAGCAGCCCATGACCGACAGTAATGAAAGATTAGCCCAGGATTTAGCAATTCTCAATGAAATGGCTGGCCACATAGAAGCGTATTTAAAGAGTGAGACGTTGTTTTGGCCGATGGGCTACAGCGATATGCCCAAGCTGACGTTGGGTGGTTACTGGCTGCGGCAGCATCGGCTACAGTCACTCCATCACTTGTTAACTGCCGACCAGCAAGCACAGCTTGCCACTGTCATGAAACTGTTTGAAACGGCCGTTACCGCCTGGGTCGTCCGTACAGAGCAGCGAGCCCACACTGAGCTGGAAGCCCGGCTTCGTCAGTGGAGCGAATATTTACGGGATGTTCTGGCAGGTAAAGGGACCGACATCGCTGGATATCCCGCCCATGTTGAAACACGCGCCATCATTGCTGCCCTGGTTCACCAGATGCAAGAACGGCCGTACCAGTTGGATGAATCCTTGCTGCCTAAACTCATCCAGCTAGACAAAGGACTCCGGGCGCGGTGGGCCGATGGCGACTTTGTTTGGCCACCTGAGTGGCAAACCGCCTATCCCAAGCCGGAGTTTTGGTGGCTATACGGCCGTCCCCAAAAGTGATGCTCAAAACAGGCCACACCTTTGCTAATTTGTGATTGAGGACTATATGACCAAACCAACCTTTAAATGGCTCGACCCATTTTTGCTTAACGATCAGCTCAGCAGCGAAGAGCGCATGATCCGCGATTCTGCTCGCGATTACTGCCAGGGAAAGTTAATGCCGCGCATCCTGGAAGCCAATCGACACGAAACCTTTGACCGCACTATCTTTAATGAGATGGGCGAGATGGGGCTCCTTGGCGTGAACCTGCCTGAAGAATATGGTGCAGCTGGCTTGAACCACGTTTGCTATGGCCTGATCGCCCGCGAAGTAGAGCGCGTAGACAGCGGCTACCGCAGCGCTATGAGCGTGCAAAGCTCCCTGGTGATGTACCCCATTTACGCCTATGGCAGCGCACAGCAAAAGCAAAAATATCTGCCCAAGCTGGTCCGTGGCGAATGGGTCGGCTGCTTTGGCCTGACAGAGCCAAACCACGGGAGCGACCCCGGCAGCATGGAAACCCGTGCCACCAAAACCGCTGATGGCTGGACGCTGCACGGCAGCAAAATGTGGATTACCAACTCGCCCATTGCCGACGTCTTTGTCGTCTGGGCCAAAGCGTACGGCCATGATGATTCTGAAGATGGCACGATTCGCGGCTTCATTTTGGAAAAAGGGATGACCGGCCTCTCTGCCCCCAAAACGGAAGGCAAGTTCAGCCTGCGAGCCAGCATCACTGGGGAAATTGTGATGGATGAGGTGCCAGTGCCTGATGAGAACCTGTTGCCCAATGTGGCCGGGCTCAAAGGGCCATTTGGCTGCCTGAACAAAGCGCGCTACGGCATCAGCTGGGGTGCCCTGGGTGCGGCCGAATTTTGTTGGCACGCCGCCCGGCAATATACCTTGGACCGAACGCAGTTTGGACGGCCGTTAGCCGCCAATCAGCTCATTCAGCTTAAGTTAGCCAACATGATGACCGAAATAACCCTGGGGTTGCAGGGAGCGCTGCGCGTCGGGCGGCTGCTGGACGAAGGCAAAGCCACCCCCGAAATGGTCTCCCTCGTCAAGCGAAACTCTTGTGGTAAAGCGCTGGACATCGCCCGGATGGCCCGTGACATGCACGGCGGCAACGGTATTTCTGATGAGTTCCACGTCATCCGTCACATGATGAACCTGGAAGCCGTGAACACCTACGAAGGCACCCACGATATCCATGCCCTCATCCTGGGTCGCGCCCAAACGGGTATTCAAGCATTTATGTAAACAAATAGGTGGGTAGGGGTAGACCCCCGTGTCTGCCCAAATTAGGACGGACACGAGAGTCTGTCTCTACCCTAAAGCGCGATAAGAAATCCTGTATTTGACTAAAAGGTAAACCCATGACCAATAAACCTAACTGGAAAACAGTCAAAGAGTACGAAGACATTACCTACAAAAAATCCGGTGGCGTAGCCCGCATCGCCTTTAACCGGCCGAACGTGCGCAATGCCTTTCGCCCCAAAACGGTAGGCGAACTGTACGAAGCGTTTCTCGACGCCCGCGAAGATACTGCCATCGGCGTTGTGCTGCTAAGCGGTGAAGGACCCTCGACCAAGGATGGCGTTTATGCGTTTTGCAGCGGCGGCGACCAAAATGCGCGGGGCCACCAGGGCTACGTCGATGATGAAGGCATGCCCCGCCTCAACATTTTGGAAGTGCAGCGATTGATGCGCTTTATGCCCAAGGTAGTGATTGCCGTGGTGCCGGGGTGGGCGGTAGGGGGCGGGCACAGCCTGCATGTGGTTTGCGACCTCACCCTGGCCAGCCAGGAACATGCTATCTTCAAACAAACCGATGCCGACGTAACCAGCTTTGATGGCGGGTACGGCTCAGCATACCTGGCCAAGATGGTGGGTCAAAAGCGCGCCCGCGAAATTTTCTTTTTGGGCCGCAATTATTCAGCCCAGGAAGCGTACGAAATGGGCATGGTTAATGCTGTCATTCCCCATGCTGAACTTGAAGCGACCGCATACGAATGGGCGCAGGAAATTTTGGCTAAATCGCCAACCTCCATCAAAATGATCAAGTTTGCCATGAACCTGACGGACGACGGTATGGTGGGCCAGCAGGTGTTTGCCGGGGAAGCCACGCGCCTGGCCTACATGACAGACGAAGCCAAAGAAGGGCGCAATGCCTTCCTGGAAAAGCGTAAACCGAACTTCAAAGATATCAAGTGGATTCCCTAGCGACTTGATTTTCTTCGTAACCATTCACATTTTTTCGGTAGAACTCCACTATAATGAAAACTGTCTTGTTAATCGCATCCACTTCTTTGGTACTCAATGGAAGAGCAAACCAGTTCAGTAGCGGTAGAAAGGATTTCCCGTATCTCTCGCTGGAGAGGCTTCGTGGGTGTCTGGCTGCGGCGCGGCTGGCCCTTTGCGGCGACGGCCGTTGCCACCTTTCTTGTCATTCTGCTTTACGCCAATCTCTTCCCCGATCCCTTGCCCCTGACAGATTCAGAAGTTGACCAAATAGTGGTCGATGCTCTGGCTTCGGCCACGCCACCCCCATCTTATTCATCGCAAGTTTACCAGTTTATTTTGCCTTCCCTGGTGCTCATTCGCACCACGGGTGAAAATGCTGCAGGGGAGCCAGGCACGGGGGTGGGCAGCGGCGTTATCGTGAATGCGGACGCCGCTATTTTGACAGCCTATCATGTGGTGAATGAGGCATCCGAGATTGAGATTTTTTATGCAGACGGCAGCAAGACCACGGCCGTTCTCCTCGCAGCTGAGCCAGAAAACGATATTGCCGTCCTGGCTGTTGCCCAACCGCCTGAAATTATCGTGCCTGCCGTGCTGGGCAACCCCAACGCCATGCGCGTTGGTGATGAAGCGTACGCTGTGGGCAACCCACTGGGGCTAGCTGGTTCCATGAGTGCTGGTGTTATTTCCGGGTTTGACCGCTCGCTGCCCATCAGTGATGAGCTGGAATTGCACGGATTGATTCAGTTTGATACGGCCGTAAATCCCGGCAATTCTGGTGGCCCCCTGCTCAACCGTCGCGGTGAAGTCATCGGCATTGTCACTGCCCTGGCTAACCCATCGGAGCAAAACTTCTTCATCGGCATTGGCTTTGCTGTGCCCATTACCACGGCAGCGAGCGCGGCGGGCATGCCGCGTTATTGATAGTGAAAAGTGATAAGTAGAAAGTCCACTTATCACTTTTTACTTTTGACTAAACACGTAACAACTGGAGCGTAATATGACATCCACTCCCAGGCCAAACAGTGACAAACCAATGGAACGCGTGCTTTACGAGGTCAAAAAGATCATCGTGGGGCAAGACAATTTACTGGAGCGGCTTATCGTCGCTCTGTTGGCGCGGGGGCACATTTTGGTGGAAGGCGTCCCGGGGCTGGCCAAGACAATGGCCATCAAAACGCTGTCTGGGGCAATTGGCGGGCAGTTCCAGCGCATCCAGTTCACCCCCGATCTGGTTCCAGCCGATCTTATCGGCACGCGCATCTACAACCAGAAAAGCGGCGAGTTCAACACCTCGCTTGGCCCCGTCTTCACCAACTTGCTGCTGGCCGACGAGATCAATCGCGCCCCGGCCAAGGTGCAAAGCGCCCTGCTGGAGGTGATGCAGGAGCGGCAGGTGACCATTGGCCGCGAAACCCACAAAGTGCCGAATCCCTTTTTGGTGATGGCTACGCAAAATCCAATCGAGTCTGAAGGCACGTACCCACTGCCGGAGGCGCAGGTGGACCGCTTCATGCTCAAGGTGCTGGTGGGATATCCCAGCCCTACCGAGGAGTTTGTCATTGTGGAACGGATGACAAGCGCGGTGCAGACGTTACAGAAGGTGATCGATACGGAGCAACTTATTGAGCTGCAGCAGGCAGTAGATGCGGTCTATGTTGATCCGGCGCTAATGGAATATGCCGTGAAGTTAGTGACAGCCACCCGCCAGCCGAGTCTGGTTGGCCAGCCAGAGCTGGCCCAATATTTAATGTTCGGGGCCAGCCCCCGCGCTTCGATTAACCTGATTTTGGCGGCGCGCGCCCTGGCGTTTGTGCGGGGTCGCAGCTATGCGCTGCCGCAGGAAGTAAGTGATTTGGCGCTGGATGTGATCCGGCATCGGTTGGTGCTGTCTTACGAGGCATTGGCCGATAACGTCAGCAGTGATGAGCTATTGAAGCGAATTTTAACGGCCGTTCCCCAGCCAGAGGTACCTCTCCATGAACGGGCTTTCAGCCGACCCGGTGCTTAGCCAATCGACTCCCGACCAGATATTGCAGCGGCTGGAATGGCGCGTTATCCGGCGGCTGGATGGCCTGCTGCAGGGCGATTACCGCACCCTGTTTTATGGAACCGGGATTGATTTTGCCGACATCCGGGAATACCAGGCCAACGACGATATTCGCCACATCGACTGGAATGTAACGGCGCGAATGGATAGTCCTTACGTGCGCCAGTACGTGGAGGATCGAGATGTGACTGCCTGGTTTTTGCTTGATCTCAGCCCGTCGATGGGCTTTGGCCCGGTGGCGCGCCCCAAGCAGCTGGTGCTGACTGAGTATGTGGCGACGCTGGCCCGACTGCTGGTGCGCAGCGGCAATCGGGTAGGGGCGATTCTGTACAATAGCCGGGTAGAGCAGACAATTCCACCGCGCGGCAGCCGCAACCAGGTGCTGCGCATCATGCGCTCGATTCTCAAGCAGCCTAGCGAGCCGAGTGGCGCGGGCACTGAGATCTCCCTTCTGCTGGATGCCGGGCTGAACACGTTTAAACGTCGATCCTTGGTCTTTTTGATTTCCGATTTTATTAGCGAGCCAGGCTGGGAACGGCCGTTAACCTTGCTCAATCGCCGCCATGAAGTCGTTGGTATTCGGTTGTGGGATCCGCGTGAAGTGGAACTGCCCGATGCCGGCATGATTGTGGTAGAAGACGCCGAAACGGGCGAGCAGCTCCTTGTAGATACGGGCCATCCCGCGTTTCGTCGCCGCTTCCGGGAAGTGGCTGACCGACGCGAAGCCACCCTCAAAACCACGCTCAAACGTGCTGGAGTTGATCTGTTTGGCATCTCCACTGAAGAGGATTTGGTTGGTGCGATTGTGCGTATGGCCAGCCTGCGCAAAAGGCGGCGGCGATGACCTTTATTTGGCCAATCATGCTGTTTTCTTTGCTGCTGGTGCCGCTGCTAATTTGGGGTTACCGGCGGCAGGTACGGCGGCGCGACCAGGGAACGGCCGTTCTCGGGCCGCTTGGTCTGGTGCAAAGCGGGGATGGAACGGCCGTCGGCCGTCGCCGCCACATTTCCCCAATTTTATTCCTGATTGGTCTGACGCTGCTGTTGTTTGCCCTGTCTCGTCCGGAAATGCCGGTGAGCCTGCCCCGTATCGAGGGCACCGTGATTCTGGCTTTTGACGTGTCCAACAGCATGCTGGCCGAAGATCTGGAACCGAGCCGCATTGACGCTGCGAAAACGGCCGCGCGCACCTTCGTAGAGAATCAACCCAGCACCATTCGTGTCGGCGTGGTGGCCTTTAGCAACGGCGGCCTGATCGTACAGCCGCCCACCGATGTGCAGGCCGATGTGCTGTCCACCATTGATCGCCTCACGCCACAGGGGGGCACTTCGCTGGGGCAGGGCATCTTTACCGCGCTCAACGCCATTGCCGGCGAAACCATCGTGTTGGATGAAGATGCTTTGGAGCCAGATAATTTGGCGCAAAGCATTGAGTCGCTCCAAATTGATGAATTTTCTTCGGCGGTCATTGTGCTGCTCTCGGATGGAGAAAATACGACGTTTCCAGAGCCGCTGGCAATTGCCCAAATTGCCGCTGAGGCGGGGGTGCGCGTGTACACGGTGGGCATCGGCAGCCCAGAAGGGATCATGCTGGAACTGGACGGTTTTAGCGTGGTGACGCAGCTGAATGAGGCAGCCTTGCAGGAGATTGCTGATTTGACAAACGGCCGTTACTACTACGCTACCGATGAGCAAGCGCTGCGCGACATTTACCAAAACATTGATTTGCAGCTGACAATTCGCGGCGAAAGTATGGAAATTACCGCCATTTTGGCCGGGATTAGCCTGGTTTTTATGCTGGTCAGCGGCGCTTTGTCCATGCTTTGGTTTGGACGGGTACCATGAGGATCGTTTGTCACACCCATGAAAACGGGCAGCCAGGGTTTTGTAACGCGGTGGATTCCCGCCTGCGCCGGAATGACATTCGGAAAATGCTGATATGAACTTTCTCTGGCCTTGGCTGCTCCTTTTTTTACTCATTGTGCCTTTTAGCATCGCCCTCTACATCTGGATGCTGCAACGGCGGCGCAAGTTTGCCGTGCGCTACGCCAGCCTGTCGCTGATACGCGAAGCGTTGCCCAAGTATGCCCGCTGGCGGCAGCATCTGCCGTTTGCCCTCTTTTTGCTGGGGCTAACGAGCCTGATCGTGGCCCAGTCACGCCCGGTGGCCGAAGTGGAGGTGCCGCTGAGCCGCACCACCATCATTCTGGCGCTGGATGTGTCGCGCAGCATGTGCGCTACAGACGTAGACCCCAATCGCCTAACGGTTGCGCAGGAGGCGGCGCTGGCTTTTGTCGCGGAGCAGGCGGACGGTATGCAGATAGGTCTGGTGGCCTTTGCTGGGTTTGCTGAACTTGTGGTTCCCCCCACGAATGACAAAGGGGTTTTGCAGGATGCAATTGCCAACCTGACTACGTCCTTGGGCACGGCAATTGGCAGCGCCACGCTCAAATCTATTGACGCCATTTCGGAAATCAATACGGCCGTTCCTCCCAGCGGCCTCAATTTACAAACGGACGACACGGTCACAGAGCTGGCAGAACTTTATCAGCCCGACATCATTGTCTTGCTCACCGACGGCGCCAACAGCCAGGGGCCCCGCCCGCTGGATGCGGCCCAACAGGCCGCCGATCGCAACGTGCGGGTCTACACCATTGGCTTTGGCACGGATGAGATTCCCGAAATGGTGTGCAGCCAGGCGCAGCTGGGCGGCGATGCATTTGGCGGCGGCTTCGGTGGTGGGTTTGGGGGTGGCTTTGGCGGGGGCGGCAACTTCCGGCGCTTTTTGGTGATTGATGAGGAGACGCTTCAGGGCGTGGCTGACCTGACGGGCGGTGAATATTTTCGTGCCGAGAGCGCCGACCAGCTTTTGGAAGTATTCCAGGAGCTGCCGACCCAGATCATTCTGCAAAAAGAAGCGCTGGAGATCAGTGTCTTCTTTGTGATGGCAGCGGCAATGTTGGTGGGAACGGCCGTTTTCCTCTCGCTCAAATGGCGACGCTACCCCTAAACAAATAGAAAGCGGCGTGAAGCGCCTTTGGCCGTCTGCAAACTGTGTCAAGGGTTGTAACTTTGGCCTTTGCTGGCTAACATACGCGCCATTGACTACGTGAGAACTCACTTATGGAGATAGCATGAGCATCATTCGTCCTGATTTGCCCCTGATTGATTTGCACCGCCACCTGGATGGCAGCGTGCGGCTGGAGACAATTTTGGAGGTGGGCTTACAGCATAATTTGCCACTGCCTGCGCGGGATTTGGAGGGATTACGGCCGTTCGTTCAGGTCACCACGCCAGAACCCGACCTGATTGCCTTTTTGGCTAAATTTGAATGGCCAGTCGGCATCCTGGTGAATTATGATGTTTGCCGCCGCATTGCCTACGAAAATGTGCAGGACGCCCGGCGCGAAGGCATTGACTACGTTGAGCTGCGCTTTAGCCCCTGGTTCATGGCGGAGCCGAACGGGCTGAATCCAGCTGGTGTGGTGGAAGCGGTGGCAGATGGCGTGGCTGCCGGGCAACGCGATTTTGGCGTGCGGACGCAGCTAATTGGCATTATCAGCCGGACGTATGGGCCGGAGGTGGGGCAGCAGGAGCTGGCTGCGCTCCTTTCCCAGCGAGAGCATTTGGTGGCGCTGGATTTGGCGGGGGATGAGGGTAATTTTCCTGGTAATTTGTTTATTGACCATTTCAGGCAGGGGCGCGAGGCAGGCTGGCAAATCACGGTTCATGCAGGGGAGGCGGGGGGCAGTACGGCCGTTTGGCAAGCCATCCAGGAACTGGGAGCGACCCGCATTGGGCATGCTGTCCATGCTGTAGACGATCCGGTGCTGATGGATTATCTGGCCAAGAATCGCATCGGTGTGGAGATGAGCTTGACCAGCAATGTGCAGACCAGCACCGTGCCCAGCTATGCCAGCCATCCGCTTAAATCGATGCTGGCGCACGACATCCTGGCCACCATCAACACCGACGATCCTGGCATAAGCGCCATTGATCTGCCATTTGAATACCGTATGGCCGTAGAAGAAGCGGGGTTGAGCCAAAGTCAGGCAACCCAGGCGCAGCAAAATGGGCTGGAGATCGCCTTCCTTTCTGAGGCCGAGAAGCGCGCCCTGTTGTCGCAGAAGCGCTTTGACCAAAATCTCGCATGAAAATGTAGTAAAAACAAACGCCAACCCTCTCCCACCAGATGAAAAGACAGGATCAAATGGGTAACATGCAGTATGATCAGCCTGTTGCGAAAACTGACACCAGGCAATGTGTAACTTCTTATGGGAATAAGTGACAGGATTCAACCAATACCCCTCCTGCTGGGAGATCAGGAAGAGGAGATAGAGCTGAAGCGTGGCTACCAGCTGGGTATTTACACGGTTCTGGAGCAAATTGGCAGGGGGGGCGAAGCCGTTGTCTGGTCTGGGTTTGACAACCTGCGCAAGCGGATGGTTGCTATTAAGGTCATTGCGACAGACCTAAATGATCCTGCCGCTGCCTCCATGGTCCCCGCTAATTTTGAACGAGAAGTACATCTCGTAGCCAGTTTAGAGCATCCCCACATTTTGCCCATGTATGAGTTTGGCATGGCCGCCTCGTTTTCCTACTTTGTCATGGCTTACAAGGGAACAGGCACACTGGCCAGTTGGATAAGCGTTAAACCTTTGTCGCTGATGGACATGGCTGAGACTGCACGGCAAATGTTGTCGGCGCTGGCTTATCTGCATGAGCGTGGCATTGTGCATCGTGACATTAAGCCAAGCAATATCTTGCTTGACAGCCAGAAGAACACGTATTTGGCTGACTTTGGGCTGGCCAAGCGGCTTAGCCAAAGCACCATGGCGCTGCACACGGGGCGCGGCACCGGCCCGTATGCCCCATATGAACAACAGGCGTATCACAACATCACCCAACAATCTGATATTTACAGCCTGGGGATTGTGCTTTATGAGATGCTCACGAGGCAGCTGCCGTGGGAAGCGCAGTACAGCTTGGCCGTGCTTCAAGAACGGGAAGGGGCCGTGCTGCCGGATCTGTTGGAACTAAATCCAGAATGCCCGCCCGAATTAAACGCTGTTCTGAGAAAGTTTACCTCGTTTCGCTGGCAAGATAGGCCACAAACGGCCGAATCTGCTTATGTCCTTCTCTATGACGCTTTGCCGCCCGCTGTGCAGCAAGCGGTTTCCGGTACGTTGCATCCAAATGAGCATGAAGAGATTGTGCTTCTCGGGCATGATGCAGCGTATCTGCTGAATTTTTTCGAGACAGAGTGGCAGCCGGAAATGCCCTACGCCGCAAATTTAACACATTTGGCCTTTATCGAAGCGTATTACCGCCGTTTCCCCGCTGCCGTAACGGATCAGGTGTTGCGCTTCCTGATCCGAGGCGGTTTGGTGCATGATTACCAGCTTCATCAATGGTGGCAGCAGGCTGAACCTGGCTTGCGCTGGGAGGTCAGTTTGGCAGCGTTGGGGGCTGAAGATCAGGAAGTGATGGTGCGTGTGCTGGCGCTGCTGCTGCGAGAACCACCGGGCGTGGTGCCGGCTGGGACCACTGCGCTGGCTTCGCTGGAGAAGTTGATTGATCTGGCCACCACGGCCCAGGAGTGGCGGCTGCGACGAGATGCGCTGAATGCCTTGGCGCACCTTCTGCCCGAGGCAGAACGTTGGCAACCAGTCGGTATCTCCGAGAGCGGCGACGCCAGGTTGGCCCAACTGGCGCTGGAAGCAAGCACTCAGGGCAAGCACGCGTTGGAAATTGTTGCGGCGATGCGGAGTGAGACGGCCGTAGCGCGCCTGCTGTCTTTATTGTCGTCAGACAACAAAGAGCAGATTCTGAATGTGCTGCTAGATCTTTGGCAGCAAGTGGGCAGCCTGCCCCGGCTTGTGCCATCTGGCCTGCGTGCCCGTCTGTGGGCGCGCCGCCTGCAGAAGCGCCTGCTGGATGATCCCGAAGGGCTGTCGCTTTCACGAGGTTTGATCGGGGCCCTTGCTGGCCTGTTGGTGAGCCTGCTGTTTATTTTCGGCTACTTTTCAATTCCCAGCGCCCAGTTTCAAGATTCGCTTCTGCTGCCGTATCCCACAAGCGGCATTGTGACCATTGTGGAGGTGGATGACGCCAGTTTGGCCCAGTACGGCCGTTGGGATCAATGGCCCCGCTCACTTCATGCCGAGCTGATATCCCGGCTGCAAGCTGCAGGTGCTCAGACAATTGTCTTTGACTTTGTGTTTGAAGCTGCCACGGCAGACGATGCTCTGCTGGCAGAGACGATGCGCTCGGCCAACAACGTGGTGCAGCCCCTGTTGGTGCAGGGGGACGCCTTCCATGATTTGCAGGGCGTGCTGCGCTATGAGGGACGCGTCCTGCCGCAACCAATGTTTGTCGCGGCAGCTGCGGGCCTGGGGCATACCAGTATTTTGCATGATGCCGATGGCTATATTCGCCGAGTGCCAACCGTTATTGACATAGATGGCGATCGGTTTGAAAGTTTGGCAATGGTGGCCCTCCAGAATTATTTAGGTGGCACACAATCCGAGACGCCAGCGGTGGCAAACGGCCGTTTGCCGCTGGTCGGTCGCCAGATTCCTGTGCAAGCAGATGGCGAGATGCGAATTTATTATGCGGGTCCCCCGGCCCAACCGGAGCAGAAAACGTTTGCCATGGTAAGCTATCTGGATGTGCTGGCGGGCACGGTGCCTGATGCCTTGCTGCGCGACAAAATAGTGCTGGTTGGCATCACCGCTACGGCAGAACCCGACCGTTATTTGACGCCCGTCAGTAACGGGCGTCCCATGTACGGCGTTGAAATTTTGGCCAACGTCATTGAGTCGATCTGGTCTAACCGCTTTATACGGTTGCCGGGAACGGCCGTACAGGTTCTGCTGCTCTTGGTGATTGGCATGGTGGTTGGTTTGGTGTGCCTTCGACCGATCCTTGGTTCTGTCCTGGCAGTGGCTTTGGCTGGGCTAAACTTTTTGCTCGTAACCTGGCTATTCGATCAAACTGGACTCATGCTCGATCTTTTCTTCTCGACCCTGACGATTGCGCTTAGTTATTCGCTGGTAACGGTTTACCGCTACGCGCTTGAAGTGCGCCGCCGCCGCGAGATCGCTGGCCTGTTTGCTGGCAGTATTACCCCGGCTGTGGCCAAGGCGACTGTCGAGGCCGTGAAGCAAGGCAAGATTAACTTGAACGGTCAAGAGCAAGAGCTCTCTGTGTTGTTTATTGATATGCGGGGCAATTCGCTGTATGCCGAGCAGCATGATCCGACCAACGTTTTGGCGATGATGACGTTGTTCCGTGACAAGGTGGTGCAAGCGGTTCTGTCTCTTGAAGGCACCATTATTCGATCGGAACAGGGTCAAACGATGGCAGTCTTTAACGCACCGCTCAAGCAAACCGACCACGTTTGGCGGGCCGTACAGGTGGCGCTGCTGCTGCAAAATGATGTGGCGCGGTACCATGAATCTTTACCCGATGAACATGCGCATCGCGCCATTTCTTTTGCTTTTGCCATCAATACAGGACGTGCTGTGGTGGGGTATAGTGGCGCCGGACAAAGGAATACGTTTATGGTCCTGGGGGATTGCATCACGGTCGCCGACCATATGATTGCCGAAGCCATACCTGGACAGATCGTGCTGGGAGAACAGACGTATACTGAAACGGCCGGTTTGGTGACTGCCGTTCCACTCACGCCGCTGTACATCAAAGACCGGCCAACGGCCGTTCCGGTTTATGCCATTTTGGACCAGCCCGAGATAGAAACGGAAGAGCCGTGGACCACATGAACGGCGTCCATGTGATTCACGGCTGCATAAAGCCCCTCTTTCTACGGTAATAAGCAGTGCGTTGCAGTCGCCTCTATTTTCTACAGCTTGGGCGGCCTTCCTGCCCCGTTGTCTTAAGGACAGGCTCCCAGTAAATCCCCATGCCCCAGATGGCTGGCTAAATCATCCGGATCAACTTCCAGTGTAATACCTTTTTCAATATCTCCACCTGGCAAGTGACAAATCGTAATAGTCCCCGTGCCGGAATCACTCGTGGGTGTGGGTTCAGCTGTTGGCGTATCGGTCGGCACAGGCGTACTGGTCGGTAAAGGCGCATTTGTATTGGTCGGTGCAGCTGTTGGCGCTGGGGTGGCTGCATCAGGCCCATCGTCGTCCGGGTCGGTTTGACCAGGAGGCGTCGCTCCACCTTCCGGGGGATTCCCGTTACCTGGCA
>CBDUOF010000001.1:0-51915 GCA_965368765.1 uncultured Anaerolineae bacterium | reverse complement strand
AGCGACTATCGGAAACCCGGCCGGAGACAAATATCTGACAACTTTGCAACGATACTCTATAATTTTCTCAATGAGTGTCCAGCCTGTGCCAACCCGACCTCGTACCGTAACTATTACTTTTTGGAGTGTTATTTTCCTTGGGACATGGAACCTTGGACGGGCCTTTGCTATTGGTCAGCAGCTTGATCTGCCCCAGACGCAGCTTATTCAGCCAGACCCACGCCTGCGGCTGGTGGCGGGAAGTTTGTTTGGTGTGTTGTTTTATGGGTTAGCCTGGAAGCTGGGGCAGAAACGGCCGTTTGTCATCAACTCTATTCCCGTTGCAATTAGCTGTTACCTTTTGTATGAATCGGCCGTATGGCTGCTATTTGCTCAGCCACCGCGCAACTGGACCTTGTGGCTGATCACCAGCCTCATGCTCATTGGCACAGTCTTCTTCAATCGGTGGTCGCTCCGACGCGCCGCACAAACCTATTTTCATTAAGGTTGCTTCAAGCAATAACTTGCTCTTTAAAGTGAAAGGCAACCATGAACCAGTTCCAGAAATAGATCTGGAATTGGAACCAGTATTTTGGAATTGGCCCATGACCGACAAATTTGAAAAACTTCAGCAGCTCAGACAAGAATCACAGCAGGGTGGCGGCCCGGAACGGGTGGCGCGCCACAAAGAAAAGGGCAAGATGACCGCCCGTGAACGGATCGACCTTCTGCTAGATAAAGGCTCTTTTCGTGAAATTGATGCCTTTGTTGTTCATCGTGAACGCAATTTTGGTATGGACAAGCAAAAATATATGGGAGATAGCGTTGTGACAGGGTGGGGCACAGTAGACGGCCGTCTCGTTTACGTTTTTAGCCAGGACTTCACCGTCTTTGGCGGGAGCCTTAGCCAGGTTCACGCCGATAAAATATGCAAAATAATGGACATGGCCATTCGCAATGGTGCGCCCGTCATCGGCTTAAACGATTCTGGCGGAGCCCGCATTCAGGAAGGGGTTGTGAGCCTGGGCGGTTACGCCGACATTTTCCTGCGCAACACATTGGCCTCTGGCGTTGTCCCCCAAATTAGCGCCATCATGGGGCCCTGCGCGGGCGGCGCTGTCTACTCCCCGGCCCTTACCGACTTCATCTACATGGTCAAAGAGAGCAGCTACATGTTCATCACCGGGCCAGACGTGGTGAAAGCCGTCACCGGCGAAGAAGTTTCCTTTGAAGAGCTGGGTGGCGCCATGACCCACAACGAAAAAAGCGGGGTGGCTCACATGGCCGCCGAATCCGAAGCCGACGCGCTCTACCTCATCCGGGAGCTGATGAGTTACCTGCCGTCCAACAACATGGAAGATCCTCCCTTTGTGCCCAGTAAAGACGACAGCCTGCGCACGGAAAATGCACTCAACAGCATTGTCCCCAACAATCCTAACAAACCGTACGACATCAAAGATGTGATTCACCTCATTATGGACAACGGGATCTTTTATGAAATTCAGGAGCATTATGCCCAAAATATTGTTGTCGGTTTTGCGCGGCTAGGTGGCTTTTCTGTTGGGATTGTGGCTAACCAGCCCATGGTGCTGGCGGGTGTGTTGGACATTGCCGCCAGCGAAAAGGCTGGCCGGTTTGTGCGCTTCTGTGACAGCTTCAATATTCCGCTGATTGTGTTTGAGGACGTTCCTGGCTTCCTGCCGGGCATCAACCAGGAGCATGGCGGAATTATTCGGCATGGTGCCAAGCTGCTTTACGCCTTTTGCGAAGCCACCGTGCCGAAAATCACCGTTGTCACCCGCAAAGCGTACGGCGGCGCGTACTGCGTCATGAACAGCAAGCATATTCGTGCTGATCTGAACCTGGCCTGGCCTACGGCCGAAATTGCCGTGATGGGGCCAGACGGTGCTGTCAATATCATATTCCGGCGCGACCTGCAAAATGCAGAAGATCCCGCTGCTCGCAAAGCGGAGCTGGTGGCCGATTATCGAGAACAGTTTGCCAATCCGTATGAAGCCGCCCGGCGTGGCTACGTCGATGACGTGATTGAACCCAGCGAAACCCGTCCGCGCCTCATCAATGCCCTCAACATGCTGCAAAACAAGCGGGATCATAATCCACCCAAGAAGCACGGGAATATTCCCCTATAAATTGACGATTGGCTTTGATCTGAATTCACTCATTGTCAATCTAAGATCGTAAATCAAACAATGGCTACAGACAGTTTATTACCTAAACGATTCAATAAATTACTCATCGCCAATCGCGGCGAGATTGCCATGCGGGTTTTGCGTGCCTGTCATGAGTTGGGCATAAGCACTGTGGCAGTGTATTCAGATGCCGATCGCCACGCCCTGCATGTGCGCTACGCGACCGAGGCGTATTATCTAGGTCCGTCGCCGGCCAAGGACAGCTACCTGCGCATGGACAAGATTCTGGAGATTGCCAAGCGGTCTGGGGCAGAGGCAATTCATCCTGGCTATGGCTTTTTGTCGGAGCGGGCGGAGTTTGCCCAGATGTGCGTTGACAATGGCCTGGTGTTTGTCGGGCCACCGCCGGAAGCCATTCGGATTATGGGGGATAAGCAGACGGCGCGGGAAACGGCCGTTGCTGCTGGTGTTCCCGTCGTGCCTGGCGCCTCAGCCGATACCGATGAAGCGCTCATTGAAGCGGCCAAAAAGATTGGGTTTCCCCTGTTGGTAAAGGCGACGGCAGGCGGTGGCGGCAAAGGGATGCGCCCTGTTTACAAGTCGGTCGATTTGCCGGGTGCTCTGGCAGCCGCGCGCCGTGAGGCTGCCGCCGCATTCGGCAATGACACAGTTTATTTGGAGCGCCTGATTGAAAACGGCCGTCATATCGAAATTCAGCTTCTGGCCGATATGCACGGCAACGTCATCCATTTGGGTGAGCGGGAATGTTCTCTGCAGCGTCGTCACCAAAAAGTCATCGAAGAAAGCCCCAGCTTTGTCGTTGATGAAGCGCTGCGTCAGAAAATGGGCGCGGTGGCTGTCGCCGCTGCCAAAGCCGTTGACTATGCTAGCGCAGGTACCATTGAATTTCTGCTGGATCGGGAGAAAAACTTCTACTTTTTAGAGATGAATACCCGTGTCCAGGTTGAACATCCCATCACCGAACTGGTAACCGGGGTAGATATCGTGCAGGAGCAGCTGCGCATTGCGCGTGGACGGCGACTGCGTTTTAAGCAAGAAGACATCAAAATGAAGGGCTGGGCTATCGAGTGTCGTATCAATGCTGAAGATCCGTACAATAACTACCTGCCCTCTACCGGCACTATTACCGTGAGCCGCGTGCCTACCGGGCCAGGCGTACGGGTAGACACGGGCGTTTTTCCCGGCTATGAAATCACCCCCTACTACGACTCCATGATTAGCAAGCTCATCTGTTACGGTGAGACGCGCGGCGAAGCGATTCTGCGGATGCGCCGTGCCCTGGAGGAATACCGCATCATGGGGGTGAAGACCAACATTCCTTTCCACCAACATATGATGGACAGCCACCGCTTTATGACGGGCCAGTTCGATACGCATTTTGTGGAGGAGCGATTCAAAATGAGCGATCGGGAAGCTCCGCTGACAATGGAAGCCGCCATCATAGCGACCCTGATGGCGCACCAGCAAGGGCAGCAGGCAAGCCAAATTGTAGCCCCCGGTGACCGGGATGTGAGCAACTGGAAATGGTATAGTCGCTGGGAAAGATTGAGAAAGTAAGTATGATGCAAGTATCCGATTGCCCGCGTACAACTTGTAAGTGAGCAATTGAGCAACTGGACAGCCCATGAAATATATAACAACGATCAATGACGAAGAATTCATCATCGAGGTTGAGCAAAACAACCAGATTTTGGTAAATGGGGAGCGCTTCGAGATTGACTTTCAGCATTTACCGGAAGCCGACGCGCTATCATTGCTGCTAAATAACCGCTCGCTGGAAGCGGTGGTAGAAGCGCGCGAAGACGTTTGGGAAGTGTTAACCAAAGGTGAGCTGTACACAGTAAAGGTACAAGACGAACGGGCCTATCGGCTGGCCAAAGCGCGAGGCGTTGTGGGCGATGTGGCCGGCGAAGCGCAAATTAAATCGCCCATGCCGGGGCTCATTGTCGCCGTAACAGTGACAGAAGGTCAGCCGGTGAAGAAAGGGGATCAGGTCATCATTTTGGAGTCGATGAAGATGGAAAATGAACTGCGGGCGCCAAAAGATGGTCTGGTGGCACGCGTCAATGTAGCGCAAGGTGCCAGTGTAGAAAAAGATCAGGTGCTGGTCGTTATCGTTGATTCTAATTTTGAAGAAGAGACGATTTTTGGGGAGCAGTAAAGCGTAAAAAGTGAAAAGTCAGGATATATGGAAGGACTGGTTGTTGGCACGGCGCTTTGGCGGTGATGAGGCATTGATGCAGCGGGCACTGGAAGAATTCCTTTATCCCGCGCGTGACAAGATCCTTGACAGGGCAAACCTGCAAGAAGATGAAACATTGCTGGATGTGGGCTGTGGTGACGGTCTTGTGGCCTTTGGTGCATTGGCACGGAGTGAAACTGGGCGCGTTCTCTTTTCGGACATTTCACAAGAACTTCTTGATCATGCGGCCGGGCTGGCAGAGCAAATGAATGTGGCGGAACGGTGTGACTTTGTACTGGCTTCTGCCGACGATTTAGCTGGACTTGGTGACGCTTCTGTCGATGTCGTGACAACGCGATCGGTGCTCATTTATGTACCTGACAAGGCGCGAGCGTTCCAGGAATTCTATCGGGTATTGCGGAGGAACGGCCGTATCTCCCTCTTTGAGCCCATCAACAGCTTTGGCTATCCATCACCTCGCCACATTTTTAGCGGCTGCGACGTGACGCCTATCATGGCGATCACGGACAAAATCAAGGCAGTGTTCGAAGCCTTGCAGCCATCAAAAACAGATACCATGCTGAATTTCGACGAGCGGGATTTGTTTTTCTGGGCAGAGGCAGCGGGCTTCAGCGAAATTAATCTGGAATTGGTACTGGAACTCAGACCCTTTCCTGATTTTGTCACCTGGGACAGTATCAAGCAAGGAGCAGCCAATCCCAGGGTGCCTTCGGTGGCAGAAGTAATGAACGATGTGTTAAGTAACTCAGAAAAAAAGAAGCTTGATGCACATATGCGCTCCCAAGTGGAAGCAGGCAAAGGTAAAAGAAGATCGGCATTGGCATATTTATGGGCAACAAAAATCTAGAGGTAGAAGTCAAGTTTTATATACCAGCGCTGGCGGCGTTTCGGGAGCAACTGCTGGCGGCGGGTGCGGTCTTAAAAAAGCCACGGATTTATGAGCGAAATGTGCGCTTTGATACGGCCGACGAGCGCTTATATCGTAACCTTTGCCTATTGCGACTCAGGCAGGATACGGCCGTTACCCTTACCTACAAAAGCACCCCCCATGACCTTCCCCAAAGTGAAGCCAAAGTGCGTGAAGAGCTAGAAGTCCAGGTCAGCGATTTTGCGATGTTGGCGGAGATTTTTAAGCGCCTCGGTTTTGCCCCCATGCAGGTGTATGAAAAATACCGTGAAACGTTCCAGTGGCAGGATGTAGAAATTGTGCTGGATGAACTGCCCTACGGAAACTTTGTTGAGTTGGAAGGGGACGAAGCAGGAATTAAGACGGCCGTTTCCCACCTGAACCTCAACTGGCAAGATCGCATCCTGGGCAACTATCTGGGGCTGATGGCGCAGCTCAAAGCCCACCACAACCTTGTCTTCGACGACCTCACTTTTGCTAACTTTGCAGACCTCAACATCTCTATTGTTGACGTTTTGCCATAACTTACTACAAAGGCGCCTGCTGCATATGCGTGCTTGTTGGCACGCTACCGAGGCACAGCTAACCCAAGCGGATTCACCCGATAACCTGGAAAAATGTCGGGCAAAAGCGGGTTATTGAGCCGTTTTTGAATAATTTCCCCCAGCACGTCCCGATAATCGGTGGTAACTGCCAGGTCGCCAGGACCGACGAGCTGCTCATCGTGCAGGCCGGGCCAGTTCGCAAAGACTTGCCCGCCATCGATGCCGCCACCCAACACCATCATCATGCTGCCGTGGCCATGGTCTGTTCCCAGGCCGCCATTCTCTTGCAGCCGCCGCCCAAATTCCGACATGACAACCACGGTGACGTTGCCCATTCGCGCCTGCAAATCTTCATAAAAGGCTGCCAGCCCTTCGGCGAGTTCAGCCAACTGGCTGGCCATGGTGCCGATCGTGCCACCTTGTCCCACGTGGGTGTCCCAGCCACCTAAATCGACGCAGGCCACTTCGACGCCGACATCGGCTTTAATGAGCTGGGCAACCATGCGCATTGCCTGGCCAAATTCGTTTTCCTGATAGGCACGGCCGTTTGGCACATACCCCGCCGTATCAATGCGACCCAGCACGTCAATGGAAGCAAAGGTCTGCTGAGCAACGGCCGTTAGCATGTCCTGATTTTGCTCGTAAAGGGATTGCAGCAGCGTGCTCATTTGTCCGACCCGGTCAGGCCGTCCTGCCAGATGGTAGTCGGCAATGGATTGCAGCGCGGTGGAGGATACCGCCCCGGTGAGGGAAGCGGGCAGCATGTCGCCGATGCCCACTGCCCGCAGCGAGGAACTGTTGCCACTGTCCAACGTTGCCAGATGCCGTGCCAGCCAGCCGGTGTAATCACCATTTTCTGTAGCGCCTCGCTCCATCAAATCCATTGCTTCAAAGTGAGAACGAGACTCGTCTGGAGAGCCAGTGGCATGAATAAAGGTCATGTCTCCAGCCGCGTAAATGGCGTGCAGCGGTGCCAGGGCGGGGTGCAGGCCAAAAAAGCCATCCAGGTCTACGGTACGGCCGTCGCTGGCGCCATTATCGTCTGGCCGCGGAATGCCAATGATGGGACGATGGGCGTAATATTCTTCATCGCCGTGAGGCACAACCATGTTAAGACCATCGGCTCCGCCTCGTAGAAAGACACAAACCAACGTGTCCCCGGCCGGCCCCACATGCGGGTCTGCCAGGCTAATGCGCGGCATCCAGGTGGGCAGCGCCACAATCTTGTTGCCAAACATAAGCGCCGCCGCTGACTGTGCACCACGGCTTAAAAAGGTGCGGCGGCTGACGGTTTCATATTCCTGGCAGTGGGTCATTGGTTGTTTGCTCATCTTATCGCTCCTTAGGGCTTGACCGTTAATAACTTTGGAATTTGGTGAACGGTCGAATCTTATCTATGAACACATCCTTGGGAAATAATTCGCAGATTTCGAAGATTAAATCGAATTGGACTCATCTATTTCTTTTCTGAAAGTGTTAGTCAATTTTGCAAAATTGATCTACGAACCTCCCTCTGCGCAAGCTGGCTGAATTGCAACAGCTGCATTGGGGATGGATTGACCTGTGGCATCGCTGACAGGTAATCGCTCAGCGGTTGTTGGATTATAAAAGCCAACAAGCAGCGTGTGTTGCTTTAGGTCAGCGCAGTCCAGGTTGCCAGCCAGCAGATGGCTGTCTGGAATGGTGGTTCCTGCCGTCCACCACCGGGTAGGGAAGTTGCCCTGGCGCGGAGGGCCATCCCCCTGAACTACCAGCTCGCCTGCCTCGTTTATCAAATGGACAAACACGATCCAATCGGCCGATGGCTGGGCCAGGGCTTCCCAAAAAAGCGTGACCTCCAGGCCACTGTCGTTGGGCGTGATGGCGTAGCCATTGAGCTGAATTTGCTGATCGAAGATGTATGGCGTGGCGGTGGAAACGGCCGTTTTCTCTATGACAGGAGTTTCGCGGGCCAGAATTGGCTCTGGGCCAATGCGCAGCAGATCGCCAGCCAACGGTTGGCCTTGCCAGGATACGGGGAGTCGTGCCTCGGTAGTCTCGTCAAACAAAACCAGGTCAAACCAGTAAAGGGACGGGGCAGGGGTAGTGCTGCTTATCTCCAACTGATACTGCTGCACAATAATCTCATCCGGCTGCCAAAACGTGGCGGGATAACGAGGCGTGCCCAGCAGTTGCGCGTTGACAGCCACTTGTGCTTCTGGATCAACGGGAGCAACCTGTACAAAAGTCTGAATCATGTTTTGCGCAGCACTGGGTCTTACCAATTGCCAGACAAGCGTCAGCGTCACGTCGCTCCCGGTCTGGATGCCCATAGGGTCAATGGTATAGCCCAGGAGATGGAAAGCATCGCCAAAGGTGGCGTCTAACGGTAAAAAGTCAGGCACCTGCGTTGGTGGAACAGCCACCGGGGCAAAGGCGGGCTGCACATAGCGCGTTGGGGCAATGAGCGCCAGCGTAGCCAGCGGCAGTACAACCGCAAGCTGCCCCACAATTGCTGGCAGGTGCAAGCGTGCTAACCAACGCTGCCAGCCCAGCACCAGCAAACAGGCAATTGGGGCGATAACCGGGAAGAGTAGACGGCCGTATGGTGCTGCCGTGCGCCACAGCCAAAACAGCATCAGGCCGCTGTTTATCAGCAGGGTCAGCCACAATAGATTTGTTAGTTTGGTCGATGGCCTGTTGTTGGGGAACAGCCAGCCTGTGAATCCAAAACCAGTAAGCGCAATGAAAAAGACAATCCAGATTGGCGCCACAAAAATGGTGGCCCAACCAAAGGCGGCCCAATAGCTCTTGAAGGCGCCCCAACCTTGTTGCGCCACAAAGAGTAGACGCTGGCTAACGTTTGCCACGGCTGGCAAGGCATTGTGGCTTTCTAATGCCAGGGGATCACCGTATCGGATGCCATTGACCACATACCACCAGCCGCCAACGGCCGTTATCACCACCAATCCCGTTCCTATAACAGCCAGGAAACGTTTATGAGACCATTCTCTCTGCCGCGCCTTGTAAACCATGAGCAGCAGGGCCGGAGGCAGCAAAATGAAGCCCGTTTGTTTAGTCAGGATGGCACTGCCGAGCAGTAAGGCCAGGGTCCATTCGCGCCAGCCGATTGGGGCGTCTTGGTGCAGCAGGCTGCCCATTAGCGCAAAGCACCAGGTGCTAAGGGCAATGAGCAAGGCATCGTTGCTGACGCCATTGCTTAGATAGAGAAAGGTGGGGTTGAAGAGGACAAGGCAAACGGCCGTTATCCGCCAGCCCCACTTTTTGGGCCAAACCTGCTGCGCCAGCACATAACAGCCCGCTACCGTCACCATGCCCAAGAAGAGTGAAAAGAGGCGTACGCGCGCCATAGAGGTGGCCCACTGCGCTTGATGTGGAGATCTTTGTTCGGCCGTATGGACGTACATATTCTTGTTTTCAGCACTTAAGTCTAAATTTAGACCAACGCCCCGGGCAAAATTTGGGTTGGGAATGACAGCCTGGGCAAATTGAGCACTGTTTGCTTCGCTAATGAGTGATGAGGCAAGCAGATAGTACAGCGGCGGCGCATAGTAAAATGGCACGTCTGCCGAGGCGGTGGGCGCAGGGCCTTGCCGGGTTTGCTCTGGGCGGGGCGATAAGCGATTGTTTTGAGCGATGTAGTTGGCGACCGCAAAATGGGCTGGCTCATCCGGAGTTTCCAGCAGTGGCGTAACCGACCGATAGCTCCATCCCACTAAAACGAAGACCAGAATCGTTGCCGCAGGCAATAGTAATCGGCTAGGTTGGCTACGTAAATCTCGCACCAAATGTTTCAATTGGACCTCGTTTTCAGGTATGCGTTTAAGTGGCTGCGTTGCTGGAAGCGGGCGTGTCACACGCCTGGCTACTCGCGATAGAGTGGGCGCAATGATGAAAACCAGAGTAGCTTTAGTGGAGCAATTGTTATTTCTAGCCCATTTTTTGCTATGCTGCAAACTGGCGTTCCGTCTAGTATAAATGGTCTTATTCGCTTGCCGAATGGCCGTATCCATCATCAAGGGAGCTCGCATTTTACCTTCTCATCTAAATCTTAGGTCCACTGGAATTCAGGACTGGCCAACATGAGCGCGACGCAGTCCCGCAGGCGGGCTTGGCCTTCACCATTTTGTGGCGTGCCGCTGCCAATGTAGCGAGTGAATAGATTGATTTCATCATCGCGTAAGGAACGGCCGTAAACCAATCCGGCGAAGAGCTGTACGGCAGAAACGGCCGTGTCTGCTTTGCCCGCTGCCAAGATGTCGGCCAACGGCACGGTCGCTCCAGGAATCTCGTTGTGCAGCAGGGCCAGGGCAAAGTTCCAGCGAGGCAGCAGATTCGCCGCCCATGCTTCGCTCACGTCGGGGTAGCCATTGGGCGGTGGCCAATGAAACAGAGGTTGGCCCATCATCTCCATCCAATCGGCAATGGCGCGGCCTCGCCGCAAGCCAAAATCGGTGTGCAGCGTCCGCAAAACAGAGACCATATAGGTATGCGGCCGTTTTAGTTTGGGCGGTGCGGCAGCAAATAGGTCGCTTAAGAAAATGACGCGCAGCATTGCTTTAATATCGCCGTCACTTTGCCGATATGCCTCGACCACCTGAGTGACTAATTCAGCTGTTGGCCCATCGGCAGCAGGATCATCAGTGACAAAGCGGCGTACCAGCTTGGTGGCAATAAAGGTGGCTGTGGCGGGATGACTGGCTAACAGGTCAAGCAGTTCTTCAACTTCCTCTTTGCCTCGGCCAGCGGGAAACGTGTGACCGAGTGCCTGCTTCTCGCCGAAGTCATGCTCATCGGCATTGAAGACAAACATGCCCCGCTGCCGGCCGCGCTTGGCAACTGTCCAGCCGGTGAGCAGACGAGCCACTTCCTGCACGTCGCGCTGACTGTACCCTGCGTTCACGCCCAGGGTGTGCAGTTCCAAAAGTTCGCGGGCGTAGTTTTCGTTGGGGTGGCTCTTTTCGTTTTGAATGTTGTCCAGGTAAAGCAGCATGGCGGGGCTTTTGGCCGATGCGCCGAGTAAATCGCGGAACTTGCCCCGGGCAAACGGCCGTATCACATCCCGATCATCCACAATTTTGGCCAGCGGCATTACTTGCTCTTTGCGCAGATAAATGTTGAAATGATCAGACCAAAACTCCACCATTGCTTCATAAAGCTGCCGCTTGGAATAGATTGCCCGCATAAACGTGGAGCCAAGCAGTTCGACGACGGCATCTTTTGGCTCTTCTTCAATGAGCTGACTCAGGTCCATTTGGTAAAGGGTTAAATGACGCGCCAGCAGGTCATTGGCCGTGTCGGCAAGGTCAGCGTGGTTGAGCTGTTCTTCCAGGTAAGCGGCCAGCCCCAGGCGCGTCACGCGCTCGATTTCACCGGGAGCCGGACCGTACCCTGCCCGATTGAGCAAACGGCGCACTGGATCAATCGGCTGTCGTGGCAGATCGGTGGCTGGCTGGGTGAGCGGGATATTGCCGGACACGGCCGTTGGTACGGCCAACGCCTCTGGCAAATCGTGCTGGGAAATCTCGCGTCCAATTACGCTGCACCCGGCGGTTCCCGCAGCAACGGCGGTTAAGCTACCTAGTTTTAAGAACTCTCGTCTGGAGAGAGACATGATCTGTTCCTTTCTGAAGCAGTGATAAGTGAAAGGGCGCAAACTGGCTTCCCACTTATCAATGATTACTGATTACTGGCAACCGAAATTTGCTCACTAAGCGCGGGTCGGGGCAGCCAACCGAGCAAGCCAAAAACGGCCGCACCCATCACGGTAATACCCACGATGGGGGCAAACAAAAACCAGCCCACGATGGGAAATAGGCAGGCCAGCTCATAGATCACCGCGCCACGTAACCAGTTCATCATCTCTGAATTAGGCTTGGCCAGCACTTTGACCCGCTTGGCCAGCAAGCGGGCCATGCCCGCCGCTCCCAACGTTCCCAGCCCCATGCCAAGGAATCCCGCTAGAAAGGCCGTTCCTTGCACCACTCCCAGCGGTACATTAGATGCAATGGCAATCCAAAGCAGAAAAGCGGCCGTTACCGGTACGCCCAAGAAAAAACTTTTGCCTGGCGTTTGTTCCAGGCGGGTCTCAATACGACCTGTAATTTGGGGCATGAGCAAATTGAGCACTACCAGCAGTGCCGGCAAGCAAATTAGGATCCCTAACAACGAATAAACAACAATATATACATCGACCATGAGAATGCCTCCTTCATGATGGCGGCAGCCTATGGCCGCCGTCCCCTACTGTTTACGGTAACCGCAAGTGCCTTCAGGCTTTCCAAAAGCTTCATGCGGTTTATGTATGAATACCGGAAGCGTTACCGAAAGTTGCAATGGCTTTGTAAATTGTTTGTAAAGCGTGTGGGTAGTTACATTGATTTGCGTAGCGCTTGTGTGGTGGAGGATGGCTCCTGACCGAAGACATCTTGCAAAATCTGCTGGCACACGTCGTATTGGGCTGCGGCTTTTTGCGGCTGATTGGTATCTAAATAAAGCTGCATAAGGTGACGATGCCAGCCTTCATGGTGTGGCTCAATCGTTAAGATTTTTTGAACAAGGGGAATTGCCCGCTGGGCATGGTTACTGGTTTCATATTGATCGACAAGCTGCAAAAGTGTCTCCAGCGCCATTAAGCGGTGCTGTTCACGATGAAGCGCCAGCCATTCTACAAACCCTTTGGCTTCTTGTACCTGAATGGTTTCCAGAAAATCACCTCGGTATAATTTAAGGGCTTGTTCAGGCTGCTCTGGCAAGGTTTGCTGGAAGACGGCCGTATCCAACCACACCTCATAAGCGGGGTTTAGTCGAACCGTCTGCCGCGTAATCAAAATTGCATCTTCACAGACGCGGCGCAGGCGAGACAGCAGCACGCGCAAATTGTTGTTGGCCTGGCTCCGGGAGCGCGCATTAAAAAGCAGCGATGCCAAAACTTCGCGCAGATGGGGGTATGGGTGACAAACCAGATAGGCAAACAGCGCCTCAACTTTGTGTGACGTTGATTCAGATAATGGCTGTCCGTTAATGAGGAAAGATGGAGCGCCAAAAAGGTGTATTTCCAGATTTGTTGGCGTCTCAGCCATCTCGTTATGCTCAATAATTTGTTCGTGTTCTAATGGCTGCATAGGGTTGTTAGGTGTTAGAACGTACTGCTAAATTGCTCCCACTTCGTTTCGCTGCTCAAAATTCTTTGCTTTCCTGCGTCAGCTTAATCAGCAAGTTGGCAAAACCACTCAGGGCAAACGTATCGCTATCCTAAGTCGGCAAAGTTACCGTCAGACTTACGTCTTATTCACGCCGAATTCATATTGTGTCGTTTAGGGGATCAAGCACAAAAAAAGAAACGGCCGTTTCCCACAAAACGGCCGTTTCTCTTACCAAGGAGTGAACAACAAATGAGTTATTCTAAGCGTGCGCTGGAACAGGCACGTCTTCAAACTGCGCTTCTTCGGTGGAGCCTTTCAAAGCGGCCGTAGAAGCCTGTCCTCCCGAAACCGTTAGCTGAACTTCATCAAAATAGCCAGCACCTACAAAGCTTTGGTGCTTAATTGCCCGGTAGCCATGCGAAGCTTCCAGATCGAATTCTTTCTCTTGCAAGCGTGAGTAACCGGCCATGCCTTCTTCTTTATAGGCCAGTGCCAGCTCAAACATGCTGGTGTTCAGGGCATGGAAACCGGCCAGCGTTACAAATTGGAACTTGTAGCCCATACGCCCCAGCTCTTGTTGGAACGTGGCGATAGTGGCATCGTCCAGGTGACGCCGCCAGTTAAAAGAGGGTGAGCAGTTGTAGGCCAACATCTTACCCGGGAATTTTTCATGGATGGCGTTGGCAAACTTTTCTGCCTCTTCCAAGGTTGGTGTGGAAGTTTCGCACCAAATTACGTCAGCATAGGGCGCGTAGGCCAGCCCGCGGGCAATTGCACTTTCGATGCCACCGTTGACGTTATAGAACCCTTCAGAAGTACGCTCGCCCGTCAGGAATGGCTGATCGCGGGGGTCGATATCACTGGTAATGAGTTGGGCAGAATCAGCATCGGTGCGAGCGATTAGGACAGTCGGCACGCCCATTACATCGGCCGCCAGGCGTGCCGAGATGAGCTTCTGGATAAATTCGCTGGTGGGCACAAGCACCTTGCCGCCCATGTGGCCGCACTTTTTGGCGGAGGAGAGCTGATCTTCAAAATGAACCCCTGCAACACCCGCTTCAATCATCATTTTCATAAGTTCGAAGGCGTTGAGGGCGCCACCAAAGCCAGACTCAGCATCGGCGATGATTGGGGCAAACCAGTAAACGCCATTTTGATTGTTCATGTGGTAAATCTGATCCGCACGCATCAGAGCGTTGTTGATTCGTTTGGCCAGCTTGGGCGCGCTGTCTGAAGGGTAAAGACTTTGGTCAGGATAGGTTTGGCTGGAATTATTGGCGTCGGCAGCAACTTGCCAGCCACTTAGGTAAATGGCTTTCAGCCCGGCCTGCACCATTTGTACAGCCTGGTTGCCCGTTAGTGCCCCAAGTGCATTGACATAATCTTCTTTATGCATCAAACGCCACAGCCGTTCAGCACCCATCCGTGCCAGCGTATGTTCAACCTGAATGGTTCCCCGTAAGCGGCATACGTCGTGGCTGGTATACGGCCGTTCAATGCCTTGCCAGCGCTTGTCAAACTTCCAACTGCTTTCCATCTGCGATACATCATACTGTTTCAACATAGTTGCTCCTCCTGTTGTGGGGAAATAAAAAGGAGAGATTGATGAAGTGGCACCTGGAGATTAAAAACGAGTTGCTAAATCTCCACGCTCTAATCTCCAATCTCAGTTTAGATATTCGTAAGCAGGCAATGTTAAAAATTCTGTAAATGTTTTGCCCGTAATAATTTGCTCAAACAGTTTGCTGGCATCCCGATATTTGCCTTGCTCAAATCGCTCTGCTCCCACAATGCCTTTAATTTGCTGCATCACTGTGGGCATCAGCATCTGCACCAGCTCCGGGGTAACAAGACGGCCGTCGGCCAGTTTAGTGCCAGGTGTATGCAGCCATTGCCACACCTGTGCGCGGGAAATTTCGGCCGTCGCGGCATCTTCCATCAGGTTATAAATGGGCACACAGCCACTGCCATCCAGCCAGGACGCCATATATTGAATGCCTACGTCGATGTTGGTACGCAGCCCCGCTTCAGTAATGTTGCCTTCTGGTACAACCAGTAAATCATCGGCCGTAATATGAACATCTTGTCGCAATCGTTCAATCTGGTTGGCGCCAGGCATGACCTTATCAAACTCTTCTTTGGCTATGGCCACGAGTGCAGGGTGCGCCACCCAGGTGCCATCATGCCCATCTTGCGCCTCGCGCTCTTTGTCGGCACGCACTTTTGCCAGCGCTGCTTCATTGGCTGCCGGATCATTCTTAATGGGAATTTGTGCTGCCATACCGCCCATGGCGTGAATGCCGCGTCGGTGGCAGGTTTGGATGAGCAGCAGTGAGTAAGACCGCATCATGTGGCTGGTCATGGTCACTTCGGCGCGGTCTGGCAATACAAAGGTAGGGTGATTACGGAATTTGCGAATGGCGCTGAAGATGTAATCCCAACGGCCACAGTTAAGTCCTGATGAATGGTCGCGCAGTTCATACAAAATTTCGTCCATCTCAAAAGCAGCCAAGATATTTTCAATGAGCACCGTGGCGCGAATTGTTCCTTGCGGCACGCCCAGCATTTCTTGCGCCAGGATAAAGACATCGTTCCATAGCCGAGCTTCTAAATGACTTTCCAGTTTAGGTAGATAAAAGTAGGGCCCACTGCCTTTAGACAGTAGCTTTTTGGCATTGTGAAAAAAGAAGAGGCCAAAATCAAATAGAGAGGCGGACACGGAACGGCCGTTTATCTGCATATGTTTCTCGTCTAAATGCCAGCCGCGTGGCCGCACCAACAGGGTGGCAATGGAGGCGTTTAGTTCGTAAAATTTTCCGTTGGGGTTGGTGTATGTAATCGTGCCGTCAATGGCATCGCTCAGGTTGATTTGGCCACGAATGGTATCTTGCCAGGTGGGGGAGTGAGAATCTTCAAAATCGGCCATGTACATATTGGCCCCGGAGTTCAGCGCGTTGATAACCATCTTGCGGTCAACGGGTCCGGTAATTTCGACACGGCGATCCATCAGATCCGCGGGGATGGGGGCCACTTGCCAATCACGGCTGCGAATTTCGGCCGTTTCCGGTAAGAAGTTTGGCATTTCACCGGCGTCCAATCGTGCCTGTCGAGCCACCCGCTGCTGCAACAACTCATGACGCCGTGAACCAAACCGTTTTTCTAAAGCAGCAACAAAGGTCAACGCTTCTGGTGTCAGGATAGATTCAAATTCGGGGTAAAGTGTGCCAGTAAGCTGAAAATCGCGACTCATTTATGAGGCTCCTTGCTTCGCTTATCATTCGCTGGTTGTAAAATGACTTCTCTTAGCGAAAATTCGCTGTTTGTGAAGAAAAGTATAATCAAAAGCAGCAGTGTGTCAAGGCCTAATTGGCGATATTTCGCTTAATAGCGAATTTTCGCTAAAAGTTGTATCATTAAATACCGACAAGCAACACGCCGCCTATGTTGACCCCTTCATTAGAACAAGGGAACCAAACGACACAGTGAGTAAACTATGACCAATAACCTTATCAACATCATTTTTGGCATGAAAGTACGTCAAGCGCGCCTGGAAACGGGGTTGACCCTTTCAGAATTTGCCCATCAATGTGAACTGTCCCCCTCCTACGTTACTGAGATTGAAAAAGGTCGTAAGTACCCCCGCGTTGATAAAATTATGCGCATGGTAGAAGTGCTCAATAAGCCGTATGACGAATTGGTGTCCATCGCACTCTCGCCATCATTGACCTATCTCAGCACGACGTTGAAGTCAATTGCCTTTCAGCGCTTTCCTTTTGAAGAATTTGGCCTTGAGTTAAGTGATCTGGTGACGCTCCTCACGCGGGAGCCAGAGAAGGCAAGTGCTTTGCTGCATGCAGTGCTGGAAATCGGCCGTCGCTATGGCCTGCACGAAGAAGATTTTTTGCGCGCGGCGCTACGCTCTTACCAGGAAATTCATGAGAATTATTTCCAGGACTTGGAAGATGCTGCGCAGGCATTTAATGAAAAATTCGGGCAGAAATACGGTCTGAACAGCGATCTCCCAGCCAGCCAGGACGTGCTGGAAGCCATCTTACATAATGAATATGGTTACGAAATTGATCTTGAAACAATTGATCAGCAACCAGCGCTGTCCAAATATCGTTCGGTATTTTTCGAAGGAAAAACACCCCGTTTACTGATTAACAATGCGCTGAGCACACGGCAAATTAAGTTTATATTGGCTCGAGAGGTTGGCTATCAATACCTCAAGCTTAAAGAGCGTTCTTTTGCCTCAACACCGGATCAAATCAACTCGTTTCTGCAAATTCTAAACGATTTTAAGGCAGCCTATTTTGGGGGTGCTTTGCTCATGCCGCGCCACCATATTTTGGCTGATTTGCAGCATTTATTTGAACAAACCAGCTGGTCTGGACACCTTATGCTGGCAATGCTGGATAAATATCACGTTACGCCGGAGATGTTGTTTTATCGCTTTAGTGAGTTAATCCCTCAATTTTTTGGCGTAAAGCTCCACTTTTTGCGTTTTCATCATCAGGAAAACAGCGGCAGCTACCAGCTGATTAAACAGCTGAACATGAACCAGCTTATTGTGCCAAGCGGGATAGGGTTGTTGGAGCATTACTGTCGGCGCTGGCTATCGGTACGACTGCTGCGCGACATGGAAAGCGCGGCGCAGGTGCCAACGTCCTCAGACCAGCCTCATGTTGGGGTGCAAATGTCCGAATTTGTAGAGTCGCAGGATAAATTTTTGTGCCTGGGCTTTTCACGAGAGCTAAGCTTGTCGCCAGGGGTAACGAGTAGTGTCATTGTTGGTTTTCGGGTAGATCCGGATTTGAAGAATACGATTCGGTTTGCCCAGGATCCGGCTATTCCCCAGGTAATCATCAATGAAACCTGTGAGCGCTGTCCACTAACGGCCGAACAATGCCGAGAACGCGCGGTGGCGCCAACCATTTTGTGGGAACAGCAAAAACAACGCGATCGCAAATTAGCCTTGATGGAGATTCAGAATCAGACATAGGGGACGTGTGACAACAATTGGCAACAATTTAAGAAGACAGAGATGCAAGAGGGCATCTGTCAATGGCGTTGGCTAACTCTTCCAAACGTACCGGCTTGCTTAGATAATCATCCATGCCAGCGGATAAAAATCGTTCCCGATCCCCTTTAAGTGCGTTGGCGGTGAGGGCAATAATGTAGGGCTGCTTCGTTAGCGCCCTGTTTTGGCGAATAAGTTGCGTAGCCACCAGACCATCCATCTCTGGCATTTGCACATCCATTAGGATAATGTCGTAGGACTGCTGTCGCAATGCGGCCAATACCTCGTGGCCGTTGGCTGCGACGCCGACGTTATAGCCAATTCGCTCTAACATGCTCAGAGCCACTTTTTGATTAATGATATTGTCTTCGGCCAGCAAAATGCTTAAGTTATGATGGGGAGTTTTAGCTGGCACCAACTCGGCCATTTTCGCTGATGCCACTTCATTTCTTATACCTAAAGCTTGCTCTATTGCCCTGTGCAAACTGTTTGGTTTGACTGGCTTGGTAATTTGGGCAACAAACAATCCCTGTGATTCATTCGCTGCAATCTGACCTAAGGAACTGAGTAAAATGAGGGGAAACGGCCGTTTCCCTGGTAACGCTTGTATGGCCTGGGCTAGCATGACACCGTCCATGGTAGGCATTTGCATGTCCAAAATGCCCAGATCAAAGGATTGGCCCTGTGCCAGCAAGTTCAGGGCTTCTTCGCCAGAGCTCACAATATGCGATTCAGCCTGCCAACGATACAAATAATGTTTCATGATGAGCCGATTGACGTCGTTGTCATCGACGACCAGGATTCGTTTATTGTTTAGGGTGCGGGGGGAAACGGCCGTTTCCGGCGCGAATGACTCACCTGGAACCAGCGCATTGGCCATAATTGTAAAGCTAAAAGTAGAGCCTTTGTTGGGTTCGCTTTCTACCCACATGCGTCCGCCCATCGCCTCGGCCAACCGTTTGCTGATTACCAGCCCGAGCCCTGTGCCGCCGTATTGACGCGTTGTTGAAGAATCTACCTGGCTAAATGAACGGAACAGTCGATCCATTCGTTCAGGAGAAATACCAATGCCCGTATCTACCACTGAAAAACGCAGCTCTCGGACATCATTTTGTGCACTGTGCTGCGTAACAGAAAGAAATACCTCACCCGCATCTGTGAATTTAACCGCATTGCTAACCAAATTAACCAGAATCTGCCTCAATCGAGTCACGTCCCCGATCAAAGCGTCTGGTACATCATCGCTAATTAGGAAAGCTAACTCGAGCCCTTTTTCATACGCTGTGGCCGCATTGAGGTCCAAAGCATCTTCAACACATTCGTGTAAATTGAACGGAACCGTTTCTAATTCCAGCTTACCAGCTTCTATTTTGGAAAAGTCAAGAATATTGTTGATAATGTCGAGCAAGCCATCACTGCTAGTGCGGATGGTTTGGAGAAAGTCTTGCTGCTCTAAATTTAGCGGGGTGTCCAGTAACAGGCCCGTCAGCCCGATAATGGCATTCATGGGCGTGCGAATCTCGTGACTCATATTGGCCAAAAATTCACCCTTGACGCGATTAGCTTCTTCGGCCTCTTCTTTGGCTTGCTTAAGCGAGGTTGTGCGGGCTTTCAATTCAGAAATGTCGCGGGTTATTGACTGCCAATAAACATGGTCATCATTTTCATAGACAAACGGCCGTATCCGGGACTCAACCCAAAGGAAGTGACCGTCTTTATGCTGCATACGTCCCTCAACCGTAAAATCCCTTTCTAATTGAACCGACTGCATATATTGATGAGAGCGGAAAAGTTCAACATCATCTGGGTGAAAAAGCTGGAAAGGTTTTTTACCCAGTAGCTCCTTGGCTGAATACCCTAAGATTTCTTCCACCGATGAGGAAAGATATATTAGCGTACTATCAAGTTCATGCAGGCAGATTAAATCATTGAGATTTTCAGATAAGAGGCGAAATTTTCTTTCGCTCACCTGAATGGTTTGTTCAATCTGGTTGCGTTCAGCCATTTCACGTTTCAGCTCTTGGCTTAACTCTTTAAATTTGCCAACAAATATGGCTGCCACTAGGGTGAAAACGTGGCCCATTAATCCCTGTAAATAGAGATCTGGCGTAATTGCTTGTTCAAGGGCCGTGATAAGCAAAATATTGTAAAGATAGCCCAGAATTGAAGCGTATATGCCGAGTCGCAGCCCGAAGAACCAGGCGACAATCAGGATCGGAATAAAAATGAAGCCGGTAATTGTATAGCCTGTTTTGAGCTGTAACAGTAAGAAGACGAGGGCATGTATGCTTGCCAGGAGAAGGCCAACCAATAGGACCTCCATCCTATGAGACAGGCGCGTTCTCAAAAGCTGATGCCAATCTAATATGCGTTGTATTTGAAGTTTCATCTCTTCCTGGCATTCGGTTGAAATATGACGGATATGCCAATTTTGAACGGTTCTATCTGGGATGACAATCTGACTTTAGTCCCTCAGGAGTAGGGAAATTGTCCAAATTGCTAAAGATTAACTGGCCGAGGTGTTCTGCCAGATATGCAAATTGCCTTGAATAAAGTCGACTACCCGATGGTGGGCTACTTTACTGTTTTGAATGGGGAATGGCTCACCGAAAGCAATATGAATGGGCTGACGGCGATCCAGAGGGCCAAAATCGCGCAGGTAACGGCCGTTTTGCATAAAATCAGTCTTTACAGCAATGGGAACGACCGCCACGCTGGCGCGTTTGGCAAGCTTGATTCCCAATGAATTGAACTCGGCAGGCATAAACGTGGCGGTTCGGGTGTGCTGTGGGAAAAGAAGAACGGAACGGCCGTTTTGCAGCATACTTACGCCCTCCTGCAGCACCTTTTGCAAATCCGCACGCGGGTTGCTGCGCCCCACGGTAATTGGATTTCGGGCCCTGACTACGGGGCCGAAAACTGGATAGCGGGTTAATGATTCTTTGATAACAAAGCTGATTTCCTGGTGGATGGGCAACAAACAGCCAAAAATATTGCCTTCTAGGCTGCTCATATGGTTACTTACAAACACCACCGGACTTTCCAAATCCCGAATTTTATCCAGGCCGCTGATATGAAAACGGCCGTTGCACCCCTCTATCATCTTAAAAATGGCATAAGATGTCTCGCCCCAGGCTGCCCTATCATAGCGATGCCGCCCAACCAGCCATCGTGCCTTGATAATTTCCCAAATAAAGCGGGTATGCAAGTAGAGTCGGCTGCCCAATGCCAATCGATCAAGCCAGCGGCGCGGCGTATTGGGTGGCGTATGGTACGTATCGTCGGGAAAACACGGATTCATGTCGGGAATTATACCTAGATCGAACAGGGTTGAGGTGCAGGTTATTGCGTAACAGAGGCATGTCATTGAGCCACTGAATAATTTGCCCATTCCAGTTGCTCAATGACGTAGTTATCAAATTAGGAGTTGCGCATTATCACGTTGTTGTTGGAGAGTGAGTCTGTCGAAATTGGCTTCGACAAGCTCAGCTTGCATAACGCCTACCAATTATCAGTTACCCAAAAAAGAGATCATTAAACTCATCATCTTCCAACTCGGCCAAGCTGGATTGCGCTGAGGAATGACGCCCCTTCATATCTTCATAAAACGTTTCGTCATAGCGGCGCGAGCGCACGGGGATAGGCATCTTAACGCCCCAGCCCAGCAGCAGCACCTCTTCTTTTTCTTGCAGACGGGCCAACATGCCGCGCAGCTGGTCGCGCCCAGCCAGGCCGGTGAGTACGGCGCGGATGTCGTCTTCATCCCCCAGCCAGCCGGTAATGCGCGTGCCTAGCTGGCTCATGACCTCGTCGTCGATGCCAGACGGCCGTTGATCCACCACCAGCAGCGTGACAAAATATTTGCGCAGCTCACGGGCAATAATGCCAAACGCCGTCTGCCCAGACAAATGAGGATTGAGCAGCTTATGTGCCTCCTCAATGGCGATCAGCAGCGGACGTGGGGCAGGCTTACCGTGCGTCTTGTGCTGCTCCGTTTTCTTCACCCAATGCTGGCGAATCCGTCGCGTCAGAATATTGGAGACGAGCAAATAATCCAAATCGTTGTCGTACTCGCCAAAACTGAGAATGACGTGACGGCCGTTTTCCAACTTATCTACAATTTCCGAGACAAAATCGTGAGACGGCCGTTCCGTCACGTACGGTTTATCAAAAATAACGGCCAACTTGCGATGCAGCGCTTCTGCCGCCTTCTCATGCACGTTGTTTTGTCGCGACCAGGCCGCCACCGAATTGTCCGCCGGGAACGTCTTGCCACTTTCCGGGTCCGTTTCTACGGCGCCCGGCTCCAGCTTCATAAATTCGGCAAACCAATTGTCGCCAAAAGCACGGACGAGCGCGTTCAGCGTCACGCTGGCTGTGTCCGTCAGGTTCAGCGATTCAGACAACAGCTCGATGTCGCTGGTTTGGAAATCTTTCAGGCTAATTTCCAGAGTGAAGTCGGGTGATTTGCCCCGCACTTGCGCCCCCTTGCCCAAGGCCGCCACCTGCACCTTGCTGCCGCCAAACAGGCCGCGCAAGCCGCGCACAGTCACCATGCGGTCGGTATCGGTGTCGTCAAAAGCGTATTCATTGTGCATGTCAAAAACCAGCGCCGCCGCCGCATCTTCACGCATCAGCCCAGCCAGCACCATGCGCGTCAGGAAGCTTTTGCCCGTGCCCGTGGCACCAAAAATACCGCTGCTGCGCTTGACAAACTTCTTCAAATCGAGCCGCACCGGGTAGCCCTGCTCGATGGTGTGCCCTACGACAAACATACCGTCGCCTTCTTCGCCAAAAATCTGGGCCACATCGGCTTCATTAGCCTGGCGCACCTCAGCGTGGTGGGCCGGCACCGTTTTGACCGGCTTTGGCCCTGGATTTTCTTTGCCGTCGGCAATGCGATCTTCCCAGGCGGCACGGTCTGGTGAGCCAAACTGTGGCCCGGTGTCCATGAGCAGGGTGGGGTACATCATCAGGGTGGTGTACAGGGTTTTGCCCAGCAGGGCTTGCTGGATGGCAGGTTGGAGTCGGTCACTTTTTTCGTCGGCAAAGCGGGGATCGGTGCTGCCTAGCTGCAGGTCGGTGATGAGGCCGTAGTAGTGGAAACGGCCGTTTTCACACACCACAAAGCTCCCTTCCTGCACCCGGTCCGCCGGTACCGTCAACCGAATGCGAAAGCCTTCCTTCAGGCCGCCGCCCACGATGTAGCCGATTGGTTCATTTGAATTTATGTCAACCATTAAATTCCTCATTAACTAACGATGCTTCAAGCCACTCACTGTCTGTTATGTCACTACCATGAGCTTCTATCGCTTCCCGAATTTGTTTTTCCCAACCCTGGCGCACCCGAGACCGAATCGGTTTTATCAATAGACCTCCTTCTACCAGAACAAATTCAAGCTCCGTCTTTTCTAGACCAGCTTGCTGGATGAGTGCATTGGGGATACGAATTCCCTGTGAGTTACCAATTTGAATTAAATGGGGCATCTTTTACATTACTCCATTGCCAAATTACGAATTTGCAAAGTTGGCAGCGCGTCACTCAATGCTTCGAGTGTAGGAATTAGCACATCATAGTTACTGCGCAAAAGTTCAATCAGCTCGTTGACGACTTCGACTGCCCAGGCTTGGTCGTTGCCCCGCAGAGCATAGGCGCTGGCGATATGGGCCACCAGCAGCTGATCGACCGGAACCGGACTGCCCACGGCGCGCAAAACCAGGCGCAGGTAGCCCAAATTGTCGGTAAAGCTGCGAATGTCGTCGGAGTTGGTGACCAGCTCAACGGGATCGAGGTTGAGCGGCGGGCGTGGCGGCAGGCCGTGTTTGACGTTGCCGTTGAGCTGATAGCCAACCGCCAACACGCTCATCTCAATGGGCAACAGCCGGTTGTTGCGCTGATCCTCAATTACCGACGGCGCGGGATTTTCGGCCAGCACCAGCCGCCGCACCAGCGGATCGTCGTCGATGCTCATGTTGTAGATGAGGCCGTAGATGCACTCACGGTCATCCACTGGCTGAGCCTGCACCAGCCCACCAAAGGCAGGCACGCTGAGCTGCCCCACGCGGCAGCCCACGGCAAACCCCGTCGTGCTGGCCCGCAAAATACGGCCGATTTCCTGATTCTTGTTCATAATCCCCCCTCTTTTTCTGACGGCTTTGGCTCCAGCTGAAGAATTCGTTCCCGTAGCATATAGAAACTAATGCCAAGGATTAACAAAATAGGCAAGCCTAAACAGGCCAGAGCTTCTAAAAATGTTTCTTTTTTTGCAAAGACGTCGAAAAATGTGGCAATAATGCCTGAGATACTTACCAAAAGCATCAAGACCCCTCCCAAGAAAAAGTGCCATCCAACATTTTTGTTCAAATACTCTTCAGCTTTGAGCCATGATTTATATGATTTTTCCCCTCGTACATACATTCGTCCAAGCTGAAATGCTTTGAAGCCTACGACAAGATAAAAAATCCACATTGGAAGATACAATAGGTTGGCGAATTCTTTCATCTCAAAACCCTTCGTGGCGGGTACGGCCGCCTCGGGCTAAATCTTTGCTGCCCTGCTTGGACGTAATCCCCTCGCTGATGCCGTGCCGCTCCATGATGACGTCGATCATGAAGTTGAGTTCGCTGGCGTCTTGTCGCCCGACGACGGCCATCTCGTCAGCCCGGGCGATGACGTAGGGATAGTCCCCCATGATGCGGCATTGATCGATGAGGAGGCTGTGAACGGCCGTTACACTTCCCGCATCCTCCGCCACCCATCGCGGAATATCCACCCGGGCAATGTTCTTGCCCGACAGCCCCGGATTGAGGTAGAAAAAACAAACTTCATTGGCCGCATCTTGCGCCATGAATACGTCGTTGGAATCAGAAATGTTGGCAAATACGGCGCTGCGCTCGCCCGGGGCCAGAAACTGGCTGAACAAATCAGCATCGGTCAGCCCCTGCGTGGCTTTGCGCTGGCCCAGCTCCTTCCAATTAAAGTGCGCGTCTGTCAGGCCAAAAATGGAGCGCAGCAGCGTCATCACGGAGCTGGTGCCGGGGCGATCGATGTAGCCGCAAAGCAAGGCCCCCGCGTGGCGCATTGCCGTCATGTGGTCGCCCCATTCAGTAACTACTGCGTTGTCTGCTACGCCAGCCGAGCCAATAGGCCAATATAGCAGCCGCTGATCTAAGATTGCTAGCAAAGGCAGGGCATTGTGCCGATTGGCAACTGCTTTACGCGCCAAGGTCTCAATCTCTTGCCGATCCCGCTCAATGCTCACCGCACCGGGGGTGCTGTTAAAATCGGTGATGGCTTCGTCGCTTTCCGGGTAAAAAATGTCTGGCTGGGAAAACGGTTCTGGAGTTTGGCCGCTGCCGTGATGGTAGATTATGCCACCCACGTTGATGAGGTAGTAAAGATGGGCGGCGTGGCGGTCGGGCATGATCTGGGAACCATCGGCGGCAATGATCGTGGCTTGTGGCGGCGGTGTGGGTGCGGGGAAGTGGCTGTCCAGTGGTTCGGCTTCGGAAAACGGCCGTGCTGAACGATAAAACTTTGGGTCTGACTTATCTTTGGCAGTTGTGAGGGCTTGGGAAACGGCCGTCCAGTTGGTGCGGAAGGTGTGCAGCGTGTCCAGCGCCTCGGCCACGCGCTCTCGCCGTTGGCTTAAACGACGCGCGGTGGTTTGAGCCATCTTTTCCAAATCGGCGGTTAGCTTTTCAAATTCCAGGGTCATGGGTGTTATTGTAAACCGTTATCAAACTGGCGTAAACAGATAGTCATCTTATTCACGTTTTTTCAATCGACTAACTTTTGCAGAAAATAGGACGCTGTACGCGAAGCGGTCGCTCTGCGACAATAACGCAGATAAACGCTGATTTGTATATTATCTGCGTCCCATTCATTTGCTTAGTGAAAAGCCCTGCATCTCATTACGAAGAAACGAAGAGAGGAAGAGAAAAAAGCCCTTTGGTTCTTCGTATAAATTTCCCATTCAGGGCTCATGGTATAAATCTGGTGAGACAAAGGGCGCAAAGGCGTAGGCCACTGCCAGAGCAAAGGTTTCACCGCGCAGCACCAGGCCATTGGTTAGTGCGCCGACCGCGCCCCCTTTTTGTTTGGTGTTGTGGTCGCCCAATAACTCATCCATTACGTCGCCCAGCTCTGTGCCTGCCAGCACTTTTTGGGCGATGTGCGCTGGCAGTGGTAACCGTCCGCCCCCACCGATACCGGTACGGCCGTTTCTGTCCACCACCACCACCCAACCATGCAGCGTCAGGCCAAATGGCTCCGGCTGCACGCCCCCTTCCAGACCCACGCCAAAATCGGCGTCCAGCGCGTCACGAGCGGCGAGCGCCCGATTGTGTGCCCCGATGCGTGTTTCTTCGTCGGTCATGGGCATCTCGCTGACGCCGCTGGGAACAGCCACAGGCACAATTTCAGCTTCTGGCCAGAGGCGAGTGATGGTTTGGCGAACGGCCGTTACTTTGACGGGATTTGTGGAACCAACTGCTACTTTCATATTGTTGATTTACGATCTTAGTTTGACGATTTTACAAGCCGTCCAATCGGCAATCGGTAATTTTTAGCCGATTTCTATCTTGGTGACGGCTTCAAAATCGAGGGTTTCCTGACTGCCCAGCACTGTTTCTAGCGCCATCTGGGCAAACTGGAAAAACGCCTGCAGGTCATCGATGCGTTCCAAATAATATTTGGCCAGCTCCTGTTCTTCTGGCGTCAACTTTTCGTTGGCCGACTGCAGCTTTTCTACACTTTCGCTAAGCACCTGCAGCGCAAGCTGTACTTCGCGCCGCTCGCGGCTGTCCAGCACGTTGCGGATGACCTGCCAAAGGTCAGACTCCGCCTGGTAATATTTCTTTCGCTCGCCGCGCATCCACACTTCCGTTGCCATGCCCCAGCGCTCCAGGGCGCGCATATTCATGCTGACGGAGCCTTTGCTGATGCGCAGCGTACCGGCCAGATCATCCAAGGAGAGCGGTTCTGGCTCCATGAGCAGCGTGCCATAGAGCCGTCCCATTACTTCGCTAAAGCCAAAAAATCGGGCCAATCGCCCTAATCCAGCCACGGTACTGTCATTTACGGCCGTTAAACTCTTGTGCATTGTCTTCCCCTGCGTTCAGAACGTTTTGAATGTACCTGATGTTAGCAAAGTTGTGAAAGTGCGTCAACAGAGAGGAGCGTGAAAAGTGACAGCGTGAAAAGTAAAATGCGTGAATGTCCCCACTTTTCGCTTATCACTTTTTACTGTTCACTAAAAAGTGCCAACGGCCCATGCCCCCTGCCCATCTGCCAATTTGCCGCCCGCTCAATGGCGCGATGGGTAAACTGCCGGGCCTGGGCAACGGCCGTTTCTATCACCATTCTCTGTGCCAAAAAGGCACAAATCGCTGCCGAAAGCACATCACCAGACCCGTGCGTATTTTCTGTTTCGATAAGGGGCTGGCGAAAATCGGTAAAGCGCTGTCCGTCAAACAGCACGTCAACCAAGTCAGCACCGTCGCGGAACCCTTTGATGAGCACATTTTTGGCCCCAAGTTCATGTAGACGCGTGGCGGCGCGGCGCAGCTTGCTGAAGGAATCAATGGAGGAAGTTTGTAGCAAAACGGCCGTTTCTACCAAATTCGGCGTCACCAAATCAGCAATTGGCAAAAGGTAAGCCAGATAAAGCTGACGCACTTCGTCGGGAAACATACTTTGGCCACGATGGTTTACCAGCACCGGATCGATCACGAGGGGGTGAACGCTATATTTTTGCAGCAGTGCAGAAACCGAAATAATAAGCTCCGCCCGTCCTAAAAACCCCGTCTTTATCCCCGCTGCCCCATAATCAGCCAGAACGGTCTCCAGCTGCGCCTGCACAAAGTGGGGCGTCATCCAGGCCACATCCTGCACAGTTTGGCTGTTTTGAGCAGTAACGGCCGTAATCACACTCATGCCGTAGCTTCCCAGCACGGTCCATGTTTTTAAATCAGCCTGGATGCCCGCCGCGCCGCCGCTGTCTGAGCCGCCAATGGTTAAAAGTTTGGCTGGTTGGTTCATCAGGTACCTTATTCCTCAAATGTATGCGGTCAGGTCGAACCGCTTTGTGGGTTCTTCATCAGACGAATGTTTTGGGCTGGAGACGGCCGTTCCTTTCCGACCATCTCCCGCTATAATCCACGCCCATATGAGTCCCATTGCCGCTATTTTAATCATCACATCTGCTTTTATGCACGCTGGCTGGAACTTTATCAGTAAACGGCGAAATCCATCGTTGGCCTTCTTTTTTGTTACGGCCGTTTTCGCCGCCCTCTCCATTTCACCCATTCTTTTCATTCATCGTCACCTGCTCAGTTTCGTACCAACGGCCGTTTGGCGTCTCGTGCTGGCCACAGGCGTGGCCCAAATGATTTACTTCTTTGGTTTGGCCGGGGCGTATCGGCACGGCGACATCTCTTTGGCCTACCCGCTGGCGCGTGCTTTGCCAGTTTTGCTGGTGGCTGTCATCAGCTTGCTGTGGGGCAATAGTGGGCAAATTGGCCCTCTCGGGCTGGTGGGCATGGCCCTCGTCACCGCTGGCTGTATTATTTTACCGCTGCCCCACTTCCAGAATTTGCGGTTAAGCAATTACCGCAATGTTGTCATTCTTATGGCGATGGTAGCGTCCGTCGGCACCACCAGCTATACCTTGATTGACGATCAGGCGCTGCGGCAGCTCCGCGCCGCCCTGCCGCTGAACAACAGCCAAGTCACCCTGCTCTTCATTGCCATGCAAACCGGCAGTACTGCCTTCATGCTCGGTTTGGGTACACTGTTTTTTAAACCAGAGCGCCACCAGCTCAGGCAAATCAGCAGAAATCGGTCTCTGCTCTTTTCCAGTTTGGTTACGGGGGTGGTGATTATGGCAACATATGGGTTGGTGCTTACTTCGATGGCTTATGTAAGTAACGTGAGCTACGTCGCCGCATTTCGTCAGCTAAGCATTCCCATCGGTGCCGTGCTGGGTTTAACCATTCAGCAAGAGCCGCGCTATTTACCCAAATTAATTGGCATTGGCATCGTCTCTTTGGGCCTGGTTTTGGTCGGGATTGGTTAATCCAGGTGTGCCGAGAACTTCTTGTCAAGCTCTAAATCTTTAATCTGAACGGCCGTTTGCTCATAACCGTAAGCGACCAACTCTTTCATTCGGGTAAAATCAAAGGCACCAAAGTCGGATAGAACCATGTTTATACGGTAATCGGGCACGTCTCGCGTCTCACGATGTAAGCGCACCGCACCAGTCAGCATCGTTTGCCACAGCATGTCTAACACTTTGATGTAGCGTAGCTTCTTGGCAAAGGGATTCAGCCGATTCCAAAGTACCTGCCACCCAGATATCCGGCCATCATAATCATAACGTTTCTTACCCTGATCCTTCTCAAAGGTAACAATGTTCACCGCAATAACCGTAGCAACATCTGGCCGTTCACGCATGATGTCTACTGGTAAAAAGTTAACGACCCCTGAGTCAACCAAGACGTTTGTATCTTCAATTAAGGGGGGGAAGATAACTGGCAAGGCTGTCGCCCCGCGCAGGAGTTGTGCCGCCTCTCCCCGTTCATAAACGACAAGCTCGTTTTTTGCCAAATTATAGAGCGGGAAGAAATGGGGCAACCAACAATCTTCTAATTGCAGATCGCCAAAGAAATTCTCCATCCATTTTGCGTTGCCAAACCCGGTTGTAAACGCGGAAAATGGGAGGGTATACTGCAATTTTGGCCCCGCGCCGGCTCGACGGATGAGCTCATCATCCGGCCATGGTGCTGCCATGCCTACAGTCGATACGGCCCCAGAACTGGCCCCACCAATCACATCAATTGTGACGCCTGCGTCGTATAAGGCGCGCAGAACGCCAATATGGACAAAGCCGCGCGCACTGGCTCCGCCCAGAACAATGCCCACGCCGCGTTCGGCTAGCAATCGGGCGGCGCGGTCAATATCTGCGGTCTGACCCAAACGCACGTGGTAATGATGGCGCACCGTGAAGGCAGCCAACCATTGGCTGGTTCCCTGCGGCCGTTCGATCTCATTTGGTTGAATCAACAACAGATAACGATCAAGATCGGCTGCTTCTGGCAGCTGCAGGGCATCAATCTGGGACGTAAGAGGTGTGGTAGAAACGGCCGTATCCGCTACGATGACAATCTTGTCTGCCTGCCGCAGACAGCGCCGTGTCCATGCCGCATTCTGTCTATCATCCACATAGACCACAATTTGGTGATCTGCTTCTTGTTCTCCCAGCCATTGGGTAAGCTTCTGCGCCACTTCCCTATCTGCATCATCCATTTGACCGAATTGGGACCCAACAAAAGCGCTGTCCAAAATCAATGTTGGGCCTACTTTTTGCAAGCTCTGGTGTAATTTTTCAACCACTGTTGGCAATGGCACGTTACCGTCTACGGGCAGCAGCACCATTGTCAAAACCGAAGCATTAATCCGCGTAGTGCCCTGTAGCTGTGCTTGCAAGCGGCCAATGACCGGTTTTACAAACTGCTGATTCATCTCCAACGGGTAAGTTTGCACTAGCTGGTTATATGCCTCACGGGACAGAGTGGCTAGCAGGGTGTCTCGAGTCGCAATGACATCGGCGGCGCGAGGTTCCTCTGTAATCATCCCCATCTCGCCTATTGTTTGCCCGTGTCCTAATTCTAAAAGCGTGCGCTTGACCCCTGCTGCCTCGTGCCGAACAACCCGCACGCGTCCCAGAACCACGATGGCAAGCGTATCGCTCGGCTCACCCGTTCGTATGACCACTTCCCCACCCTTTACCCAGACAAATTCCATCGCTTGCCGCAGCTGCTGGTAGATGTCTGGCGCAAGCTGGCTCACCAGCTCATTGTGCTGTAAGGCTTTGTCCAATAATGTTTCAAGCGGTGCAAATTCGGGGTGGGTTTCGTTTATTTCTCGCATAACAAAATGATAGAGGGTAAACTGATAAATGCAATAAATCACTCACTTCTGAAGAAAAAATCCTAGCAAGTGTGCAATCAGCATGATTCAGCTAAAAACAGGTACGTTCGTCGCCAAATGGTCTGCTTTACAATTGCTTGCCAGCCAAAGCTTTTTGGCTGGATTTACGCTGGCGCTATTGTTTGCAGTTTCCAACACGCGATTTCTACTTGATTTTGGCACAGATTCGCTGCCGCTAGCGTATGTAGTTACAGCCTTTTTTGTCCCCTCTGTCTCTTTACTCTATAACCGATATGCTCAAAAAGTAACTGAGCGACGCCTTCTTCTCACCGTCACCCCAACTATTTGTATAATTTACTTGGTGAGCTGGCTGGCAGCCAGCTCAGGAACGGTGCGCTGGATTTCTTTTGCGCTTCTGGTCCTTTTCAATACCCTTCTGATTTTCCAGGTCATTATTATTACGTTACAAGCTACGCGTCTGTTTGATATTCGCCAAATGAAGCGTTCATATCCGCTTGTATTAGCCAGCCAGACAGGGGCGGTTATCTTTGGCGGCTTGAGCGTTACCGTATTAACCAATATTATTGGAAATGTTTCCAATCTGCTGTTGATTTGCCTGGGGCTTAGTATTCTGCAATATCTAATTACCTGGCTCACGTTGAATAACTATCCCCGCGAATTTGGCCAGCCAAATGACAAAAGGTCTGAGGCAACGTTGCGGGATGTCCTGGCTCAACCATATGCGCGCCACATCTTTATCTATCGCTTTTTCTCCGGATATGGCACAGAGCTGATCATCATCATTTTTACGATACAGGCAGCCCGTCGTTTTCAAACGGCCGAATCGCTGGCGTCATTCTTTGGCAACTTTATGGCCGCTGGTACGTTTTTGACCTTGCTCTTTTTGCTGTTAGCCGCTGGTCGCTTGCTCAAACGGTTTGGCTTAAGTTTTGGCATTATGAGTAATCCCATCATAGCTGGCCTGGTCATCCTGGCTTTGTTTTTGACACAGCTCACTGGCTTTCCCCTTGTTAGCCTCGTTTTTGTGTTGGCCGTTTTGGCACGCGTTACTGATTTTGTCCTTTCTGTCAGCCTGACTGAACCATCCATGAAGACGATGTATCAGGCGCTGCCAGAAGCGCGCCGCTCGGCGTTAATCACCGTGGTTGAAGCGGTTAGCCAGCCAATGGGATTTGGCGTTGTTGGCGGTTCATTGCTTTTATTTCGTGCCTTTAACCTGAGTAGTGATGCCTTTCTGTTTACTTACACCGCTTTGGTTTGCGTTGCCTGGACATATTATGGCTGGCGCACCAAACGGCTTTATACAACGACGTTACTCGAGAAGTTGAGTCAGCGCACTCTAAATGAAGTCGATCTAACGCTTGATGATCCAGAAACAATGAAGATCATGACCAATCTGGCGCAAAGCAACAGCCTGGCTCAAGTACGGTTAGCGCTCAATGTGTTGGAACAGGCTGAGTATCCCAACTACGGTTCCCTGCTGCTAAATCTTGTTGAGCATGAGAATGACGCCGTGCGACTGGAAGCGATCGGTCGCCTGCAAACACAGCCAACGTTGGCGGCCCAGATTCCCTTAGATATCTATTTAAATGCGTCAAACAGTCTTCCAGTGCGTGCAGCAATGCTGCAGACGTTGCTTGCGACTGGCACAGAAATTGCCCTGGAAAACGGCGTAAGATTGCTTGAATCCGAGGAGCACGCGCTGCGGCGTGCGGCTTTGGTTGGGTTGCTTCGCCATGGAAGCATTGCCGGTTATGTAAAAGCTGGCCAATATCTATTAACGCTAACAGAAAGCAGTAAAGAGGCTGATCAATTACTATTGGCCGAAACGTTGGCTACGCTGGATAACCATAACTTTTATCAGCCGCTGCAGAGATTATTGCTCAGTGACTCACCTGACGTACGTAACTTTGCTTTACAAGCTGCGGGGAATGCGTGCCACCCTTCCTTGTTACCTGCGGTAATTACGCAACTAGAGTCGGTAGAAACCCGTTCAACGGCCGTCAGTACGTTGGCGGCATATGGGACGGCCGTTTTACCATATGTTGAATCTTCTCTGACCGACAACAGGCTGAACTTCGCCACGCGCCTTAGCCTGGTTCGGTTTAGTGGCACATTAGCCAATGGCGCAGCAAAGGCAACCCTGTTGCCCCATTTGCTACATCCTAACCGTGAACTGCGTTTTGTCTTGCTGACCGCGCTGCAGCGGTGCGGCTACCAGGCCAACGATCCGGAAGCAGTTTTGCAGGTTGAAACGGCCGTTTTGGCGGAAGTTGAACAAGCCGCCATCATGCTAACCATCGCCGCCACCGTGGACCCGGCAAGCGCATATTCTTGGTTATATGCGGCGCTTCTCACCGAAATCCAGCAGATCAAACAACGCCTTCTGCTTCTGTTCTCTTTCCTTTATGATCCTCATGTTTTGCGCCAAGTGAGTGACTATTTAGATTTAGGCAGCGGCGACGAAAAAGCACAGGTTATTGAAACAGTGGATCTCATCTTCACGACACCGCATAAGCAACTGCTGCTGCCGTTGATTGATAATGAGCTAACAATCGGCGAACGGCTGGCGGCATTGCGCAAGCACGTTTCTGTGCCTGAAGCCTCAGCCGAGGATTGGCTCAACAATATGATTATCGGAATGGGAGAACAGTTTGATGATTGGACGCAAGCCTGTGCCATCTATGGTGCGGCGACCAGCGACATTGCGCGATGGACGGCATCAATTACCCGGTTTGTGCAGGAAACCAACGGAAATGGTGTTGGTAAACGGCCGTCTGCGCTAGAAACCGCCCAATGGGCCTTAAATCAATCTTCAGGAGAACAAAGCATGCTTACAATTGAAAAAGTTTCATTTTTAAAAGGAACCAATATTTTTAGCCAGGTTCCTGAATCCGTGCTTGCTTCTGTCGCCCAAATCATGAAAATAATTGAACTCCCCGCTCACAAACAGTTTATCAATGAGGGCGCATTGGCTGGCGAAATGTTTATCATTGTTGAGGGAGCCGTGCGGGTACAAAAGAACGGCAAGCCTGTTACCGAATTGAAAGCAGGTGAAGTTGTGGGGGAGTTAGCCATTTTTGATCCAGAACCACGGTCCGCCGACGTGGTTACACTCATGCCAACGGTGCTGTTACAACTGGAAAAAGGAACGCTGCGTGAAGTAATGGCCGATAGGCCCGAAATAAGCCACGGCATTATCCAAACACTTAGCCACCGAATCCGCGAAAATAGTCGGTTGATGACAATATAAACAATCCATCATCAAGCAGCATTCAGGGCACAATTTAAAAGAAAATCAGTGACAGCGGTTTACCCCGTATTCTTTAATCCAGAAGCAATGCCATTAATCGTCAAAAAGATAGCATTGAGCAGTTCCTGCGCCTTGGGGCTGTCCTTCTCTGGCAAAAAGCGCAGCTTGCGCAGTAGGGCAACCTGAACAAAGTTTAGCGGATCAACGTACGGATTGCGCTGCCGCACGGAACGCTGCAGCACTGGATCGTTGTCCAGCAGTTCGCGTTGACCCGTCACGCGCAAAATCCAAGCGACTGTTCGAGCAAACGAACTTTCAATTTCGCCAAATATCTTGGTTCGTACCGCTTTGTCTTCAACCAAATCGGCATACAGTTTGGCTATGCCCATATCGGCCTTGGCCAGTGACACCTGTGCGTTGTCAATCACGACCTGGAAGAAGGGCCATTGGCGGTACATCTCTTGCAAGCGGCGCACATGGGCTGGCGATTGACTGCCGTACGCTTCCAACGCTTCGCCGACGCCATACCAACCAGGTAAAACGTGGCGGCTTTGCATCCAGCTGAAGCCCCAGGGAATCGCACGCAAGCTGGCGAAGGTGGCTTTGGCCGTGCGACGCGATGGCCGACTGCCGATACGCATTTGGCTAATTTCGGCGATGGGCGTGGCCATGCCCCAATATTCAAGCAATTCTGGCGTTTCGTAGATCAAATGCCGGTACGTTTTATAGGAAACGGCCGCTAATTCATCCATCGCCGCCCGCCAATCATCCTGTGGCCGCGTCGTGCCGCCATGGCGCGGATCGACGCTGGCCATGAGCGTGGCGTGCACCACCTGCTCCAGGTGACGCCGCGCCACGGCAGGGTGACCGTACCGTTCGTCAATCACTTCCCCCTGTTCGGTAATACGAATACGGCCGTTCACCGAACCGGGCGGCTGGGCCAAAATTGCCCGATTGGCTGGCCCGCCACCACGAGCAATCGTGCCGCCCCGCCCGTGAAATAGCATAATTTCCACGTCATGATCGACGCAGGCTTTAGCCAACACCTCTTGCGCCTGGTACAGCTCCCAATTGGCCGCCATGTAGCCCGCATCTTTATTGCTGTCTGAATAGCCAATCATAATGGTCTGTTCCCGATTGACCCGTGCCAAATGGGGAGCATAGGCTGGATGGTCAAACAGCTCAGCCATCACGTCTGGTGCGTTGCGCAAATCTTCGCGGGTTTCAAACAGCGGCACAAACGTCATGCCTTCATCCTCCCGCTTGGGATCCAGGCATAGGCCGTGCCATTTGGCCAGCAGCAGAGGGGCCAAAATATCCTCGGGGCCGTGGGTCATGCTCACAATATAGGGGCCAATCAGTTCTGAGCCGTAAAAATCGAAGGCACGGTACAAAATCTGGAACAGGGCCAACGTTTCCTCTGCATCTGGTGACAGTTCTGAGAGCTGGCTCAGATCTGGATTGGGGCCAGCCAGTAGCGTGGACAAGATTTTGGCCCGCTCGCTGGGCTCACGTTGGTCAAAGTCATTATGCAGGCCAAGCTTCTGTAGAATTTCGTGGAGAACGGCCGTATTAAAATCGCTGTACTGCCGAATGTCCAGCCGGGCGACGTGTAGCCCAAATACCTGGGCCTGCCGCCGCATGTGTGCCAGCTGGTCAGCCGCCAGATCATCCAGCTTACTCTCGCGCAATGTTTTGTCCATCAAATCCAGCGGTTCCAACAGATCACGCATGCTTTTCAAACTTAGCGGCGGATTTGCCTGTCCTTTTAGCCGGGCCACCATGTCGCCCGCTTCCGCTGCGGCCAAATCTTCAGCCAGCGCGGCCGCCCACAGTCGGTATGGTTCATTGGGATACCGTTTCTTTAAAAAGGCCAGGTGTTCTGATTTGTCTTGAACGGCCGTTAACGCCTCTAAGAATTCCGTTTGGATGGGTGTCAGGAGGTCAGAAATGGTTAGGGAGCGGTTTAATCGGGTGGCCATGGTGCGATGTTCCACCACCGCCAACCCGCGATGCAGCCGCAGCGTCTCGGCCGTGACGTCAGCCGTCACGTTGGGGTTGCCGTCCCGGTCGCCGCCAATCCAGGAGCCGAAGGTGAGAAAGCGATTGGGCGATGTAAGGCCGGGGTAATAGTCTGCCACCGCTTTCGTCATATTGGCATACACTTCTGGAATGGTGTCCCAAATGGTGGTGTCAACATAGTAAAGGCCGGTTTTTACTTCATCGGTCACCGTAATAACGGCCGTTCGCGTCCGGTTTGTCAGCCAAAGGGACGTCACCTCTCCCAAAATGTTGGTCATGAAATTGGCCCGTTCCGTGGGTAGCAAATTTCGGCCGTGCAGCTCGGTTAACGCCGTGGAGATACGGCGCAGCTTGGACAGCACCGTCCGGCGCTTGGCCTGGGTAGGGTGTGCCGTAAACACAAGCTCTACGCGCAATTTGTTGAGCAGCTTCTCCATTTCGTAGGCATCCACCCCCAACTGCTGCATTTGGGCGATAGCCGCCGCAATCGACTCCTTCAGTGGCTGTGGATGAGCCTTGCGTTCCCGGTCGCGCAGCACCCGGACCCGATTTTGCTCTTCGGCCAGATTTACCAGCTCAAAATAGTTGGCAAATGCACGCGACAGCAGCTCCGCTTTTTCTACGCTAAGCCCGCTTACAATTTGTGCTAACCGCGCATCAATTTCCGGACTGGCATCCATGCGCCGTGCCTTCGCCAAGGCCCGAATGCCCTCTTCCAGCTCGAAAATCTCCACGCCGGCCTGGCGGCGAATGACCTGACCCAAAATATCGCCCAGCAGATGAATATCTTCGCTCAATAGTTTTCTACTTTTACTTGACTTTGCCATAACTTCCCGCTTTTTTGAGTAAAAAGAGTTGTCTCACGGTTCACTTTTTACGTTTCGTTTTCTTTCCTGTACTGTTCATAATGATAAAACGCCGCTACAACAAGTGCGTGGCTGATACGGCCGTTTGCAATCAACCCCGGCACATCGGCCAAAGGCACTTCCTCCACGGCAATATCTTCTGCACCGTCTAATTCTGGCGGCTGTTGCCAGCGCGCCCCACGTGCCAAATAGGTGTAGCAATGGTTGTCCAAAAATGCCGGGTTTGGGTCTACCGTGCCAATGTGGATCACGTCTGTGGCTGCATAGCCCGTCTCCTCCAGCAGCTCGCGCCGCACCGAGTTGGCCGGATCCCCGTCATCGGCATCGATCATACCGCCTGGAATCTCCAGCGTGACGCGTGCGGTACCGTGGCGAAACTGGTGGATCATCACCACCTTGCCCTCGGGGGTTAGTGGGATCACATTTACCCAATTTGGCGATTCCAGCACGAAAAAGCTATGTTCAGCTCCCGTGCGTGGTGATCGGCGCACGTCGCGCCGCATCTTAAAAATACGATAATTCGCCAGCTCTTCACTGTTGAGTTTTTCCCAATCTTCTACCATATCGGTGGTTTATACGGCAATTCACCTTTGTGAACAACAGCAACTAAAACAGCAGTTTCAAGATTCGCCGGAAAGTTGACGAAATTGCAGCTGACGTTTAGACTGGTAAATTCACTCAGCTAACTCACGGTATTTTGAAAAAAAGAACAATATGCCTGGCGCGCACCGGAAAAGCAAAGTTTCTACTCGATCTTTTTGATGCGCCCTGTGGTAAGTAGGCTCAGGAGGTGAACCATGATTGTGGGGATGGATTTTGGGACCACAAATTCAGGGATGGCGGTGTATAACGGCCGTTCCGTAACCACCTTACCCCTCGATCCCGCCAACAACAACCCCCGCGTCGCCCGCACCGCCCTCTACATCACCAACGAACAACAAATTTACATTGGCCGCGACGCCCTCAACCGCTACTTCGAGCAAAACGTCGGCCGTCCTGTCAAAACCCGAAAGGTTTGGATTGGCGAGATCGAGATACGCGGGGCAGATATGCATTACGTCACCGACGTCTACGTCTACGTCGATGTTTTTTCGCCAGGGCGACTGCTGCTCTCCATCAAAACCAGCTTGCGAGACTCCGATTATCCGGGCACTGTCATCGGCCAGCACTACTATTCGCTAGAAAATTTGATTGCCCTTTACCTGAACATTACAAAGACGCGTGCCGAGCAGCAGTTGGGCCAAAGCGTCCGTCAGGTGGTGCTCGGGCGTCCCGTTCGCTTTTCCACCGACCCGGAAAAAGATCGGTTAGCCCAGGCGCGGCTGCTGCAAGCCGCCTTCCAGGCAGGCTACGAAATTGTTTACATGCAGCCCGAACCGATCGCCGCTGCCTACAGCTACGAAACCAGCATCGACACGCCGCAAAACGTTCTTGTCTTCGACTTTGGTGGTGGCACGCTGGACCTGACGGTGATGCGCCTGGCCGACACTAGCCAGGAACGCGTGCTGGCGACTGGCGGTATCCCCGTGGCTGGGGACGTGTTTGACCAGAAGCTGGTCCGTGCCAAGCTGCCGCGCCATTTTGGCGAGGGAAGCTATTTTGGACCGCGCCACAAAGCGCTCACCATTCCAAGCTGGATCTTCGATTCATTCTCTAGCTGGCAAACCATTTTAGAGCTGCAAACGGTCGAAAACAAAAAGATGCTGCGCGAGATTGCCCAAACTGCCCAGCGCCGCTATCAAATTGAGGCACTGGAAAGCCTCGTCTCCAGCAATTATGGTCTGCAAATGTTCGACATTGTGGAGCAGGCCAAGCGTACCCTGTCCGACAAGCGCGGTGCCGCGATTACGCTGGAAGGGCCAGGATTTAAGGTGCAGGAGTTTGTAACCCGTAGTGAGTTTGAGACGATTATTCGCGCTGAAATTCAGGAAATTGATGCCCATATTGATGAAACGATGCTGGCGTCCGGGTTGAAGCCGGCGCAGATTGATGCCGTTATTCGCACCGGTGGTTCCTCTCAGGTTCAGGCATTTGATGAGATGTTGCAGCGCAAGTTCGGGCCAGAAAAAGTACGCCGTGTTGACACGTTTGGCAGCGTTACTGCCGGGCTGGGGATCATTGCCCACGGTCTGGAAACGGGTAAGGAAACTGCCCGTGCCTACACGCCTGCCGACTTTGCCCCGGCAGTGCCGGCCGAGAGCAATCGCCCCAGAGTAAGCCCGGTGAATCTAAACATGCTGCGGCGACGCATTCAGGTGCAGGAGGGGGTTATTGAGGCGGAATCGACCCAATCTGAGCGGGCCCTGGTGGTTTTGTCTACAGGGCAATTGGCGACGGCCGTTCCTCTGCCAACGGCGTTCTACGATAGCGGCTACGGGGATAGTGAGCGTGAAGAATCTGCTGGCTCACTTTCGCTGCATAAGTTGGGTTTGTCCGGCGCTAGTCAACGGGCCATTACGGCCGATTGGGATGAGCCGCTGTTGATTACTACTTCCAAATACCGCTTTTTGCTGCTGACACCGCGTCAGCTTGCCGAGCAGCAGGTGGCCAAGGTAACGTTAAGCCAGATATACCAGCTGGGTGAACGGGAAGTGCTTTGCACCGTGGCACGATGGCATAAGGTGAAGGCACAGGAGAAGTTGCTGTTGGTCACGTCGGCAGGTCTGGCACGGCCGTATCCCACCCGCGTGATGATTGAAAGCATCGAAGCGCCCGTCCCGCTGATGTTCGACAATCCGCTGCCTGGCGTGCCTGTTTTTGCCGATGGTGCGCCAGACGGCGTGAATGAAGCTGCCACATTGCTTTTGCTCACGCGCGGCGGCAAGGGTTTGCGCACAGAGGTGAATAAGCTGCGCGGCTCCGGCACGCAGCTTATGAATGTGGCTAAAGGGGATCGCGTGGAAACGGCTGTTCTTTGTCAACCCGACGATTCCATTTTGCTGCTTACGCTGGATGGATACGGCCGTCACTTTTTGGCCGATTGGGTTCCGCAACCGCTCAAGGACAACGCCAAAGGCAAGTCCCTCATTGCTCGCCGCAGCGCTCTCATTGCTGCCATACCAAATCCAGACAACGCCTTCTGCTATTTACTCACTTCGCACCGTTTGCTTACGCTACCCAGTAGCCTTCCCCTTGATGAAAGTAGCAAAAGCTTTCCCCTGCTTAAACTGTCCAAAAATGAGCAGATTCAAGCCGTTCTACTCAGTTGAAACGGGCCATAAAAGCAAGTAAAGATAGACGTAACAATGAATTTAACCATACGCTTCCGTCATGCCGCGAATAGCCATTTCGACCAAATCGTCGGCGCTAAGCATGTCGCCGAGCTTCTCTTTCATCCGCTGGGCAAGCTTTGTAGACACGCCGTGGATCTTCATCGTAACGAGATCGTCGGCACTGAGTTGTTTACCAAGGACCGCCTGCATTTTTTGGGCAAATTGGGGGCGTACGTCGTGTATCCGCATCGAGATGAGGGAATCGGCTGTTAAATCCGGTAATCCGAGCTGACCCATTCGCTCTACAAAATGCGGGTCAACGCCATGAATACGCATGGCAACGAGCTGATCCGTATCCAGATCGGTCAGGCCAAATCCCCGCATCGTTCGAATATAATCGGCCGTCACGTTATGTATACCCAGGCTGACAATGCTGTCCAAAGAAAGGGAGTCATAGCCAAAGGCTTGCAGCTGCTGAATGAGCTCTGGCCGGATGTTGTGAATACCTAGCTGCACAATTTGGTCAATGGTCAGATCGTTCAGCCCCATGGCCCGCACTTCTCGAACCAAATTCGGCCGTACGTTGTGAATGCCAAGTTGAACCACATCATCTACTGATAAATCATCCAGTCCCAGTTCACGGATTGCCTGAATCATTTCTGGGCGCACGCGGTGAATACTTAGCTGCACAATATCATCTACACTGAGATCGGTCAGCCCCAAAGCCTGCACCTGACGCAAATATTCAGGGCGTACGTTGTGGATGCCAAGCTGCACCACATCGTCCACCGTGAGATGAGACAGCCCCAGGCTGCGTACTTCCTGAATCAACTCAGGACGCACGTGATGAATTGCCATTTGCACAATATCATCAACAGAGAGATCGGTTAAGCCAGCGGCCTGCAGTTGCTGAATATAGCCAGGGCGCACGTGGTGGATTTGCAGCTGCCAGAGTTCATCTGGCATAAGATTCTTTAGGCCAACTCGCGCCATCGCTTCGACATACTCGGGCGTGACGTGCTGGTTGCCGTGGCGGGGCGGTCCCTGGTTTCCCCAGCGGAATTGATTGGCAAATTCGGGCGGCGCCACCATCTTGGGAGGGGCAGGTGGCGTTGGCGGAATCGGTTTTGCCTCACTGGTTGTCAACGCCTCTAGCAGTAAATTGGCTTCTTCGGCCGATACTTTGCCTTCGGCCAACATCGTCAATATCATTTTACGCTCGTCATTCATTTTGTGCTCCTTCTTCGCTGGTTCTGGCAATGGCGGCTAGCTGCTTGCGCCAGCCACCACTTTCTTGTAACCAACGGTTTACAATAGCTGAATCGCTTCCTGCAGTAACTCATCATTGATGCCTTCAAGGGCCATTTGTACGAAGGCGTCACCCGTTAGTTCATGGATAAAGTCTGACTCTTTTATTTTGTGAATAAACGAATCATCAACGCCTTCAAGGCCCATGTGCATAATGTGGTCACCAGAAAGACCCTGCAACGTTAAGCCGTTCACGGCTCGCAGAAAGTCGGGATCGACGCCTTCGATGCCCATTTGTGCAATGTGATCTCCAGTGAGAGGGAGATTTTCTAGTTGGGAAACGGCCGTAATAAACGCCGGATCCACGCCCTCGACCGCCATGCGAACGATGTGATCTCCTGTCAAGGTGCTGTTGTTCAGTTGGCGCACCGCCCGAATAAAGTCTGGGTCTACCCCTTCCCGGTTGAGTTTCAAGATCTGGTCAGACGTTAATTTGGGGCCGGATTTTGGCGGCACAGGCGGCGTGATGTTTTTAGCGGGGGTGGGTTGACTTGCGGAAACGGCCGTTCCCGCCAATGCTTCCAACAGCTGATCTGCCTCATCAACTGTAATCTTGCCTTTTTGCAGCATGTCTAATATTTGAGCACGTTCTTCCTTCATAAGATTCTCCTTGATCATTGCTGGTCAATTTGTCAATTGTCAGCGACTGTTTATCGGGCAGCAAGCAACCTCGGCGAGACGGCCGTTTCTGAAAAGCGGTTGATCAATTTAAAGAGTTGGAGTGAATACGGTTATGTTGTAGGCTTTAGCTGATTCAGAAGCTTGATGCCTTCGGTGACGTCAATCTCGCCGTTGTCCACACGCGCTAAAATTTCCAGGCGATTTTGTGCCAGCACTTCTTGCGCTTCAGAGGGTGGAACCTCTTTGTTTTCAAAACCAAGTGCTTCCACAATTTCATTCAGGCGATTGCGAATTGTCCAGTAAGACATGCCAATTTCTCGCTCCATTTCTTTGACATTGCCTTTGTTTTTTACGAATTGCTCTAAAAAGTGCAGGTTTTCCGGGGATAAGCGAGAAAAAATATTCGGGGTAAATTCCCCGACAATCATCGTACCGCAACTGCGGCAGGATTGTTGGGTGACGACCAACTCTCCGGCACAAGCGGGACAACTTTCTAACAATTTACGCATGAATGAATTCCTTACGGGTTGGCTATTTTTTACGTTGTGCTTTTATAAACGGCCATTGCTTGCTTGAAATATAAACGATGTGAGCAATATACACAATAATTTTGTGTCTGTCAACAATAATTTTGATTATTTCCGCAAATTATTAAAAATACCACCAAATATTTTGGTTTTATTGTGCAATTGCTGCTAAAAAGAGTGGTAATGTGGCTAGCCTGGTAGAAACGGCCGTTGTGACAGTGGCAATTAAGGGGCAATCAAACGCAGAAGTGGACATCTGCGTCGGGTTTATATAAACTTGGATGTTCAGTTAGACGATTGTCTAATGAACCGAGGATGGCCCTCTACCACGGTTTAGTCGATGGCTTGGAGAACGGCCGTTGCCTCACTTAATAGACTTTGGAGGATTAAGTTTATGAAGGAAAATGCAGTCTACCAACGATTGCTTGGGTATCTTAGACCCTATTGGAAACAGGTGGCCATCGCCTACCTGTCCATGTTTTTTGCCACTCTGCTCAATCTATTCGTGCCTCAGATCATCAAAGATGCTATCGATAACGGGTTGACTGAGGGTGAACCACGGGCGCTTTTTATTGCTGGTGGCGTCATATTGGTCATTGCCGTGGTGCGAGGCGTTGCTGGTTTTGGCCAACTCTATTTTGGTGAATGGCTCACCCATCGCGTTTCTTATGATTTGCGCAACCACTTCTACAATAGCGTTCAGGCGCTGCCCTTTAGCTTTCATGATCGTACCCTGACAGGCGACTTGATGAGCCGGGCCACTAGCGACATTACCGAAACAGAGCGTTTTGTCGGCGTTGGGCTGATGGGGCTGCTCTCGACAACCTTGCTTTTGGTAGGCGTCATTATTGCGATGTTTTTGGAATCAGTACAGCTTTCTCTGCTGGGTCTTATTCCCATCCCCCTGTTAATTTATGCCACCATTCGCTTTGGCAACACTGTGCGCCCCATGTTCAAGCTCATTCAAGAGCAGATGGGCGTGCTCTCATCAACGATGCAAGAAAGCATGACAGGGATTAATGTAGTAAAAGCATTTGCCCGTGAGCCCTATGAACTGGATAAATTCGATAATGAAAATAATACCTGGTTCGACCATCGCTACGGCCTTATTCGCACCTGGGCCAACAACTGGCCTTTGTTTACGTTTTTGGTTGCATCCGCCATCTTTTTACTGCTTTGGTTTGGCGGCCCCATTGCATTAGATGGGGAAATTACGGTTGGCACTCTCTTTGCCCTCATTTCCTATGTGTTAATGCTGGGCGCGCCCGTGCAGCGCCTGGGATTCCTGGTGAATTTGGCCGCCACGGCAGGGGCCAGCGCTCAGCGTGTCTTCGACATTATTGACACACCCAGCGAAATTGAGGAGCGCGAAGACGCCATCTGGCTGGATAGGCTGACTGGTTCGGTGACCTATCAAGGTGTCGATTTTGCCTACCGTGAAGATCTTAAAATTCTGGCTGATATCTCATTTCATGCGGAACCAGGACAAACCATTGCCTTGATTGGGCCAACCGGCTCGGGTAAATCGACGTTGACCAATTTGATTCCCCGTTTTTATGACGCGACAGCGGGTCAGGTTTTGGTTGATGGATTTGATGTTCGTTCCGTACAGGTGCAATCGCTGCGACGGCAGGTTGGCATTGTGCTACAGGATCCAGTCCTGTTTAGTCAAACCGTGGGGGAAAACATTGCCTACGGCCGTCCCGATGCCAGCGAGGAAGAGATTATCGCAGCCGCCACAGCGGCCCGTGCTCATGACTTCATTACCAGGATGCCAGAGGGATACGATACCCGCGTGGGCGAACGGGGCGTCACGCTGAGCGGTGGACAAAAACAGCGCATTGCCATTGCGCGTGCCTTGCTCACCGACCCACGCATCCTAATATTGGACGATTCTACAAGCAGCGTAGACACTGAAACAGAGCATCTTATTCAAGAAGCATTGGCTGTTCTCATGGAAGGGCGCACAACTTTTGTGATTGCCCAACGGCTACTGACGTTAAAGAGTGCGGATGAAATATTGGTGCTGGATCACGGCCGTATTGTCCAGCGCGGAACCCATGAAACATTGTTGACTCAGGGCGGTCTGTACCGGCAGATTTATGATTTGCAGCTGAAAGACCAGGAGGCGTTTGTGGCCCTGGAAGCAGAAATGGGAGGGAAGGCATAATGTCTGATAATCAAAACCAAGCGCAAAATGGAAAGATGAACGGCCGTTCCCGACAAAAACAGTTCGATCCGAGAATTGGCATCGAAGAGCAGGAACGGCTAGAGCGCGAAGAACGAATTCAAGCATTGCTCAAGGAAGATGATGAAGCGATGGGCAAAGCGTACGACGGCCGTTTGGTGCGTCGGTTGCTGGGTTACATGCGCCCGTATCTATCGAGGCTCACGGTGGCCGTTGCCCTCATGATTGCCAGTTCCCTGTTGGCCGTCTCCCAGCCCACTATTATCGGAAAGGCCATTGATAATGGCATCCGGGAAGGTTCCCTGGACACATTGCGACTGTGGACAATTCTTTTTATAGTGGCTGCTGTAAGTGAATGGATCACGAATCGGTTTCGCATTGCCATTATGGCGTATGTTGGCACCAAAGTGGTCGTGGATTACCGCAGCGATTTATTTCGCCATCTCCACACGTTGTCGCTTAACTTCCACAATAACTACAGCGTGGGGCGCCTTATGAGCCGCCTGATTAGCGATGTGGGCGTGCTGCAAGATTTCATCACCTGGTCGATCACCGGGCTGTTTCGCTCTTTCTTCACCCTGACGGGCATCATCATCGCCATGCTGCTCCTTAATTGGCGGTTGGCCCTGGTGACCTTTGCCGTATTGCCGCTCATGTATATCTTAACCAACTATTGGCGGGTTCGGGTGCGTGGGGCCTACAGAGCCACGCGACAGCGGCTTTCGCTTATCAATGGTTACCTCAATGAATCCATTTCCGGCATTCGCGTCACCAAAAGCTTCATCCGTGAAGCGAAAAATGCCCAATATTTTGATGATCTGAACTACTCCTTTTTCAATGCCAATGTTGATGCCAGTCGTCTGACGGCTATTTTCTTCCCTGGAGTTGATTTCATGGGGTCTCTGGCAACGGCGTTGGTCATTGGCGTGGGGGGCTGGCTGGTACTTGGAGATGCATTGACAACCGGTACGCTGGTGGCTTTTGTGCTGTACATTGACCGATTTTTTGACCCGATTCGGGAACTGGCACAGCGCTACAATACTTTCCAGGCGACGATGGCCGCGAGCGAACGGGTATTCAATTTGCTAGACACCTCCCCTGATCTGTTGGATGCGCCCGGCGCGGTTGATTTGCCACCCGTTCAGGGGCATGTCGCTTTTGAAGATGTGATGTTTAGTTACCAGGACGGGGTCCCCGTGCTGCAAGGGATTACGCTCAGCGCTCAGCCAGGGCAACGTATTGCGCTGGTAGGCGAAACGGGCGCAGGCAAGAGCACTATCATTCGGCTCATCTCTCGCTTTTTTGACATCACGGGTGGCTCGTTGACCATTGACGGACATGAGGTTAGCCAGGTCACGCAGGCCAGCTTACGGGCACAGTTGGGGATTGTGCTGCAAGATACCTTTTTGTTCACTGGCACCATTGAGGACAATATTCGTTACGGCCGTTTGGATGCCAGTCATAAAGAAGTGGTTGAAGCTGCAACGGCCGTTGGGGCCGATGCCTTTATTCGCAAGATGCCCGATGGTTACAAGACCGAAGTTGGAGAGAACGGGGTCAATTTAAGCGTGGGGCAGCGGCAGATCATCTCTTTTGCCCGCGCCTTGCTGGCCAACCCGCGAATCCTCATTTTAGATGAGGCAACCAGCAGCGTAGACACCACCACAGAAAAGGTAATCCAACAAGCGCTGGACACACTGATGGAAGGGCGCACCAGTTTTGTGATTGCCCATCGGCTCAGCACAATTGTAGGAGCGGACCAAATTGTGGTTTTGGATAACGGCCGTATTGTTGAGCAGGGCACCCACGAGGAACTACTGGCCAAAAAAGGACGGTATTACAACCTCTATACCATGCAATGGGCCGCCCAGGAAGTGCCAGAAGGTACGGAGCACTTCAGTCAAAACTAGCCAATAGTCAGGCAGCATTGGCACAAAAAAAGCGCACCTGTTTCGGGTGCGCTTTTTCATTTCAACAAAGGTTGATTAAAAGCATAGGTGGTAGATGAATGATTCTCTACCTAGCTATCAAGCAGATTTAGCCTTATTGGTTACCAGGAATCTCCAGCGTTTGCCCCACATAAATCACATACGGCGAGGTCAGATTGTTTGTTTCAGCAATGGCTGGCCAAGCGACGCCATATTGTAATGAGATGAGGAAGAGCGTTTCGCCCTGTTTTACGACGTGAGAAAATTGTGGCGCGGGGCCTGGGGTGTTGACCGGGATCTTTAGCTCATCACCCACTTTAATCAGGTTGGGGTTCACCAAACCGTTGGCTTCCGCAATTTGTATCCAACTAATACCGAATTGAACACCAATGCGGAACAAGTTATCGCCAGCCTTAACCACATAGGTTGTCTCAGTTTGCGGCGATGGGGTTGGCTCTGGATCTGGCGTCGGCGTAGATGCCCCCGGTAACTTGAGCACCTGGCCTACCGTCAGCAGGTTCGGATTGGCCAGCCCATTTTCGCTGGCAATCGCTACCCAGGAAATCCCATATTTTAGACCAATGCGGTACAGATTTTCGCCTGCTGCTACCGTGTGTGTCGCTGGTACGGTTGTGCTAGCGGCAGCATCTTCACTGGTTGTGGTCGTGTCGGCAGCCTCGTCGCTCGCTGTGTCAGCGGCGGCTTCTTCACTGCCCGTATCCTCATCAGAAGTTTGTTCAGCATCACCCGTTGCGTCACCTGCGCCGCCACCGGCTTCAGCGCTGTCATCCTGGGCTTCCTCACCAGAATCAGCAGTGTCAGTAGAAGCGTCTTCGCCGCCATCGGTTGTGCTGTCCGTTTGATCGACGGCTTCTTCGCCGCCCGTCTCACCAGAATCGGTGGTTTCGTCGGTTGTTTCGGGTGGATTATCAACAGGAGTCACGCCACCGCCATCTGTGCCGCCACCACTATTAGGATCTTCAGTTTGGCCGGTTTGGTCTGTGGTGGTATCTCCCCCGCCAAGCGGCCGTTCACAGGCCACAACAAAAAGGCTAATAAATATCAATACTGTTAATAAATTGAGTAAACGCCGTTTGGAAACCATCGCATACCTCCACAAAACTGACGATAGATTCAATTTGCACCTTATGCGCCTTGGTGCAAATGAGCGGGCTAATTTCAGGTAAAACACCCAAAAATCACCCTGTTTTACATTAACATAACCAATAGTTGGCTAACTATAGCACGTTCCCGGCTTTACGTAAAGTTATTTCTCCATTTTTCAATCGTATAAACCTTTCGTAATTCACCGATTTTGCCATTTAAAGTTCGTATAGAGGCAACTTGCGGCGAAACAAGTAATCAAGCGAACTTTCGCTCAATATTTGGGTGCCTGTGAAGGCATATTCTTTTGTTTGCCTGACTTGGCGACAGGTAAGCGGGGTATGCTATAATGACCAGATATATTAGCAGGTGGACTGTGCCACTTAATTACATGCGTAAGAATATTGCCATACGATTTTGAGCATTGCAGTGCTGCCAACATATGATTGATTGGTCTGGTATCCAGCGGGGAAAGGGAGCGACGGCCGTATCTACACATTCAAGAAGAAATTATTATGAGCGGTGAACTCATTCTCATTATTGACGATAGTCGAGAGATTGTAAAACATCTCACCGAAACGGTGCTGCCTACGTTTGGCTATCGCACCATTCATACCTACGATGGCCAATCTGGGCTGGATATGATTCGTGAAAAAGAACCAGACCTGGTGATGTTAGATTTTAATCTGCCCCAAATGACTGGGCTGGATGTATTGCAGCAGATGGCGCGAGAATCATTAAGAACACCCATTGTTTTAATGACGGGCTACGGCTCGGAATTGAGTGCCATAGAGGCTTTTCGTTTGGGCGCCAAAGATTACATCATCAAGCCGTTTACGGTGGATGAAATAATTGGGACGATTGATCGGGCCCTGGCAGAAACGCGTTTGTTACATGACAAAGCTGAGCAAGCAGAGCATATTCGCCGCCTGAAAGTAGAAATGAACCGCCAAAATAATGAGATGCGAACGCTTTCTAACATCGGCAAGGCGATTACGACGCTCATGGGCGTAGATGACGTGTTGCAGCGGGTGCTGGAAGCGGCAACTTATCTGACAAACGCGGAAGAAAGCACTATTTGGCTGCCCGATGATGCCGGGGACCATTTACGGCCGTATAACCGCCAAACGCCTTCCCAGCTAAACAAACCGGCTCTGATCCTGCCGCTGGCCGACTCTCCCGCTGGTGACGTGATGCAATCAGGACGGCCGTTGCGTCAATCGTCTATGTCGGGGCAAGGGATGAAAGTAAAAACTGGCTACTTTGCTCATGCCATACTCTATGTACCGCTTCAACTGCGCGGCATCAATCTGGGCGTATTAGGTGTCAGTAACCGCACCGCGCACCGTGCCTTCAGCAAACAAGATGAATTTTTGCTCTCATTTTTGGCCGACTACGCGGCAATTGCCCTGGAAAACGCCAGAGTCTTTCAGGCGGCCGATCAGGCTCTGGCTGCGCGGCTGGAAGAGCTAAATACGCTTGTGCACATTACTCAAACCATAACTGCCTCACTTGATTTGGATGAGGTGATTCATCTTACTATCAAGCAAGTGCACGACAGTTGGCGAATCGAAGCTTCATCGCTATGGCTTTTGAATGAGGCAACAGACACGCTCTATGTGCTGGCCAATGTGGGGACGGCCGTTGAGGAGATTGGGAAAATAGAGTTGGCAGTAGGGCAGGGCATTGTTGGGCAGGTGGTGAGCTCCGGCCAGCCAATTTACACCAATGATGTGGCCAGTCATGAACACCACTATCATAAGGCCGATGAGAAAACCGGCTTTCACACCCGTACTTTGCTCTGTGTGCCCCTTATCTTTCGCGGCAAGGTCATTGGGGCGATGCAACTGATCAACAAGAAAGATGGCGATTTTGGTGAAGCGGATTTGGAGCGAGCACGCGCCATTGCAGCTGCCATTGCCATTGCCGTGAGCAATGCCCTACTGTTTGATGAAGCTGAATCACGTAAGCTGCAGCCGGAAACAGCGCCGCAACCGTGCGATATTTTAGAGATTGTCACTGACGTTGTACAAGAATTTCAGCCTCAGGCAAAAACCAGACAAGTTGCCCTTGAGCTGACGGCTGAACCTGGGCATCATGAAATTATGGGAGACCCGGTGAAGCTGCATCGCGCTGTAGGCAATCTTGTGGAAAACGCCATTAAGTATTCCCCCAAAAAGAAAAAGGTAAAAGTGACCCTGGCAGCCGACCCTGAGCATGTGTTGATCCAAATAGAAGATTCGGGCGCAGGCATTGCCAAAAGGGACTTGCCGCATATCTTCAAGAAGTTTTATCAGGGGCAAGCGGGTGACGAAACCAGCAGCGGGCAGGGCCTGGCGCTGGCGCAATGGGTTGCCGATCTGCATGGCGGTCATCTATGGGCCGAAAGCAATAACGGCCGTGGCAGTATTTTCTATTTTGAGCTTCCTCGTATGCCAGACAGTTCCGCTTAAGCGCTGTTTCCAATGTCTTTGACCCACCCCCTGCTAAACCAAATTCGTCAGCTCCACGCCAGCATCCGAACGGCCGTCATAACAGCCTGTGAACAAGCTTCCCTGGAATCATTGTCAGCCATTGTTGCCGAGGCTGACGGAGACACCATTTACGCGGTTGATAGGGTAAGCGAAGCGGCACTAATCGATTTTTTCACGCGTGAAGTGGCCGCGCATGTTCCTATCGTGCTGATTGCCGAAGGATTACCAAATGGTCAGATTGTCTTGCCACAAGGGACGCCAGAAGAAACGGCCGTCTGGCGTATTATCGTTGATCCGATCGATGGCACGCGAGGGTTGATGTACCAAAAACGGAGTGGCTGGATATTAACGGCCGTTGCCCCCAACCGCGGACCCCAAACCAGCCTGCAAGATGTTGAACTGGCCGTGCAAACAGAAATTCCGCTGGTGAAGCAGCATTTGTCCGATGCGCTGTGGGCGGTGCGGGGCCAGGGAGCCGAGGCCAGCCGCTTTAATCGGCTCAGCGGCAGTGAAACACGGCTAGAGGTACGGCCGTCTCGTGCCAAAACGATCGCCCATGGCTATGCCATGATTGCCCGCTTCTTCCCTGGGGCACGTGCCGAGCTAGCCGCAATTGATGAAGAGATTATTCTTGGCGCATTAGGGCCAACGAAGCCCGGCAAGGCGCACTGCTTCGAAGACCAATATATTTGTACGGGAGGGCAACTCTATGAACTTATGGCCGGACGGGATCGATTTGTCGCCGATATACGGCCGTTCATGGAAGCCATCCTTGCCCAACAAAATTTATCGCTTGGCATCTGCTGTCACCCTTATGACATTTGCACCGAACTAATTGCCCGGGAACTCGGCGTTATTCTCACAGATGTGGCTGGTCAGCCCTTAAATTGCCCGCTAGACTGTCACAGCGAGGTGAGTTGGGTTGGCTACGCCAATGAGCATATCCAGCGACAAATCGCGCCATTGTTACGGCAGGCTCTGCAAAAACGCCGCTTGTGGCCCCTGCAAACAGCGTGACGTTTGACCCACGCATAAGATGACACAGCACAGATGACAAGCACACAATACACCGCTTACTATTACTCTACGGCAAACGCATCGTAGCCAAAACAACCGTTGGAGGCAGAACATTATAATGAATCTGGAATCATTTTTTATCGGCGTAGCCATTGGGCTCGCAAGCGCCATTATCGGGGCCGTTGTTGAATATCTCGTTGTGCGGCAGCGTGGCGAAACACAGGAGGCCGAACGGCTCCCAGGCTGTATGTTGCTTGTATCAGGTGGATTGGGCGGCGTCGGGCTGCTAGCAACCGGCTTTTCGTTGCTTACTTCGGGCGAAGTCGTGCGGATGCTCATTACCGGGTTAGGCGTTGGCGTTGGCTTTTTCGGAGGATTCGTTCTGATGATGCTGAGCTGGTTTTTGCTAAATCGCACTTCTGGGGGCAAGTAAACAGTAACAAAACCTCCGAGGTTGCCAACGCCCCGGAGGT